>JBJMIP010000080.1:0-2390 GCA_045806825.1 Marmoricola sp.
CCCCGATCATCCGCGCGGTCTCGCTGCCCGGCTTCAAGCTGGCGATGTCGGTGCTCACCGTCCCGGGCGTCCGTCACATCGGCATGGCGGGCATGCGGGCGCTCTCCCGCAGCGGCCTGGCGCTGACCCACGACCTCGACGAGGTCGCCGACATCTACGACTCGTTCAAGGACCCGGGAGCGCGGGCCGCGATCTCGCACGTGGTGCGCGCCGTGGTCGACGTACGGGGTCAGATCGTGACGATGGTCGACCGGGCCTACCTGACCCGCGAGATGCCGATGCTGGTCGTCTGGGGCACCGAGGACAGGGTGATCCCGGTCGAGCACGCGGACCGGGCCGCGGTCATCGCGCCCGGCGCCCACGTCGAGGTGCTCGGCAACTCCGGCCACTTCCCGCACAAGGACCACCCCGAGCGGTTCGTGAAGATCGTCAACGACTTCATCCGCTCCACCCGGCCGGCCACCTACCACCGCGGCCGCTGGCGCACGCTGCTGCGCAACGGTCCGTCGACCCCGGTCACCGAGCAGCTCCAGCTGGTGCCGGCGGCTGCCGGTCCGATCGCCTGACGGACCGCCTACGCGTCGCCGCCCTCCTGCAGAACCCCGCGCACCGCGGTCGGGTCGTTGATCCGGTAGCGGTTGAAGGCCTCGATCACCGTCTCCGGCTTGACCTGGCCGCGCGCGGCCAGCGCCTGCAGCGCCTGCACCACGACTGAGGGGGCGTCGACGTTGAAGAACCGTCGCGCCGCCGGGCGGGTGTCGGCGAAGCCGAAGCCGTCGGTGCCCAGCACGTGGAAGTCGCCGGGGACCCAGCGCGCGATCTGCAGCGGCACCGCCCGCATGTAGTCCGAGACCGCCACGAACGGGCCGGGGGCGCCGTCCAGGCGGCCGGTCACGAACGGGAGCCGCGGGCTCTCCTCCGGGTGCAGCAGCGCGTCGCGCTCGCTGGCGATCGCGTCACGGGCGAGCTCGTTCCACGACGTCACCGACCACAGGTCCGCGCTGACGCCCCAGTCCTCGGCGAGCATCTTCTGCGCCTCGAGGATCCACGGGAAGCCGACGCCGGACGCGAGCAGCTGCACCTTCGGCGCGCCGCCGAGGTCCGGGCCGCTGCCGAACTTGTAGATGCCCTTGAGCAGACCCTCGAGGTCGAGATCCTCGGGCTCGGCGGGCTGCGAGACCGGCTCGTTGTAGACCGTCACGTAGAAGATGACGTCCTCGCCGAGCGGGTGCTCGTCGGTGACGGTGTACATCCGCTTCAGGCCCGACTGCATGATGTGCGCGACCTCGTGGGCGTGCGCCGGGTCGTAGTGCACGACCGCCGGGTTCGTCGCCGCGAGCAGGGGGGAGTGCCCGTCCGCGTGCTGCAGGCCCTCGCCGGTCAGCGTGGTGCGACCGGCCGTGGCGCCGATCAGGAAGCCGCGCGCGAGCTGGTCGGCCATCGCCCAGATCGAGTCGGCGGTCCGCTGGAAGCCGAACATCGAGTAGAAGATGTAGAACGGGATCATCGCTTCGCCGTGGGTCGAGTACGCCGACCCGGCAGCCGTGGCCGAGGCCATCGCGCCGGCCTCGGAGATGCCCTCGTGCAGCATCTGGCCGTCGGTCGCCTCACGCCACTTCAGGAGTTGCTTCCGGTCGACGCCCTCGTACTGCTGACCACCCGGGTTGTAGACCTTGGCGGTCGGGAACATCGCGTCCATGCCGAAGGTGCGGTACTCGTCGGGAGCGATCGGCACGATCCGCTTGCCGATCTCCGGGTCCTTCATCCAGTCCTTGAGCAGCCGGACCAGCGCCATCGTCGTGGCGATCTTGTTCGCGCCGGAGCCCTGCTTCAGCTCGGCGTACACCTCGTCGCCCGGGACCTTCAACGGCTTGGAGCGGACCACCCGCTTGGGCAGCGAGCCACCGAGCTGGCGACGCCGCTCGAGCATGTACTCGATCTCGGGCGCCTTCTCGCCGGGGTGGAAGAACGGCGCGGTCCCGGAGGTCTCGTAGGCCTCGGTGATCTCCTTGTCGCTCATCGGCAGGTAGAGCCGGTCGCGGAACTTCAGCAGGTCCGGGAGCTTGAGCTTCTTCATCTGGTGGGTGGCGTTCTTGCCCTCCAGGGCATCGATCGTCCAGCCCTTGATGGTGTGCGCCAGGATCACGGTCGGCTGGCCGACGTGCTTGGTGGCGGCGTCGAAGGCGGCGTACACCTTGCGGTAGTCGTGGCCGCCGCGCGGCAGCTTCTCGATCTGCCGGTCGGACATGTGCTCGACCATCGCGCGCAGGCGCGGGTCAGGACCGAAGAAGAACTCGCGGTTGTAGGCGCCGTCCTCGACCGAGAAGGTCTGGAAAGCGCCGTCCGGGGTGCTGTTCATCTGGTTGACCAGGACGCCGTCGACGTCCCGG
>JBJMIP010000081.1:0-7787 GCA_045806825.1 Marmoricola sp.
GGCGATGGACGAGATGGCGTTCCTGGCCCCGGTGAAGGTCGGTGACATCCTGCGGGCCACTGCGCAGGTCAACTGGGCCGGCCGGACCTCGATGGAGGTCGGCGTCCGCGTGGAGACCGAGCCGTGGAACCAGGCCGGTACGGCGCCCGTGCACGTCGCCTCGGCGTACCTGGTCTTCGTGGCGATCGACCCGGACGGCGCGCCTCGCCCGGTGCCGCCGCTGGCGCCCGAGACCCCGGACGAGATCCGGCGCCTGCGGGAGGCGTCGATCCGGCGCGCGCACCGCCGGGCGGCCAAGCAGGAGATCCTCGAGGGCCGGGCGGGCCACTAGGCGCAGCACTAGACCATTCGGCGCGCCTCACGGGAGTGACGCGTGTGACTGGTGATACTCGCTGCCATGCAGTCCGTTCTTCCCCCGGACCATCGTGCCCAGCTCGGCCGGATCCGTTTCCGCCGCGCCGTTGCGCTGATGCTGATGACGCTCGTCCTGCCCGGGTCGGCCCAGCTGGTGGCCGGGCGCAAGGAGGTCGGCCGGATCGCGATGCGGATCTGGTTCTCGGTCCTTCTGCTCGGTGCCGCGGTGTTCCTCCTCGGACTGGCCTCGCACACCTTCGCGTTCTGGTTCTTCCTCAGCCCGTTCCGGCTCGGCCTGCTGCGCTTCGGCCTGATGGCGCTGGCGATCGGCTGGGCCTTCCTGTTCATCGACGCCTGGCGGATCGGTGAGCCTCTTGCGCTCGCCCAGAAGCAGCGTCTGGCGATGGTCGGCATCAACGGCTTCCTGTGCTTCTCGGTCGCCGGCTCGCTGCTGTTCGCCTCGCACGTCGTCAACGTCAACAAGGACCTGATCACCGCGGTCTTCGGCACCGGCAAGGCGACCGCGGCCACGGACGGCCGCTTCAACGTGCTGCTGCTCGGGGGTGACTCCGGGCACGGCCGCTGGGGTCTGCGTCCGGACAGCCTCACCGTGGCCAGCATCGACGCCAAGACCGGCAAGACGATCCTTTTCGGCCTGCCGCGCAACATGCTGAACTTCCCGTTCGCCAAGGGCTCGATCATGGCCGAGCAGTTCCCGGACGGGTACACGTGCGGCATCACCTGCGAGCTGAACTCGCTGGCCACCTGGGCCGCCGACCACAAGGCGCTGTTCCGCGGGGTGAAGAACCCCGGGGTCGAGGCGACGACCGAGGCGGTCGAGGGCATCACCGGCCTCAAGATCAACTACTTCGCGATGGTGAACCTCTCGGGCTTCTCGACGATGGTCGACGCTGTCGGCGGCGTCACGCTCACGATCCGCGACCGGATCCCGATCGGCGGCGTGGGCGGCCCGATCACCGGCTACCTGCAGCCCGGGACCCGCAAGCTGAACGGGCACGACACGCTCTGGTTCGCGCGCTCACGTTCCTCGGCCGACGACTACTCGCGGATGGCGCGGCAGAAGTGCGTCATGAACGCGATGCTGCACCAGCTCAGCCCGCAGAAGGTCGTCCTGAACTTCGACAAGATCGCCTCGGCGAGCGCGTCGCTGCTGACCACCAACATCCCGCGCAGCGAGGTCGACCACTTCATCTCGCTGGCGCTCAGGGCCCGCAGCCAACCGGTCCGCACGATCTCGTTCGTGCCGCCGTTGATCGCCACCGGCCGGCCGGACATCGCCAAGATCCACCGCATGGTGAACGCCGCGATCCACCCGGCGACGAAGGCCGCCAGCTCGCACCCCGGTACGAAGAAGCCCTCGACGTCGACGTCGAGCTCCTCGACGACGGGGGGAGCGATCGGCAGCATGCACTCCGGGTACGCCGCCAACCAGGCCAGCGACCTCGGTGCCGCCTGCTGATCCAGAACGTCAAGCCGGACCTCTCAACCAGGACCCGCCCCAACCGATTCGGGAAGGGCGGGTTCTGCTTTTTCATCGCGTAAGGCAAATGCGACGAAGAATGCATTTAATTACAGCCATGTAATTCAAGAACTACAGGTTTGTAATTAGCAAGAATGGCTTGCTAATGCATGTTACTGGTGTGAATCTTGGGACTCGTGTGAATAACTTCCCCCCTCACATGGAGTCCCTCAATGCGTTTGACCCGAGCTCGTTACGTCACGATCTGCCAGCAGTTCCTGGTGACTGCTGCGGTCGTGGCCGTGGGTCTGTCCGCTGCCGGCGTGATGACCCTCCAGATCGTGTCCCCCGAGGACCGTGGTCCGGACGCGTCCGCGATGGCGCCCGCGGTCGACACCTCCGAGGCGTATGTCGCCTCCCGTCCGGTGATGCCCAAGGTGCGCGAGATCAAGGTCGCCCCGAAGATCGCCCCGAAGTCGGCCACGAAGGTCGCGCCCGAGATCTCCGCTGCCCGGGTCGACGCCAAGGCGGACCGGACCGCTGCACTGTCCGCGCCGACCGCGGTGCACGGTTACGCCACCGTCGGGGTGACCTGGAAGCCCGGCACCAAGCTCGCCGAGGACGCGATCCGCATCCAGGTTCGTACCAAGAAGAACGGGACCTGGTCTGCCTGGCAGACCGCGGCGTACCACGACGACCACGGCCCGGACGCGGCTGAGGCCGATGGTGACCGCGCCGAGCGGCCGGGTACCGACGCGGTCGTCATCGGTGACGTCGACCAGGTGCAGATGCGGGCCCAGACCAAGGACGGACACGCTCCGGCCGACCTCGAGCTCGCCGTGATCGACCCTGGCGCCAGCACCGTGACGGTGCGCCCCGCGGCGATCGACACCGCAGACATTCCGGCCTCGGACCCGGCGGCGACCAGTGCGCCCCCGATCTCCTCGACGGCCGGTCTGGAGGGAGAGTCCGGTTCGGCTGCGACCCATGGGGATGGGGCCGCAGCCGAGCCGGGCACCTCGAGCGGGATCGAGCTGGCCGCGATGCGGACGGCGCCGAAGCCGTACATCTTCTCCCGCGCCCAGTGGGGTGCCAACGAGAGCCTGCGCGACAAGTCGTCGCTGCGCTACGGCACCATCAAGACCGGCTTCATCCACCACACGGTGAACGCGAACAGCTACACGCAGGAGCAGGTGCCGGCGCTGATCCGTGGCATCTACGCCTACCACACGCAGTCCCGCGGTTGGTCGGACATCGGCTACAACTTCCTCGTCGACCGCTTCGGTCGGATCTGGGAAGGCCGCTACGGCGGCGTCGACCGCCCGGTCGTGGGCGCGCACACCCTCGGCTACAACGAGTACGCCTTCGCGATGTCGGCGATCGGCAACTACGACATCGCCGAGCCGCCGCAGGCAGTGCTGGACGCCTACGCCCGCCTGTTCGCCTGGAAGCTCTCGCTCTACGACATCAAGGCCGACGCCACCCACCTGTTCGTCAAGGACCGCTACCTCAACGCGATCAACGGGCACCGCGACGTCGGCCAGACCGCCTGCCCGGGCAAGTACCTGTACGCCAAGATCCCGGAGATCCGGCAGATGGCCGCCAAGATCCAGACCGGCGTGCAGCTGACCGGCGACCCGGTGAAGTGGCCGCTGATCCCGACCCCGGCCGGTTCGGCGAAGCCGACCCAGACCCCGCTGCCGGCCGTCGCTCAGCCGAAGATCGCGTTCCCGCTCCGCCAGAGCCTGGCTGCCGACCGGTGGCCCGACCTGCTGGTGAAGTCCTCGACCGGGGCCATCAAGGTGATCCCGACCCGCGGCATCCTCACCTACAACTCGGCCGTGGTCAGCCCGGGCGACTTCTCGAAGATGAACCTGCTCGTCGCGGTCGGTGACCTGAACGGCGACGGCAGGTCCGACGTCATCGGTCGCGACACCTCGATGAAGTCGTGGGTGTTCCCGGGCGACGGCAAGGGGCACGTGTCCCGGACCGGAATCCCGCTGTCCTACACCTTCGCCGGCGTCAGCTCACTGATCGCCGGGCGCGACTTCAACCTCGACCACAAGCTCGACGTGATCGGCAAGTCCTCCAAGACCGGCTCGCTGCTGCTGTTCCGCGGGAAGGGCGGCGGCAAGTTCGCGGCCCCGGTCGTGATCCGCAAGGACTGGCCGTTCACCGGCACCGCCGCGGTCGGCGACTTCAACGGCGACGGCCGCCCCGACCTGATGGCGATCTCCGGCGGCACCACGATCTACCTGTTCCCCGGCAACGTCGGGGGCACCTCGATGGGCCGCAAGGTCCAGGTCGAGCAGTCGGCGACGAGCCTGGCCGCCCTGTACTCGTGGGGCGACCTGACCGGCGACGGCAAGGGCGACGTGATGACCCGATCCGCAGGGACGCTGCTCAGCAGCATCCTGGCGGGGGCGGGCGGCGGCAAGTTCGGCCAGACCTTGGCCTCGTACTCGGGCTTCCGGTCGCTGAGCAAGACCTCGCTGGCGCCGATGGCCGGCTCGGCGGCTGCCGATGTTGTCGGTCGCAACGCTGACGGCAAGATCGAGGTGGTCGTCAACAGCGGCCGCGCCAACACCAGCGCGGCACTGCCCTCGAACCTCAAGGTGCCGACCGCGACCCAGGTCATCAGCGTCGGCGACTGGGACCGCAACGGCACCAGCGACGTCATCGTCCGTAGCGCCGGGGGAGACCTGCTGGTCCTCTACCCGGGCCTGGGCAACGGCAAGTTCGGCCGCGGCCACGCGCTCGGCATCGGCTGGCGCTCGGTGACCAGGCTGACCGCCGTCGGCGACGTCACCGGCGACGGTCGCCCCGACCTCGTCGGCCGGATCGGCACCGGCGCGTGGAGGATCTTCCCGGGCTACGGGAGCAAGGGGTTCAAGGCCCCGCAGCTGGTCGGCGACTCGCTGCGGACGTTCAACCAGATCGGGACCGGCGCGTGGTCCCCCAGCAGCTCCACGCTGGCCTCGACCGACGGCTCTTTCGTGCCGCTGGTCGGATCCAGCCTGGATGACGCCCTGCGGGCGGCAAATGGCAGTGTGGACCCCGCATACGACTCGTACGTCGGCCTCGGTGATGTCGACGGTGACGGGATCGCGGATGTCCTGGCCAGGGAAAAGGGAACCGGCATCATCTGGTTGCTCCCGGGGAAGACGACCGGCGGGTTCGCCCCCCGGTTGTGGGTGGCAAACGGATTCGCTGGATATCAGCTGATCGGCTGATCCGACCGCAGGACAGCTGTGGCCCGCTCGTTCTGGGAGCGAGCGGGCCACGCGCTGTCGTCCCCGTTCGCCACCAGCACCAGCGAGCCGGACCCGGCCAGCAGGCCGGTCAGCAGCACGCGACCCTCCTCGCTCAACGGGTTCAGGTCGGTGAGCACCCGGCGGTCGTCGGGCTCGACGTCGAGCTCGGTCGGTTCCACCGGTGAGAACACGTCGCTCTGCCCGGCCCAGAGCACGCCGTGGTCGAGCACGCCGGCCGGCAGTGGCTCGGTGAACCGTGTGGCGAACGGGTGCAGCGCGCAGGCCATCGTGGTGGCGGCCAGCGTGCCCGAGAGACCGGCAGGGCCCACGACCGCTACCGGCGCGGTGTCATCGAGCGTCAGCCCGCATGCCAGCACGCCACCGAGGAACACCGTGCCCAGCCAGTGGGTCGGCAGGTCGATGCGCAGGTCGTCGCCCGGGTCGAGCATCAGCTCGTCGACGAACAGGTTCGCGGTCTTGGAGACCCAGTTCGCCCAGGTCTTCACCGAGAGCTCGGTGCGCTCGCCGGTGCGGTCGTCGTAGTAGGTGACGAACGGCTGGCCGGGGTCGGCGCGGAGACGCCGCTCGAGCAGCAGGGGCAGCGTGGTCACCGGAACACGCTAGGGCATGATGCGCGCCATGGCTGAAAACGATCTCGGTACCCACCTGTGGGCCGTCGTCCCCGCTGGTGGTGCCGGTACCCGTCTGTGGCCGCTCTCGCGGGCTGCTGCGCCGAAGTTCCTGCACGACCTCGGCGGTACCGGGCGGAGCCTGCTGCAGGCGACCTACGACAGGTTGGTGCCGCTGGTCGGTGAGCGGCTGCTCGTGGTCACCGGAGCCGCGCACGCCGAGGCGGTCACCGCCCAGCTCGACGCGCTGCCCGCCGCGAACGTGATCGCCGAACCGAGCCCGCGCGACTCGATGGCCGCGATCGGGCTGGCCGCAGCCATCATCGAGCGCCAGGACCCGGACGCAGTGCTGGGGTCGTTCGCAGCCGACCACGTCATCGCCGACGCGGAAGCGTTCCGCGCCTGTGTTCGTGAGGCGGCCGCGGTCGCCGCCACCGGCGTGCTGGTCACCCTCGGCATCGAGCCCGACTTCCCCTCGACCGGCTTCGGCTACATCCGTCTCGCCGAACGGCTCGACGGCTTCCCGACCGCGCACGCCGTGGCCGAGTTCGTCGAGAAGCCGGACGCCGAGACCGCCAGCGCCTACGTGGCCAGCGGTGAGTACCGCTGGAACGCGGGGATGTTCGTGGCGAGGGCCAGCGTGGTCCTCGACCTGCTCGCCGCCGAGCACCCCGACCTGGCCCGCGACCTGCGCCGGATCGCTGCCGAGCCCGCGCTGATCGGCGAGCTGTGGGACGGGCTGACCAAGATCGCCATCGACCACGCCGTCGCCGAACCGGCTGCCGCGGCCGGTCGGGTCGCGGTGGTCCCCGGGTCGTTCGGCTGGGAGGACATCGGCGACTTCGAGGCGCTCTCCGACCTGCTGCCCGCCGGCACCGACGGCATCAAGGTTCTCGGCGACGCCGCCAACGTGCTCGCGATCGACAGCTCCGGCCTCGTGGTCGGCGGCACCGGTCGGACCGTCGCCGTGCTCGGGCTGGAGAACGTCGTCGTCGTCGACACCGGTGACGCGTTGCTGGTCACCACCACCGAGCACGCCCAGGACGTGAAGGCGCTCGTTCAGGCGTTGAAGGACTCGGGTCGGGCCCGGCTCACCTGAGCGTCTACATCAGCCCCGGCTCGGGCGACTGCGCGTTCGGCCACTTCTTGAAGAAGTCGTCGATGACCGCGCCGCTGACCTGGCCGCAGTACTGCCAGTTGCCGCGCTGCTCGGCCTCGTTGGAGGTGTCGCCTGCCTTGGCGGTCCACCGGGTCAGCGCGATGTGCTTGCCGTCGGGGAACGCAGCGCCGTCCGAGCTGTGCCACGGCGCGGCGATGAAGCGCTCGTTGGCATTCTTGAACTTGGTTGCGATCGCCTCGAGCGCGTCCATCTCGGTCTTGTCCTTGGCGGCGGTGTCGTCGTACCAGGCGATCGTGTAGCCGTGCTCCTCGTTGTGCACGAGGACGGCCACCTCGGGACGGTCGTCGCTGTAGAACGGCCGGCCGAACGGTTCCGGCGCCGGCCGGTGCGCGCCGAAGGCCGGCGGCGCGTCCTTGTAGGTGATCGGCGTCGGGGCCGGGATGTGGTTCTGGTTCTTGTCGGTCTTGGTGGTCTTGATCGGGTCGCAGGCCGCGACGGTCGAGGACACCCCGAGCTTGCGCAGCGCCGTGTTGTTCAGCTCGCTCTTCTTGTGGTTGTCCTGCGCGTACTTGAACACCGCGACCCCGAGCAGGCCGATCACGACGAGCACGCAGGTGCCGAGGATCCCGAGGCTGCGCAGCCGCTCCTTGCGCGCCTGCTCGGCCCGCATCTGCTCGACCATCGCTCGTCGTTCGAGGTTCTTCGCGTTCTTCTTGGCCACGGCTAGCTCTCTGTCGTCGGGCAGTGCACGGTTCGGGACTGGGAAACCTGGGGAAGTCTACGAAAGAGGCGCAAGGAAGGTGCGGGTGTCCGCGGATCCGTCGGGAGCAGCCTGCCAGCCGTAGGCGAAAAGCAACACTTCGAGGCGGACGTCGTCGGCCACGGCGTCGACGAACAGGCCTTCGTCGGTGGCGGTGACGCCGAAGCCGCAGTCGCTCAGGGCCTCAGAA
>JBJMIP010000082.1:0-4393 GCA_045806825.1 Marmoricola sp.
ACGGCTTGTTTGTGATCCGGAGCACGCGATCGGTTACGGCCCCGCGTAACTGGACCAGACCATGTAACAAAGCTCCTTAGAGGGCTATGTACGCGGCCAAAATCCCGTGGAAGCGTTCCTCGTGCATCCATCACAGCGGGGGTACGTCATGCGGTACAGCAACGTCGAAAACGCACCGACGGTCGCGACAGCGGCCCAGCTCGGTTCCACAACTCGGGCCAATCAGCTCAACGCGGGCATGGTCGCGGCGCTCCTGGCGCTGGCGTGCATGGTCTTCTCGAGCACGCCGGGTCTGGTCAGCGCCCTCGGCGACCTCAGTGTGTCCTTGCCGGGCACGCACGCGGCGCATGCCGCGGCGACGCCGAAGAAGACCCCCGCACACGCGTTCCGCGCCAGTGCTCCGGGCACCTACGTGTGGAGCAACAAGGCGGCCGGGCTCGCCGGCGTGGTCACCCGCACCGGACTCGCCGTGAAGAGCTCCCCCACCGCACCGGAGGTCTCGCTGCGCTCCCTGTCCCTGGGGCGCGCCGGCGCGATGACCGGGCTGGCGGCCGCCACGCCGATCGCCACCGACGAGACCGCCACGCTGCGCCACGGCAACGTCATCGAGTGGTTCCAGAACCGCGCCGGCTCGCTGCAGCAGGGCTGGACGATCACGAAGCGCCCAGCCGGCACCGGCAGCCTTCGCCTGGCCCTCGGCATCACCGGTGCCAAGGTCCTCACCTCCGGCTCGGCCGGGCTCAGCCTGCTGCCCAAGGCCGGCGCCCCGATGACCTACGGCAACCTGATCGTCCGCGACGCCCGCGGCCACCGGCTTCCTGCGCATTTCAGCCTCACCGGCACCGGTGCCCGGATCGTCGTCGACGACGCCGGCGCGAAGTACCCGATCGTGGTCGACCCGGACCTGACCGCGGTCGGCACGTTGGACACGCCCCCGAGCGCAGCGGGCAACGGCTTCGCCTCCGACGTCGCGGTCAGTGGCCGCTGGATGGCCGTCAAGGAGCAGGGCGCGCGGCCCGACGGCGTCAACAAGCGTGGAGCCGTCAACCTGTACCACGACGCGACCGGCAACGGCGCCTGGACGCGGGCGACCGTCCTCGACCCTGGCACCGGCGTCACCATGCTCAACATCGGCCTCGCCATCCGGGTCGAGGCCTCAGGTGTCACCGTGTTCAGCCCGGTCGCAGCGGGTGGCATGCAGATCTGGACCCTCGCCGGTGACCCCGACACCGTCGCCCCGACCGCCACCCCCGTGCTCCGCCAGACGCTGCCCTTCACCACGGGCGCGGGTTACGGCCTCGGCCAGATGGGCGCCGTCGCCACCGACGGCAACCTGCTCGTCGCCGGCGCGGCCGCGTCCTCGGGAACAGGCGACTTCGTCACCACCAACGGCACCGTCACCCAGGTCAACGAGCAGATCGGCTCTGCGCAGGTCTTCCACCGGACCGGCGGGTTCGGCACGAACTACACCTTCGACCAGCAGATCGACCCTCCCGGCGGCGTCAAGCAGGCACTCGCCAACCGCGATGTCGGCCAGCTCTTCGGTACCTCGGTCTCCATCGACGCGACCAACGGCCTGATCGCCGTCGGCGCACCCGGTGACGACGGCGTGCCGACGCACGGCGGCGGCTCGAGCGCGGCCAGCCCGGGAACCCTCGGTACCTCCACCAACAACGGCGCGATCGACGTCTTCAAGCTCTCCGGCGGCACCTGGTCCCAGGTTCAGCGCGTCGCGTCGTCCACGAACGCCTCGGGGGCGAAGTTCGGCACGTCGGTCGGCTTCACGGCCAGCACGGGCGGCCTGCTCGGGGGCGCCCCGGCCGAAGCCGTGAACAGCGTCGCCAACGTGGGCGCCGGCTACGTGTTCGACTGGGACGGCGCCAGCACCTGGACCCAGGTGCAGCGGGTCCTGCCCGACGACCCGAGCACCCCTGCGAACGAGGCCGCAGCTGCAGCCGCGATGGGGACGAAGGTCGCGGCCGACCCGGCCGGCACCCACCTCTACTTCAGTGCCCCCTCCCCGAGCCACGGCGTCGGTCTGAACGGGTCGATCTTCGTCGTCACTCGGGCCGGAACCAGCGGGTCCGGCACGGTCACCAACGTGCTGGTTCCGGCGACCGCCAGCGAGCAGCACGGCGGCCTGGCCCAGGGCTTCGGTGGCAGCCTCGCGGTGCGCAACGACCTCGTCGAGGTGGGCGCCCCCTCGTTCGGCAACGCGAACGAGACCGGTGCCGGTCGACTCATCACCTACAGCCGTTCCGGCTCGACGTACAGCCTGCTCAGCGAGTTCTCCCCCGGCACCCAGACGCTCGGTGACCACTACGGCCAGGCGATCGCCCAGGACGGCGACGTGATGGCGGTCGGCATGCCGAACGCGAACCGCGGCAGCGGGTTCGGCAAGGGTGCCGTGGCCGTGTACCACCGCACCGCCGGCAGCTGGGTCTTCGAGCAGATGCTCTTCCCCTACTCGAACATCCAGACCAGCAACGACAACAACTGGGGCAGCACCGTCTCCATCCACGAGGTCCGCGACTCCCAGGGCCACGACAACGGCCTGGCGGTCGCCGTCGGTGACCCGACGGACTCGTTCATCGACATCGACGGCAACAACCCGACCCCGGCGGTGACCAGGACCAACGCCGGAACGGTCTCGATCTTCGGGCGCGATGGACCTCCTGGGACGACGTACCAGCCCGGGCAGAAGCTCTTCGACAGCGGCCGGGAGAACTCCAACCCGCTTTCCGACGCCAACAACGTCGAGCTCAACGGTCTTTTCGGAACCGCGATCGCGTTCACGGCCGACGGCACCCTGCTCGTCGGTGAGCCGGGTGGCAGCGCCGGCGTGGGAGAGATCCACCGCTTCGACACCAACGGCCCGGTGCTCAACTACGGCTACCGCCAGACGGTCTCCGGAGCCGCGGGCACCACCGGGTTCGGCAACGCGATCGCCACCGACGGCACCAACGTCCTGGTGGCACCGAGCGACGGCAGCGGCCTCACTCAGTACACCGACGGTGGCGCCAGCACGAACCTGGCCGCGAACGGCGGCTTCGCGATGAACCTCGGCGGTTCCGGCACGATGAGCCTGTCCCTGGTCGGCAACCGGTTCGCGGTCGGCGGCGGCAATCCGTCCAACGGCAACCGCGAGGCGCGGGTCTACCGGATCGTCGGTGCCATCGCCGTCCGCGAGGCCCAGTTCGCCCTGCCCAGCAACTCGTTCCTGGGCCAGTCCCTCTCGCTGAACCACGGCGGCACCGTCCCGACGTTGGTTGCCGGCGCCCCGGGCTTCCCCGGAGCGGTCCCGGGCCAGACCTACGTGTACGTCGCCAAGGTGAAGTCCAGCGGTGTCGGCCAGTGGTCGCTGTCCGGCCAGCTGCTCGACCCGGACAACGCCTCCCTCGCGCAGCACGGCAGCGCGGTGACCAACTGGCCCGGCAACGGTGGCGCCCTGGTCGGTGCTCCCTTCACCGACACGACCGCGACCGCGGCCGGACGGGTGTACCTCTACGACACCAGCACCGTGGCGCCGCCGGTCGGCCCGCAGGCCTTCGTCGACATCGCGCTCCCCTCCACGGTTCGCGTCGGCGCGAACTCCCTGAAGGTCGGCGGCCTGCCGCAGTCACTGCTGACCGGCAACGCGACCACGGACGGTGCGATCGCCGCGACCCCGATCGGCAGCATCGACCTGAGCCAGGCGCCCCGCGGGACCGCGGTCAGCGCCTCGCCGATGTCGTCCATCCCGATGTCCAGCATCCCGATGAGCTCGATCCCGATGTCCAGCATCCCGCTCTCCTCGATCCCGCTCTCCGGCGTCGCCGGCGGTTGGGAGCAGCTGCTCGCGGGCACGGCGTTCGCCGGCCTGCCGCTGCAGAGCATCATGCTCAAGGACGTCTACGACCTGCCGACCGTCCAGGCGCTCACGCTCGGACAGCTGTCCCTGGCGGGCTCGCCGATGTCGTCCATCCCGATGTCCTCGATCGCCCTGGGCGCCACGCCGATCTCCTCGATCCCGCTGGACCAGAGCTCGACCGACCCGGCGGTCAAGCAGTGGTGCGACGCCTTGAAGGCGGCCAAGGCCGACACCGCGGCGCTGGGCATGGACTGCGACCACCCGGACGCCGCGCACAACGCCGACGTCACGGTGCTGTCGATCGGCATCAAGGGCGCCCCGATGTCCTCGATCCCGATGTCGAGCATCCCGATGAGCTCGATCCCGATGTCGTCCATCCCGATGTCGAGCATCCCGATGTCCTCGATCACCCTCGCGGGCACCCCGATGAGCTCGATCCCGATGTCGAGCATCAACGTCGGGAGCACCCCGATGAGCTCGATCCCGATGTCCTCGATCCCGATGTCGAGCATCCCGATGAGCTCGATCCCGATGTCGTCCATC
>JBJMIP010000083.1:0-9061 GCA_045806825.1 Marmoricola sp.
CCCCTGACCGCGTTCATCTCGATCACGCCGTTCGACCCGGCCGCGGCCGACGACTACCCGGAGCGGCTCGCCGGCATCGAGGAGATCGAGAGCTGCTGGTCGGTGGCCGGCGAGGAGTCCTACATCCTCAAGATCCGGACGGCGACGCCTGCGGACCTCGAGGAGCTCCTGGCCCGGATCCGGACCACGGCGAACGTGGCCACCCGCACCACGATCGTGCTCTCGACGGCGTTCGAGAACCGCCCGCTGGGCTGAGGGCCAGGGCCCGTCCCGACCGGTCAGTCGGCGACCGAGCTGTAGGCCACGACACCGCGTCGCAGCCGCACCACGGCCTCGCGGGCGTTGTCGCGCAGCACCGGGTCCCCGGCGGCGTCACCGATCTGCCCGGCTAGGTCCAGCAGCTGCTTCACCCAGCGCACGAAGTCGCCGGCGGCCAGTCCGGTCGCATCCAGGACCTCGTCGAGGTCGTCGCCCTCGGCCCAGCGGAACGCCGCCCAGGCGAAGCCGAAGTCCGGCTCCCGCAGCTGCTCGAGCTTGTGCTGGCGCTCGAGGGCGTCCAGGTCGGCCCACAACGAGGTCATCTCCTTGAGCACGTCGCGCACCGGACCGCCCGGGATCCGGGGGGCCGCCGCGTCATCGGCCTTGCGGGACTCGAAGACGAGGGTGGAGAGCACCGCGGCGAGCTGGCTCGGGTCCAGGTCCTTCCAGATCCCCGTGCGCAGTGACTCCGCGGTGAGCAGGTCGAGCTCGTTGTAGATCCGCATCAACGCGCGCCCGCGCTTGGTGACCTCGTCGCCGTCGAGGTACTCCAGGGCGGTCAGCACCTCGCAGATCCGGTCGAACTGGCGCGCGATCGTGTTGGTGCGCTGCTCGATCCGCCGGCGCAGCGTCTTGGAGTCCCGGTCGAGCTTGTACCAGCGCTCCATCCAGCGGGCGTGGTCCTCGCGGTCGGGGCAGCTGTGGCAAGGGTGGTCGCGCAGCCGCCGTCGCAGCTCCTCGATCTGGGTCGAGCTGTCGGCCACCGGACCAGCGCCCGGACGCTTGCCGGGTGGCGGCGGGGTGAACCCGTGGGTGCGGGCCTTCAACGAGCTGGCCAGGTCGCGCCGGGACTGAGGATTGCGCCCGTTGAAGCTCTTCGGGATCCGCAGCCGGTCGAAGGCGACCACCGGGGTCGGGAAGTCGACCAGGCTCAGCCTGCGGGCGTGCCGGTCAGCCGTGAGCACGTAGGGGCGCGGGCCCTCGCGGTCGCCCTGGTTGCCGGGGTCGATGACCACCGCCATCCCTGAGAAGCGGCCGGCCGGGACCTCGATGACATCGCCGGGCCGGAGGGCGTCGAGCGAGGCGATCACCTCGGCCCGACGGTCGTGGCGCCGGGCCTTGGCCATCCCCGCCTCGGTGTCGGACAGCTCGCGGCGCAACCGGGCGTACTCGCCGAAGTCGCCCAGGTGGCAGCGCGCCGACTCGGCGTAGCCGTCCAGCGCGTCGTCGCTCTTGCGCAGCTGGCGGGCCAGGCCGACGACCGCCTTGTCCGCCTGGAACTGCGCGAACGAGGACTCCAGGAGCTCA
Organism: Marmoricola sp.; assembly: GCA_045806825.1. Taxonomy (GTDB): domain Bacteria; phylum Actinomycetota; class Actinomycetes; order Propionibacteriales; family Nocardioidaceae; genus Marmoricola. The sequence continues at coordinate 1,567 of JBJMIP010000083.1, forward strand.
CGCGCGCGGTCCCGGCCGAACTGGTGCACCAGGTTGACGGCCATGTTGTACGACGGTGCGAAGGAGGAGCGCAGCGGATAGGTACGCGTCGAGGCGAGACCGGCGACCGACTTGGGCTCCAGCCCCGGTTGGTACAGGACCACCCCGTGACCCTCGACGTCGATGCCGCGGCGACCGGCGCGACCGGTGAGCTGGGTGTACTCCCCCGGCGTGATGTCGGCGTGGGTCTCGCCGTTCCACTTGGAGAGCTTCTCGATCACGACCGACCGGGCCGGCATGTTGATGCCCAGGGCCAGGGTCTCGGTGGCGAAGACGACCCGGCACAACCCGCGCAGGAACAGCTCCTCGACGCACTCCTTGAACGTCGGCAGCATCCCCGCGTGGTGCGCTGCGATGCCGCGGCTGAGGCCGTCGAGGAACTCGTGGTAGCCGAGCACCTGGAGGTCCTCGTCGGGAATGTGCGCGCAGTGCTCCTCGACGAAGGCGAGGATCTCGTCGCGCTCCTCCGGGGTGGTCAGCCGCAGGTTGGCGTTCAGGCACTGCTGGACCGCGGCGTCGCAGCCGACCCGGCTGAAGATGAAGACGATCCCGGGCAGCAGCCCGGCCCGGTCGAGCTGCTCGACGACGTCCGCGCGGCTGGGCACCCACACGCGCCGGCCGTTGCCGCTCTGCCGGGCCCGGTCGGGTCGGCGCTGGCCCTTCGGGGACCGGCGGTCCCGCATCCGGCCAGCCATGTGGTCGTCGCGGGCAACCCGGAGGAGCTCGGGATTGACCGTGCCCTCCTGCGGCGCCGTCGGCCCGTCCGCGAACAGGTCGAGCATCTTCCTGCCCACGAGCACGTGCTGGTACAGCGGGACCGGACGCTTCTCCTCGACGATCGTCACGGTCTCGCCACGCACGGTGCCGAGCCACTCGCCGAACTCCTCGGCGTTGCTGACGGTCGCGGACAGGGAGACCAGGGCCACCGACTCGGGCAGGTGGATGATCACCTCCTCCCAGACGGCTCCGCGGGAGCGGTCGGCGAGGTAGTGCACCTCGTCCATGACGACGTACGCGAGCCCGGTGAGCGTCCGGGAGCCGGCGTACAGCATGTTGCGCAGCACCTCGGTCGTCATCACGACGACGGGGGCCTCGGAGTTGATGCTGTTGTCCCCGGTCAGCAGCCCGACGTTCTCGGCGCCGTAGCGCTCGACCAGGTCGTTGAACTTCTGGTTCGAGAGAGCCTTGATCGGCGTGGTGTAGAAGCACTTGCGCCCCGCGGCGAGCGCCAGGTGGACGGCGAACTCCCCGACGATGGTCTTGCCCGACCCGGTCGGGGCGGCGACCAGCACCGAGTGCCCCTCCTCGAGGACCCGGCACGCGCGCAGCTGGAAGTCGTCGAGGCCGAAGGCGTAGTGGGACGCGAAGTCCGCGACCGCCGGGTGCTCCTTGTTCCGCCGGAAGCGCGCGTACTGCTCGGCGGGCGTCGGCTCGTCGGTCCCGTTCATGGCACCAGGACGCGCAGCGCCTGGGGTGCGACCTCGACGGTCAGCGGGAGCGCGGACATCCGCTCGCCGTCGGCGTACGCCGTGATCCCGGGCGCGGCGACGGTGATCACCTTGCCCGCGTAATGGCGGTACTTCGGGTGCTGGGTGTGGGTCCCGCTGAAGAGCTTCGGGAAGGTGCGGATCAGCTCGAGCTTGCTCATCGGCATGATCGCCACCACGTCGAGGAGTCCGTCGTCGATCACGGCGCCCTCGGTGATCCGCATGCCGCCGCCGAACGACTCGCTGTTGCCGACCGCGACCATCATCGCCTCGAACCGGTGCTGCTCGCCGTCGACCTCGAGCACGTACGGGATCGGGCTGAAGGTGCGCAGCTCGGCCAAGGTGGCCAGGTTGTACCGCATCTGCCCCTTGGGCCAGGTCATCTCGTTGGCGCGCTCGTTCACGATCGCGTCGAAGCCGGCCGCGAGCACCGTCACGTAGTACTTGTGGCCGGCCTTCGCCAGGTCGATCGACCGTTCGCGACCGCCGATGATGATGTCGGCCGCCGCGGCCGGGTCCTTGCGCGGCAGGTCGAGGGCGCGAGCCACGTCGTTCCCGGTTCCGGCCGGGACCAGGCCGAGTCGCGTCTGCGAGCCGGCGAGGGCCTGGACGGCCAGGTGGACCATGCCGTCCCCACCGATGACGACCAGCGTCTCCACCCCGTCGCTGACGCACTGGCGCGCGAGGTCGAGGGCCTCGTCGCCGTCACGGCCCTGGAGCGCGTTGACCTGGTAGCCGGCGTCCTGCAGGCGGGCCTGCACCACCTCACCGATCCGCCCTCCCCGTCCCTTGCCGGAGGTCGGATTGGTCAGGACCGCGATCTGCCGTGCTGAACCGGTCGGAGTGTCGTGAGCCACGCTCGAACCCTATCCGTGAACCGTTGCCGTTAGAGCGGCGACGCGGTGTCGTCGTCGAGCGCGGATTCCTCGGCGGCCCGTCGTCGGCCCTTGCGCCGGTCCAGCACCCGGGCGATCACCTCGGAGACCAGGAACAGCACCGTCATCGGCACCGCGAGCAAGGTCATCGAGAAGGGGTCGGTGGACGGGGTCGCCACCGCGGCGAAGACGAACACCCCGACGATGATCCACGAGCGGTACCGCGCCAGCTGGGCGCCGGTGACCACGCCGACCAGGTTCAGCAGCACCACGAACAGCGGGATCTCGAAGGCGATGCCGAAGACCAGCAGCGTCCGGATGACGAAGGAGTAGAAGTTGTTGAAGTCGTTGAGGTTGGTGAAGTCCGACGGCGTGTTCAGCGAGATCAGGAACCGCAGGCCGGCGGGTAGCACGTAGTAGCCGACCGCGACGCCGAGCAGGAACAGCGGTCCGGCGATCGCCACGAAGACCCGCGTCCACTTCTTCTCCTTGGGGTGCAGCCCCGGGAGCACGAAGGCCCAGATCTGGTACAGCCAGTAGGGGCTGCTGGCCACCACGCCGGCGGTCGCGCAGAGCTTCAGCTGCAGCATCAGACCCGCAGCGATGCCGGAGAGCACGATCGAGGAGTTGACCTTGCTCTTGCCGCCGAGTGCCTCCACGGCCTGCCGGTAGGGGTGCACGAAGAGGTCGAGGAGCTGGTTGTAGAAGAAGAACGCGATGACCGTCAGGACGATCAGGACCAGCAAGGAACGCATCAACCGGGCGCGGAGCTCCCGGAAGTGGTCGGCCAGGGCCATCCGCCCACCTTCACCGGTGGGCGTGGTCTGGATCTGAAAAAGGCGCAGTGCACCAACGAACGACACCGCAGCCGCCGTCCGTCAGTCGGTGGGCTTGGTCTGCGTCTCGGCCTCGGTCGGCTGGGTGGCCTGGACCTCGCGCGCCTCGATCGTCTTGGGGGCGGTGGTCTCGTCGTCGTCGTCGCCGTCGATCAGACCCTTGGTCTCCGCCTTGAAGATGCGCAGCGCGCGGCCGGAACCGCGGGCGAGCTCAGGCAGCTTCTTGCCGCCGAAGAGCAGGATGACCACAGCGAGGATGATGATGATCTCGGTGGGTCCGATTTGCCTGAACACTGCGGTGCCTCATTCCGTCCGGGCGCCCGTTCGGGATTTCGGGGCCGCCGTACTCGTTCGATCCTACGCCGTGGCCTGCTGCAACCGGAGCGCATCCCGTGCCACCGCGCGCACCCGGTCGTCGAGGTCACCGGGCTCCAGCACGGTGAGCCCGTGGCCGAACCGCATCGCCAGGCGCAGCAGCCAGCGCTCGTCCGAGACCGCCAGCGTGACCTCGAGGCCGCCGTCAGGGGTGTCCTGGGTGGTCAGCACCGGGTAGTACTCGGCGAACCAGCGCATCTGCGGAGCCAGCTTGAGCCGCACGACCAGGTCGTCCGCCCCCGCCTCGAACAGTCCCTCGGAGAGGTCGCGGGGCTCCAGGTCGGGAACGGCGCGCGAGGAGTCCAGAACCTCGACCGCGGTGATCCTGTCCACGCGGAACAGGCGCCGGTCGTCCGCCAGGTGGCACCACGCGTCCAGGTAGGTCTTGCCGTCACGCTGGAGCAGGGCGATCGGGTCGACCACCCGCTCGGTGACCTCGTCCCGGGTGGGCACCAGGTACCCGATCCGGGCCTGCCGGTCGCCGGTGATCGCCCGCGCCAGGCTGTCCCGGGCCTGCTTCAGCGCGGGGGCCGCCTCCGGGACCTGTACGTCGACCAGCGGGGTGGCGCCCTCCTCGGTGGCCGCCTCCAGCTTGGCCAGGGTGCGCTCGACGACCTCGCGGGAGGCCACGGTGCTGGAGTCCAGCAGTGCCCGCAGGGCGACGATCAACGCGGTCGCCTCGTTGCTGCCCAGCCGCAGCGGACGGTCGAGGTACTCCGCGTTGTCGATCCGGACCAGGCCGTCCGGGTCGTTCTCCAGGGCTTCGACGTTGATCTCGATGAGCTCCCCCGGACCGAAGCCGGGCAGGCCGCAGAGGTAGAGCACCCGCAGGTCCTTGAGCATCTGGGTGCTGCTCACCCCGAAGTCGGCGGCGACCTCCGAGAGCGGGACCTCGCCCCGGGTCTGCAGGTAGGGGGCGAGCGCGAGCAGCCGGGCGAGCTGGTCGCGGGTCGAGGCGCCGCTCACAGGTCCGCCCCCGCCAGCTCGGCGAGGCGCTGCGTCACCAGCGCGCGCAGCTCGGCGGGTTCGACCGCGACCACGTCGCCGAGGTGGCCGAGCACGTCGGCCGCCAGGTCGTGCTGGGAGAAGGTGCTGACCTCCAGCCGGTCCCACGGGGTCTGGGTGTCCGGGCCGGGTACGTCCTCGGTGACCGAGAGTGCGCGTCGGCGCAGGAACACCGCGCTCCCCTTCCGGGCCAGCACCGTCGCCGTGGTCGTCGGGCGCACCGGGGTGAGTCCGGTCGTCAGCGCCCGGATGTCGGTCCCCTCGGGAACCTTGAAGGATCCGGCCTTGCCGTCGGCGGAGACCTCTCCCTCGATCCGGCTGAGCCGGAACATCCGGACCTGGTCGCGGTCGCGGTCGTGCCCGATCACGTACCAGCGCTCGCGCGAGGTCACCACGCCCCAGGGTTCGAGGTGACGCAGCGTCGGCTCGGGGTCCGAGGGCCTCTTGTAGAGGAACCGGACCGGGGTACGGCTGATGGTCATCGCCCACATCGCGTCGAAGGCCGGCTCGTCGGCAGCGACCCGGGGCTGGAGCACGTCCAGGGCGTCCCGGTCGACGTCGTACCCCGCGGCACGCAGCTTCACCAACGCGTCCGAGGTCACCGACGCCAGGCCGGCGTGCTGCCACACCCGGGCCGCGAGGCCCAGCACGGCCACCTCGTCCGGCTCGAGCTGCAGGTCGGGCAGCTCGAAGGCGTTCCGTGCGATCCGGTAGCCCTGCTCGTCCTCGAAGAACTTGTCGACGTACCCGAGCTCGAGCGGGATGCCGAGGGCGCGCAGCTCAGCCTTGTCGCGCTCGAACATCTTCTCGAAGGCCTCGTCCTCGGAGCCTTGGTAGCCCTCGATGACGTCGCGGATCCGTTCCTTGGTCACGTAGTTCCGCGAGACCAGCAGCATGATCACCAGGTTCAGAAGTCGCTCCGACTTCGTTGCCGTCACGCAGCCACCATCCTCTTCAGCTCACTCCCAGCACGTCGACCACCCAGGCGATCATCCCATCCTTGTCCGGACCATAGATGAGCAGGCGGCTCCCCCGGTGGAGGCCGACCAGGTACTTGTCGAACACGGCCGGCGCCGTCCCGGTGCCCAGGGCCAGCTCGACGGGCTCCTTGAGGAAGGTGTTGTCGAACGGGTACTGCTCCGTCGACCGCTGCGCGATGTAGTTCACGGTGACCAGGGAGTGCGCGGTGACGACCGGACCGGTGCCGAGGACCCGGATGTAGGCACGTCGGTCCGGCGGTCGCTCGACGAGGCTGAAGTCGAGGCGCAACGGGACACCGTCCTGGTAGGCGAGGTCCGGGGACCTCGGCACGTGGGAGACCGGCGTCCCCTCCGGGGAGGGCAGCACCTGCTGCGGCGGGACCGCCACCACGTCCGCGACCACCACGACCGGGTCCGACCGGTCGACGCCTGCGGGCGGCACACCACCCGTGGCGAAGGCGTCGGCAGCGGTCGCGGCCAGGACGAGACGGCTGCCCTGCCGAACCCCGACCAGCGCCTGGCTGAGCGCGGGGAACAGCCGGTCGTCGGAGGTCTTCGCGGCGATCGCGCTGCCGGTGTCGTAGGTCGAGATCGCCTTCTTCCCGGTGCGGGCGTCGTACAGGGTGAGCTCGAGCACGAACAGCTGGTCCACCTGGACCGGTGCTCCGGGCCCGGTGACGACGACCCCCGAGGTGGTCTCCTCGACGGTCAGCGGCGTCCGCATCCGTACGATCGGCTCGGTCCCGGGCCGGCCGCTCACGGTGAGCCCGGTGAGGATGCTCTCGGAGTCCTTGAGGTCGTCCTTCGAGACCGATCCGGAGCACGCGGACAGCGCCAGGACGACCGAGCCGAGCAGGACCCCGGCTGCGGCTGCCCTACATGCCTTCAATCAACCGCTCCACGCGCTCGTCGTGCGAGCGGAACGGGTCCTTGCACAGCACGGTCCGCTGGGCCTGGTCGTTCAGCTTGAGGTGCACCCAGTCCACGGTGAAGTCCCGGCGGCGCTCCTGCGCGCGCTTGATGAAGTTGCCGCGCAGCCGCGCTCGTGTCGTCTGCGGCGGCACCGACTTGGCGGCGAACACGTCCAGGTCGTTGGTCACCCGGGCGACCGCCCCGCGCTTCTCCAGCAGGTAGTAGAGCCCGCGGTCGCGGTGGATGTCGTGGTACGCCAGGTCGAGCTGCGCGATCCGCGGGTGCCCCAGGGACAGGTCGTTCTGCATCCGGTACCGCTCGATGAGCTTCCACTTGATCACCCAGTCGATCTCCCGCTCGACCAGCGAGAGGTCGCCGGACTCGACGGCCTTCAGGCCGCGTTCCCACAGGTCCAGGGTGCGCTCGATCACCGGGGTGTGCAGCTCGCGGCGGTCGACGAAGTCGCGGGCCCGGGAGAGGTACTCGCCCTGGATCTCCAGCACGCTGGCCTCGCGCCCGTTGGCGAGCAGGACCTTCTTGCGCCCGGTCATGTCGTGCGAGATCTCGCGGATCGCCCGGATCGGGTTCTCCATGGTGAGGTCGCGCATCACCACGCCCTCCTCGATCATCCGCAGCACGAGGTCGCAGCTGGCGACCTTGAGCATCGTGGTGGTCTCGCTCATGTTCGAGTCGCCCACGATCACGTGCAGCCGGCGGAACCGCTCGGCATCGGCGTGCGGTTCGTCGCGGGTGTTGATGATCGGGCGCGACCGGGTGGTGGCGCTGGAGACACCCTCCCAGATGTGCTCGGCCCGCTGGCTCATCGAGTACGACGCCCCGCGCGGGGTCTGGATGACCTTGCCGGCACCGACGATGACCTGTCGGGTCACCAGGAACGGGATCAGCACGTCGGCGAGCTTGGAGAACTCCCCGTTGCGGCTGACCAGGTAGTTCTCGTGGCAGCCGTAGGAGTTGCCGGCCGAGTC
>JBJMIP010000084.1:0-10778 GCA_045806825.1 Marmoricola sp.
GTGGTCGGAGATTCCGCGGGCGCCCTTGATCGCCGCGACCCGGTCGAGGAGCTGCTGCTTGACCTGCTGCCGCCGGATCGACACCGCTTGCACGAACGCCTTCGCCCCGGCGGCCCTGACGGCTTTCACGAACGAGTCCGGTTCCACCTCGACGACGCCGGCGAGCCTGCGGGCCGAGGCCGCGGCCGACGCGGCCGGGACCAAGGTCTTGTCGATGCCGAAACGCATCACCGCCCGCGGCTGCACGATCGGCTTCCCGCCGGCGCCGAGGATCTCCCCGCGCACCGGCTTGATCCGGGTCACCACGATCTTCTGGTCCTGGCCGAGCTGGTCGAGCAGGACCGACGGGGCCCAGTGCACGGCCCACTTCCCGGCAGTCCTGCTCAGCCGCAGCGTGGTCGCGTGCGGCCAGCGGACGCCGTCCGCGTCCGTGACCCAGTGCAGCACCGCGGTGGCCCGGTCACCGGAACGCCTGACCTCGCCGACCGAGACCTTCGAGGGGAAGCCCTTGATCGGTGCCACCAGCCGCTCGTAGTCAGCCTTTGCGTTCGACCCCGGGGTGAACGGCACGCCGGACAGGTCGCCCTCCTGCAAGGCGGCGGCGGTCTTCTCGGCCGTGTCGCGTGGGTCCGGGCCACCCCCGAACGGACCGCAGCCGCTCACCGCGAGGACGAGGGCCAGCAGCAGGACGGAGACCGAGCGCCGAGAGGTCATGCGTCGATCCGACCAGACCAGCGGCGTTGGTTCAAGCGACAACCAGTTAGCCTGCGTGACGTGCAACTGAGGGGAATGCTCGCCGACACCACCCCCCTGCGCAACCAGCACTTCCGGCGACTGTGGACCGCCAACATCGTCACCGTCATCGGCGCCCAGCTGACCGTCGTCGCGGTCCCTGCTCAGATCTACGCCGAGACCCACTCCTCGGCCTACGTCGGCCTGACCGGTCTGTTCGGCCTGGTCCCGCTGGTCGTCTTCGGCCTGTGGGGCGGTGCCCTGGCCGACGTGATGGACCGGCGCACGATCCTGATCGGCACCACCGCCGGGCTGATCGTGACCAGCGGTGCGTTCTGGGTCCAAGCCGCGCTCGGTGCCGGCAACGTGTGGTTGCTGCTCGGTCTGTTCGCCGTCCAGCAGGCCTTCTTCGCGGTCAATCAGCCCACCCGCAGCGCGGTGCTGCCGAAGCTGCTGCCCGCCGCCGAGCTGCCGGCGGCGAACTCGCTGAACATGACGGTGATGATGGCCGGCGGGATCGCCGGGCCGCTCGTCGGTGGAGCGCTGATCCCGGTGGTCGGGTTCTCCTGGCTCTACCTGATCGACACGATCACCTTGTTCGCCACCCTGAGCGCCGTGGTCCGGCTGCCGAAGCTCCCCGTCGAGGGCGCGACGGGCACGCCCGGGCTGCGCTCGGTGCTCGACGGCCTCGGCTACCTCAAGAACCACCCTGTGCTGCTGACCTCGTTCCTGGTCGACCTGATCGCGATGATCTTCGGGATGCCGCGCTCGCTGTTCCCGGAGATAGCGCACTCCAGCTTCCACGGCCCGTCCGACGGCGGTCTGGCGTTCGCGCTGCTCTTCGCCGCGATCCCGCTCGGCTCGGTGGTCGGCGGGGTGTTCTCCGGCTGGGTCTCCCGGGTCCAGCGGCAAGGACTTGCCGTCGTCGCAGCCATCGTGGTCTGGGGGCTGGCTATCGTCGGCTTCGGCCTTGCCGTCGGGCTGGCCGAGCACACCTCCCGCACCGTGATGCTTGCGCAGGCGGTGCTGATGCTGGTGATCGGCGGCGCCGCCGACATGGCCTCGGCGGCGTTCCGGATGAGCATGCTCCAGGCATCAGCCTCCGACGCGGTCCGGGGGCGGCTCCAAGGCGTGTTCATCGTCGTCGTCGCCGGCGGCCCGAGGATCGCCGACGTCGCCCACGGCGGCGTGGCTGCCGTGGTCGGGACCTCGGCGACCGCTGCCGGGGGCGGCGTCCTGGTGGTGGTGCTGGTGGTCGTGGCCGCCCTCGCCGTACCGGGTTTCGTCCGGTACCGGCTCAGCCCGTCACGGTGATCGTGCTGATCGCGTCCGCTCCCACCTGCGCCGGGGTCCACGGGAACGAGACCCACTGCTTCTGGCTGAAGAGCTGGGTCTGGTCCGAGGACCACGGCGAGGTCGGGTCGTCCGACTGGCCGTAGGTCAGGATCGTCCTGGCGTCCACCACCCCATCCGGCAGGAACGAGATCGCCTGGATGTGCGAGGACCCGTAGGTGATCGGCTTGAGGAACCCGGTGTTGTCGGCCGGCAGCTTGCTCGCCAGCGCGTTCGCGTTGCCGGCCTGGTCACCGAGCCCACCGCCGAGCGGGATCGCCGGAGCGCCCCGGTCACCGGAGACCTGGACCTGACCCCAGGTCGCGTCCATCGGGACGTTCTTCGAACGCAGGTAGGCGATCGCGTCCTTCATCGCCTGGATCACGTTGCTGTCGGTCTCGTTCAGGTCGCGCGGCGTCCCGACGGGGTCGTTCACGTCGAACTGCACGCTCCAGTTCGAGTTCTGCCCGAGCAGGTTCGGCTTCGGCAGCCGCTTCACGAACTCCTCGAAGATCTGGTTGCCGACGCTGTCGATGTTCGAGTGCCTGTCCCAGGCGGCCAGGACCGGGCAGGCGTCGCCGCCCTGGGCGGCCTCGCAGACCTTGACCAGGTCACCGTTCTGGCTCATCAGCTCGCCGCCGTAGACGCGGTTCTCGTGCTCCCAGCCGCGCAGCACCTGCGGGGTGACCGGCGCGAGGGCGACCCGGTCCATCACGTAGTGGTCCACCATCCGGGTGCGCAGGGTCCGCGCACACTTCTCGCAGCCGATGATCCGGGCGTACCCCTCGAGCCGCTGCGCCGGGTTGGGCAGCCAGTAGGAGTCGTTGGCGTTCATCACCCAGTCCGTGCGGACCGTCGAGGGCAGGTTCGAGGGACCGAAGATGCCCGGTCGCTCGGCGTCCGCGTCGGTGCCCCACTTGCACAGCGAGTCGGCGAAGGTGCCGTCCAGCGCCGGCAGGCCGGCGAGCTGCTGGATGACCCGACCGACCGGGGTCATGCAGGTGTTCGCGAGCGCGTTGGACACGTTCGGCACCACCGAGTGGTCGGCGTAGAGCACGTCGCCGGTGCGGTCCGCGGCGGTGGTGTTCACCCACGGCATGCCGCCGCCGGCGTCCTGGCGGGCGAGCAGGTCGCGCACGTCGGTCGCCTTGCCCATGTTGAGGAAGGTGTCGATGGTGCGCAGCTGCTCACCGTTCGCGTCCCGAATCGCGAAGAAGCTCACCGGCGTCCAGCCCATCAGGCTGTTCGGGGCGTCGATGACGTAGCCCTGCGGGGTCCGGTAGAAGGTCTTGGTCACCGTGCCCAGCGACCCGTCGGCCTTCTTGACCGTCACCTCGACGGTGCGCTTCTCGAGGTTCTTCAGCAGGCCGTTCGCGGTCACGTAGGTGTACGGCGAACCGACGGTCCGGTACTCGTACGGCGTGAACCGGTACGCCGTCGAGACGGTGTGGCTCCAGGCGACGTTGTTGTTCCAGCCGATGTTCACCACCGGTGAGCCGATCAGGCTCGCGCCGGCGACGTTGTACGAGCCGGGGATGGTCAGCTGCTGCTGGGAGAAGCGGTAGCGGCCGTTCCAGGGGAAGTGCGGGTTGCCGAGCAGCATGCCCGAGCCGGTGGAGGTGTCCGCCCTGCCGACGGCCGTGGCGTTCGAGCCGAACGGCGCGTCCGGGTCCTTGCCGAGCGCCTTGAGCAGGTCGGCCGAGGTCGGCAGCTTCGGCGGGACCGACGCGTACGGCGCGAGGGCCGGGGGCAGCAGCCCGAGGGTCGCCAGGTTGGGCAGCCCCAGGTCGTCCAGCGTCGGCGGCGTCGCGTCGACGATCTCCTTCAGGAAGTTGCCGGTCGAGGCCAGGATGTTGGCGAGGTACACGCCGTACCAGACGTCGAGCGAGGTGACGTCCGCGGCGATCCAGGGCGCGTTCTTGCAGGCCGGGTCGGTGATCCCCGACGAGCCGCCGATGGTCTGCAGGTACTTGTTGATGCCGGCCGCGTAGCCGTCGACCATCGACCGGGCCTCGGAACCGGGGCCTGCCTTCGGGTCGGCCAGCAGGCCCTCCACCACGTGCCGGTTGTGCAGGTCGGTGACCAGCGCGTCGACCTGGAGGTTGGTGCCGTTCATGGCGACCCCGTCGTCGTACTTCCCGTCCGGGCCGAGGTAGCGGGAGCGCTGGGCCCGGGCGGTGAGCAGGACGTCGGCCAGCGTGCAGCCGCTGGTCTGCGCGGCGGCGTACCCGGCGCCGAAGCCGAGCGACCCGAAGTTGTTCGCGGTGATGTGCGGGATGCCGTGGTCGGTCCGGGTGATCGTGGCGCTGTAGGAAGGCGCCGGGGTCGGGACCAGGTTCGGCGCGGCCGAGGCGCTCGAGACGTTGCTCGCGGCCAGGGCCGAGACGAGGAGGGCACCGGCGGCGGCGCAGGACAGCAGACGGGTGTGGGAGGTCACCATGACCCAACAACGGGTCCGCACCAGTTCCGGTTACGCCCCGGTAGCAACCGGTCTACCCGACCGCGTGGGTACGCCGGGTCAGCGGGCCTTCCACTGCGGCTCGCGCTTCTCGGCGAACGCGATCGGGCCCTCCATCGCGTCCTCGCTGGTCATCACCGCGAACATCGCCGTGTCCGAGGCAGCCCACGCGGCGTCCTCACCGGGGATGCGCCCCTCGGCGATCCCGAGCGCTGCCCGCTTGCTGTGCTGCACCGAGAGTGGGGCGTTCTTCGCGATCCGGGCGGCGAGCTCGAGCGCGGCCTCGAGCAGCCGATCGGCGGGGACGACCTCGTTGACCAGGCCCCAGCGCAGCGCGCTGGCAGCGTCGATCGGGTCGCCGGTGAGGATCAGCTGCATCGCGACCTTCTGCGGGAGCTGGGCCGGGAGCCGGATCAGTCCGCCGGCGGCCGCGATCAGTCCGCGCTTCACCTCGGGCAGGCCGAATGTCGCGGTCTCGGCCGCGACCGCCAGGTCGGCGGCGAGCACCAGCTCGGTGCCACCGCCCAGCGCCTGGCCGTTGACCGCCGCGATGACCGGCTTGCCGATGGGGTGCTGCACCATCCCGGCGAAGCCCCAGGACTCGGTGCCGGCCGGGTTCAGGCTCTCCCCGCGGGCGATCGCCTTGAGGTCGGCACCGGCGCAGAAGGACAGCTCGCCGGCGCCGGTGAGCACGACCACGCGGATCTCCGGGTCGGTCTCGGCCCGCTCCAGCGCGTTCCCCAGGCCGAGGGTGAGGTCACCGTTGACGGCGTTGCGTGCCTCGGGCCGGTTGAGGGTGACCAGCAGGACGTGGTCACGGAGCTCGGTGAGAACGGCCTCGGTCACCTGCTGATCCTCTCGTGGATGACGACGTGCACGGTGTCCCCGGCATCCTTGCCGATCCGGACCCGGAGGGCAGCCTTCACGGGCAGCTTGTGGTTGCCGTCGCCCAGCGCCATGAACGAGCTCTCGAAGGGCGCCCCGTCGACGGTGCCGCGCACCTTGACCAGGCCGTGGGTGCCGAAGAACGCGGCTGACTCGGGCCAGACCACGTAGCTCCAACCGCCGGGCTTCGGACTCTTCACGACCTCGGCGTCGAACTCGACCAGTGCCTTCATGGTTCGATCATGCGCGTACGGCGGGTTCCCCAGGAGGGGCCCCAGGCTCGTCTCGAAGGGCGACCTCGGCCACGAAGTCCGCGACGAGCTCGGCGAACTCGGCGGCCTTCTCGATCTGCGGCATGTGCCCGGCGTCGGCGAACAGGTGACCCTGCGCGTCCGGGAGCGCGGCGCGCGCGGCGGCGTAGTGGGTCGGCGGCAGGATCTTGTCGTCGTCGCCCCAGATCACCAGCACGGGGATCCCGCTGCGCTGCACGCGCGCGAGCAAGGCGCGGCGCCAGCCGGCGCGGATCCCGACCACGGGTGCGCCGAGGGTCGAGGCGGTGCCGAGGAAGGTGGGACGGAAGTCGCGCTGCTTCGCCAGCCGACCTGCCTCGCGCAGACGCTCCGGCGTCGCGAACGACGGGTCGAAGAAGAGGTCGCGGATCGACTGCGCACCGGCCTGGCGCGCCCGCGGTCGGAACGTCGCCTCGAGACCGGGGAGCGCCGCCAGGGCGGCGTAGGCCATCGGGAGCAGGGAGACGTGCTGGTCGCTGCCGAAGCCGATGCTGTTCACCAGGGTCAGGCTGGCCACCCGGCCCGGGTGGTCGACGGCCAGCGTCATCGAGACGCCGCCGCCGAGCGAGTTGCCCATCACGTGCGCCGGCTGGGTCACGCCCGCGGCGTCCAGCAGTCCGGCCATGGCGCGGCCGAAGGCAGGCAGGCCGGGCCGCTCCCGCCCGCGACGGCTGAAACCGAAGCCGGGCAGGTCCGTGCTGATCACCCGGTGCCCGCGCGCCGCGAGCAGGTCCTGGGCCTCGGTCCAGTCCTCCAGGCTGCGCGCGATGCCGTGGATCAGCAGCACCGGGACACCATCCTGGGGGCCGCTGATCCGGACGCGGAGCGGGACCCCGCCGACCTCGAGCTCGCTGGTCCCGTCCGCGGTCACGCGGAAGCCTTCGCCGCGACCTTCGCCGGGCTGAACTTCAGCGTCTTGTGCAGGTCGCGCCGCATCGTCGTCGCTGAGTCGAGCAGGTAGTTCTGCCGCACCCGCCAGGCGCCCTGGTGGCCCTGCTGGGGCAGGTCACCCAGGGCGCGCTGCACGTAGCCCGAGGCGATGTCCAGCAGCGGACGACCTTCGAGCGGTCCCTCGGGCACCGGGATCACCGACGCGGCGCCGACCTTGTCCATCTCGTTGATGACCTTGCAGACCAGTCGCGAGGTGAGGTCGCCCCGGAGCGTCCAGGACGCGTTGGTGTAGCCGACGCAGAGGGCGAAGTTCGGCAGGCCGGTGAGCATGCATCCCTGCCAGACGAAGTTCTCGTGCAGGTCGACCTTCTCGCCGTCGATCGTCGGCACGATGCCTCCGAAGAGCTGGATCTTCAGCCCGGTCGCGGGGACGACGATGTCGGCTTCGAGGACCTTGCCGCTCTTCAGCCGGATGCCCTCGGGCACGAAGGTGTCGATGTGGTCGGTGACCACGTCGACCTTGCCGCGGCGGATGGCCTTGAACAGGTCGGCGTTCGGCACCGCGCACACGCGCTGGTCCCACGGGTTGTACGTCGGGGTGAAGTGCTCGGCGACCATCGCCTCGTCCTGGAGGATCTTGGTCGTCATGCCGAGCAGCACTTTGCTGGCGAGCTTGGGGGCGCGCTGGCAGAACTGGTACACGCCCATCTGGTAGGCGATGTTCTTGGTGCGCACGATCTTGTGCGCGACGTCGGCGGGCAGGTTCTTGCGCAGCGCGTCCGCGATCTTGTCCTTCTGCGGCACCACCCCGATCCAGGTCGGGCTGCGCTGCAGCATGGTGACGTGGGCGGCGTCCTCGGACATCGACGGCACCAGCGTCACCGCGGTCGCACCGCTACCGATGATGACGACCTTCTTGCCGGCGTAGTCGAGGTTCTCCGGCCAGAACTGCGGCTTGACCACCAGGCCCTCGAAGTCGTCGATGCCCGGGAACACCGGCTCGTGACCCTGGTTGTAGTCGTAGTAGCCCGAGCACGCGTAGAGGAACGAGCAGGTGAGCGTTCGCTTGACCTTGCGATCTCCGCTGCGGTCCTCGAGCGAGACGGTCCAGGTGGAGGTGTCGGAGTTCCAGTTGGCGCTGGTGACCCGGGTACGGAACTGGATCTTCTGGTCGATGCCGTACTCGGCGGCGGTCGACTTGATGTAGCTCAGGATCGAGGGGCCGTCGGCGATCGAGTTCTCGTCGCTCCACGGGCGGAACGGGAAGCTCAGGGTGAACATGTCCGAGTCCGAGCGGATGCCGGGGTAGCGGAACAGGTCCCAGGTGCCGCCGATGGACTCCCGCGCCTCGAGGATCGCGTAGGTCTTGTCGGGGCACTCGGTCTGCAGCCGGTAGCCGGCGCCGATGCCGGACAGGCCGGCCCCGACCACCAGGACGTCGAAGTCGACCGCGCTCATTCCTGCACTCCTTCTGCTGCGGCGACGGCGTCGCCGGAGATGTTGACCAGCCAGTCGATCCCGAACCGGTCGGTGAGGTGCCCGTAGTGGTCGCCCCACATCTGCTTCTCGAGCGGCATGTTGATCGAGCCGCCCTCCGCCAGGTCGTTGAACCAGCGCGTCAGGTCCGCGGCGTCGTCGCCGGAAAGGCTGACGGTGATGTTGCCGGGGCCTTTGAGGTCCATGCCCGGAGGCGTGTCCGAGGCCATCAGGGTGAACCCGTCCGGAGTCTCGAGCTGGCCGTGCATCACCAGCTCGGCGATCTCCGAGGAACCTCCGAACTGGGAGAAGTGCATGACGTTCAGCTCGCCGCCCAGCACCGACTGGTAGAAGGTCAGGGCTGCTTCAGCCGTGTCCTTGAACTGGATGTACGGGTTGAGACGAGACGCCATCGGTCCTCCTCGGGCCGTCGGGACCGGGTTCGGTCCGGTTCGAGACTAGCCGCGCGCGGCGGCACTCGTAACTGTGAGTTACATCTTATTGACGTTTGTTCAGTAACGGTAGGTCATTCGCCAAGGCGGCCGTCGATGCGCTCGCGCAGCAGGTCGGCGTGCCCGTTGTGCCGGGCGTACTCCTCGATCATGTGCACCATCACCTCGCGCAGCGAGATCCGGCCGTGGTGGTAGTCGGTGATCCGCCCGAGGTTGTCCGACGCGGCGATGAACCGGTCCGTGTAGGCCTGCTCCTCGTGCAGCCGCTCCCAGGCCTCAGCGACCGCCGCCTCGTCCGCGACCGCGGCGTTGAAGTCGGCGTCCGGGTCGGACTCGGTGCGGAAGATCCGGGGCACGTCCTCCCCGGCGAGGATCTGCCGGAACCAGCCGCGCTCCACCTCCGCCAGGTGTCGCACCAGCCCGAGCAGCGAGAGCGTGGACGGCTCCACCGCTCGGCGCGCCAGCTGCTCGGCGTCCAGCCCCGAGCACTTCGCCTCCAGGGTCAGGCGCTGGTAGCGGAGGTACTCCACCAACGTCTCCTTCTCGTTGCCGAGCGTGGTCGCTCCCACGTCGCGGGGATCCTCGCCCGGTTGGAAGAACATGTCTGCTCGTCGCTGCGCTGCCATGTGCCGATCATCACCACCCGGACGGCGTTCCGGTAACCCGGGGCTCCCTACGATGGTCCTACCAGGTGCGAGAGGAGGTCCGATGAGCGAGCAGAGCACCCGACGGGCCAAGCACCTGATCGACCCCGCGAACCCGCGTCCCCGCCCGACCGGTGAGGAACGGCGCCTCGAGCAGGCGCGCCTGAACCGGGTCCGCGAGTGGGTCACCTCGGCCCTGGCCGTGACCACCGTGTTCCACCTCTCGGTCGGTCTCTCGATCGCCGCGATCTTCATGAACGACGACCGGCTGGCCGCCCGGATCGGCCTGAACCTGATCGGCGCGGTGCTGCTCGTCGCCGGGATCGCCGGCGCCCGGGCCATCCACCACAAGAACCCGCTCAGCCCGTGGCTGGCGCTCGGGGTGGTGCCGGCCGCGGTCGGGATGTTCATCACCTTCCGCTGACGCACCCGAACCTGTGAATCGGCGCTGACCCCTCAAGCCAGGGGCCGGGCTGCCGAAGGGAACCAGGAGTGGCACCTCGCTCGCGAGGACCGCGCTGCCACCCATGACCTTGGTTCCTACCTGTCTGGATGTCGCCGTGCGCTCGACCTCGCTCTCCTCGAAACGTTCCCGGACCACCGCTGCCCTGGCGGTGGTCGCGCTGCTGACCGCGGTGCTCACGGCGCTGCTCCAGGCCGGGCACCCGCCACGGGCCGACGGCCTCGGGGTCTCGTTGCTGGTCGACGAACCCTCGTCGTACGAGGAGCAGACGACCTGCACGACAGCACCCCGACCTGGCACGGTCGCGCTGGCCCACTACCTGCTCCGGGCGTTCCCGCAGACCCGGTCGATGGGCATGATGCGGGGCTGCACGGTGGGTGGCCGCAGCGAGCACAAGGACGGGCGGGCGTTCGACTGGGGTGCCGACGTCGCCAACACCTCGACCCGGCAGGCGGCGTACGCGTTCATCAACAAGATGCTCGCCACCGACTCCGCCGGCAACCCGCACGCGCTCGCCCGGCGACTGGGGGTCATGTACTTCATCTACAACGACACCATCTGGGCGTCGTACCGCGACTTCGCACCGCGGCCCTACCTGAACGCCGGGTGCACCTCGCTCGCCAAGTGCTCGCGCACGTTGCGGCACCTCAACCACGTGCACATCTCGCTCGGGTTCTCCGGCGCCGCTGCCCAGACCTCCTGGTACCGCGACCGCAACGTCGCCTCCCAGCCGGTCTTCTTCCCGGGCACCCACGAGCTGGACCCGGACGACACCGCGGTCACCGGCTTCTCGGTGCCGGCCGACGGCACGGTGAGGTCCTCCCCGTTCCTGCTCCGCGCCGGCGTCACCTACCGCGTGGTCGCCGCGGGAGCGGTCCGCATCGATCCGGTCACCCTGGGCGACGCGAACTGCGTGCACACCAGCGCCGGTTACGTGCCCACCGATCGCGGTGATCTCCTCGGGCTCCCGGACCCGACCCCTCCGCCCGACCCGGGAACCGACCCCGGAACCGGTTGGGACGGCAGCTCCGGCGGCGGCTGGGACGGCGGCGGTGGTTGGGGCGACACTCCCGGCAGTGACCACGCCGCCAGTCCGTACGCGCTCCCGCTGCTGACCACGAGCGGCCTGCTCCTCGGCAACGCACTGCGCTGGGA
>JBJMIP010000085.1:0-9353 GCA_045806825.1 Marmoricola sp.
GAACCTCCGGTAGAGCGCTTCCTGGGCGATGCTCGCCACCATCCGACCCGAGCGGTCGAACAGCGAGCCGGTGTAGAGACCGCGGTTCCCGGCGATGGTCCGCGCGGTGTAGTCGGTGAAGATCCAGTCCTCGAGACGCGCCGGGTGGTGGAACCAGACCGCGTGGTCGAGACTCGCCGCCGGGATGAAGCCGTCGGTCTGGAAGCTGTGCAGGTCCGCGGAGACGTCGGAGAGGTAGGTCAGCGCGGCCGCGTTGAGCAGCACGTCGTCGCCGACCGCGGTGGTGAACCGTGACCAGAAGCGGGAGGGCCATGCGGTGACGCCGTCCTCGGGCGGGATCCGCACCTCGAGGGAGAACATCCGCGGCACCTCCCAGGCCAGGCTCTCCTCGGGGCTGGTGACCCCGGGCAGCGCCGGACCCTGGCGGTCCATCCCCTCGGCCGGATCGGCGAAGGACACCGCAGTCGAGAAGATCACCTCACCGCGCTGGATCGCGACCACGCGCCGGGCTGAGAACGAGTGCCCGTCGCGGTCGCGGTCGACCTGGAACAGGGTCGGGATCGAGGCGTCGCCCCGGCGCAGGAAGTAACCGTGCAACGAGTGCGGGAGCCGGCCGGGCCCGACCGTCAGGCCCGCGGCGAGCAGCGCCTGCGCGGCGACCTGGCCTCCGTAGAGCGGCCAGTCCTCCTCGAAGACGTAGTTGGCACGGAAGGTGTCCTCCTCGACCTTCTCCAGCTGGAGCAGGTCGAGCAGGTCCCCCGGCTGGCTAGATGTCGGTGACGCGGACACCCGCGTGGGCCTTGTAGCGCCGGTTGATGCTGATCAGGTTCGCGGTGAGCGCCTCGACCTGGTGGGCGTTGCGGATCCGGCCGCCGTACACCCCGCGTACGCCGGGAACGGTGTCGGCCAGCGCCTGGACCAGGTCGGTCGCCTCGCGGTCGTCACCCAGGACCAGCACGTCGGTGCCGAGGTCGGTGACCTCGGGGTCCTCGAGCAGCACGGCACTGACGTTGTGGAAGGCGCCGACGACGGTGGACTCCGTGAGGATCGCGGCGGCCTGCTGGGTGGCCGAACCTTCCGCGACCGGCAGCGCGTAGGCGCCCTGCTTGTCGAAGCCGAGCGGGTTCACGCAGTCGACGACGATCTTGCCGTCCAGGGCGGGCTTGAGGTCGGCGAGCAGCTCCCCGTGGCCCTCCCACGGCACGACGACCAGGACGATGTCGCCCTGCTGGGACGCGGTCAGGTTGTCGGTGCCGGTCAGCGCGACCCCGATCTCGCTCGCCAGCTCGGCGGCGACCCCGGCGCTCCGCTCAGCGCTGCGTCCGCCGATGACGACCGTGAGGCCCGCCTGCGCGAAGCGGCGGGCGAGACCGCGCCCCTGCGGGCCGGTTCCGCCGAGGACGGCGATCGTCTTCTGTGCCAGTTCAGGGGCCAGTTCGCTCATGGGCAGGAACTCTCTCATGTCCTCAGGACGGGTCGACCGCGCGGTAGACCATGTCCGAGAGCGCGCGGTACGCCTCGGCGTCGGTGAGCCCGGCAGCGGCCTCGACCCGCCCGGCCTGGATGGCGGTCATCACCTCCGCGACGGCGGCGCCGACGAACCGTGCGTTGACCGGTCGCACGGTCCCGGCCGTCACTGCCGCGGCGACGATGTCCTGGACCCGCTGCGCGGCCCGGCGGGTGTTCTCCTGGTAGAGCTCGTGCGCGGGCCGGTAGTCGGCGATGTCGGCGTGGAACTGCGCCGAGGCCGGCGCGAGCTCGTCCGAGACCGCGGCCAGGTAGACCTGCAGCCGCCGACCGCTGTCAGGCTCGGCCTCGACCCGCTCCTCGATCCGCTCCGCGGCCCGCCGGAAGTAGCGGCGCACAGCAGTGACGATGATCTGCTCCTTGCTGGAGGCGACCAGGTACAGCGTGGTCCGCGAGCAGCGCAGCCGGGCAGCAAGGTCGCCCATGCCGAAGGTCAGGAACCCCTCGGCGAGGTAGAGCTCGATGAGCTGCTCGAGCAGCTCGTCGCCCCGGGTCTCGGCCATGACCGGACAGTAGCAGACCGAGTACCACAGTCAGTACTCTGGTACTGTCGCGGGTATGACCGCACGACGCGTACTGCCGACCGCCGAGGCGACCGACCTGCTCAAGCTGGTCCGCGACATCGCGACCCGCGAGCTGCTCCCCCGGGCCGCGTCCGCCGAGCGCAACGACGCCTTCGACCGCGACGCGTTCCTGCTGCTGGGGCGGGCAGGCATCCTCGGACTGCCGTACGCCGAGGAGTACGGCGGCGGCGGACAGCCCTACGAGGTCTACCTCCAGGTGCTCGAGGAGATCGGCTCGGTCTGGTCGAGCGTCGGGGTCGGCGTCTCGGTGCACGCGCTGTCCTGCTTCGGGCTGGTGAACTACGGGACGCCCGAGCAGAAGCAGGCCTGGCTCCCCGACATGCTCGGCGGCGAGCTGCTCGGCGCGTACTGCCTCTCCGAACCGCACGCCGGCTCGGACCCGGCGGCGATGCGGACCACCGCCCGGCGCGAGGGTGACGAGTACGTGCTCAACGGCGCCAAGGCGTGGACCACCCACGGCGGCCGCGCCGACTTCTACAAGGTGATGGCCCGCACCTCCGAGGACAGGAACGGCATCTCCTGCTTCCTGATCCCGGCCGACACCCCGGGACTGACGGCCGATCCCGCCGAGCACAAGATGGGGCTGACCGGCTCCCCGACCGCGACCATGCTGTTCGAGAACGTGCGGATCCCGACCGAACGCCGGCTCGGCGCGGAGGGCGACGGCCTGAAGATCGCGCTGGCCGGCCTGGACTCGGGCCGGCTCGGCATCGCCGCGGTGGCCACCGGCCTGGCCCAGGGGGCCTTGGACCAGGCGGTTGCCTACGCCCGTGAGCGGGAGACGTTCGGTGAGCGGATCATCGACCACCAGGGCCTCGCGTTCCTCCTCGCCGACGCCGAGGCAGGCATCCAGTCGGCGCGAGCGATGATGCTGCACGCCGCGCGCCTCAAGGATGCCGGCCTGCCGTTCAGCAAGGAGGCCTCGATCGCGAAGCTGGTCGCGACCGACAACGCGATGCGGGTGACGACCGACGCGGTCCAGGTGCTCGGTGGGTACGGGTACACCCGTGACTTCCCGGTCGAGCGCTACATGCGCGAGGCCAAGGTGATGCAGATCTTCGAGGGCACCAACCAGATCCAGCGGATGGTCGTCGGCCGCGCGCTGGACAAGGACAACAACGGCACGATCCTCACTCGTCCAGGAACGTAGGCGGTTCGGAGTCGCGCATCGCGCCCCAATTGCCGACGATGGCGGCGACCGGCGGGATCACCGCGGCGACCACGCTCATCGCGACCGCGACCGGGATCGACCAGAAGCGCACGACGTTCCAGGCCAGCAGGATCAGCACGATGCAGCTGCCCATCAGCCAGAAGTAGAGACGACGCTGTCGGTTCCTCAGGCCAACCACTCTACGACGCGGCGGGCGATCTCTCCCCCGGCGTCCTCCTGCACGAAGTGGCCGCCGGCCACCCGGTCGTGCGGCTGACCGGCAGCCCCGGGGACGTGCTCCTGCAGCGGCTTGTCGGCACCGCCGAGGATCGGGTCGTTGCGGCCGAACAGGGTGAGGAACGGCTTCTCCCACCGACCGAGCTCGGCCCAGGCAGCACGGTTCGCCGCCGCCGCCGGGTCGTCGGTCGAGATCGGCACCAGCCGCGGGAACGCCCGGGCGCCGGCCTTGAACGCCGAGGTCGGGAACGGCGCGTCGTACGCCGCCCGCTCGGCCGGGCTGAGGGTGCGCCGCGTTCCCTGGGCGACGATCCGCCCGACCGGCAGCACCGGGGAGTACGTCGCGAACGCACGCCAGACCTTGAACGCCGTGCCCGGGTCGCGGTCGCCGGTGGGCAGGAAGCCGTTGGCCACCACGATCCGGTCGAACCGCTCGGGGTTCTCCGCGGCCAGCCGCAGGCCGAGCAGCGAACCCCAGTCCTGGCAGATCAGGGTGATTCCCCGCAGGTCCACGGCCTCGAGCCAGGCCGTGAGCCAGTCCATGTGCTGCTGGTAGGAGTAGTCGCGGATCCGGGTGGGCTTGTCGGACTTCCCGAAGCCGATCAGGTCGGGCGCCACCGCACGGAACCCGGCCGCGGCGAACACCGGCACCATGAACCGGTACAGGTAGGACCACGACGGCTCGCCGTGCAGCATCAGCACCGGCGACGCGTTCCTGGAGCCCTCGTCCACGTGGTGCATCCGCAGGTCCGGGGCGAGGTCGGTGTAGTGCGGGGCGAAGGGGTAGTCCGGCAGGTCGGCGAACCGCTCGTCGGGGGTGCGGACGGTCTTCATGCGCTGGCGTTCACGAGCTGGGGTTCCTCACGACGAGGTCGGGCGTGATGGCGGCGAGGTCGGCGGTTCCGGACAGCGCCATGGTGAGGTCGAGCTCGGCGATCACGTTGGCGACCACCTCGGCGACGCCGCGCTCCCCGGCCAGCGCCAGGCCGTACATGTAGGGGCGGCCCAGCAGCACCGCGTCGGCGCCCAGCGCGAGCGCGGTGAACACGTCGGCGCCGGTCCGGATGCCGCTGTCGAGCAGCACCGTCGGCTCGTCGCCCACCGCGTCGCGGATCAGCTGGAGGGCGTCCAGGGACGCGATCGCGTTGTCCACCTGCCGACCGCCGTGGTTGGACACGACGATCCCGTCGACACCGGAGTCGAAGGCCCGGCGCGCGTCGTCGGGGTGCAGGATTCCCTTCAGGACGACCGGCAGCCGTGTGCGCTCGCGCAGGGTGGCCAGGTGGTCCCAGCTCAGGCCCGGGTTGGAGTAGATGTCCAGGAAGGTCTCGACAGCCGCGCGGGGCACCGGCGAGCGCAGGTTCTCCAGGAACCCGCCCGGGTGGTTGCGGGTCATCGCGAGCAAGGTCTTGATCGCGCCGAGCGTGACCTCGGCCGGCTGCTTGGTCGCGGCCGCGACCCGCTCCCGGACGATCTCGAGGAACCGCGGGTCGGAGGTGTACTGGGCGATCCCGAGACCCTGGCTGAAGGGCAGCGAGCCGAGGTTCAGGTCCTGGGGCCGCCACCCGAGCAGGGTGGTGTCCAGGGTGACCACGAGCGCGCCGGCGCCGAGCGCCTCGGCGCGGGCGATCATCGAGTCGACCAGGCCCTCGTCGGTGCTCCAGTAGAGCTGCACCCAGCGCGGGGTGTCGCCCATCTCGGCGGCGCTGTCCTCCATCGGGTTGCAGCCCTGGTTCGAGAACACGTACGGCACCCCGTTGGCGGCGGCGCCGCGGGCGATCTTGAGGTCGCTGTCCTCGCCCATCAGCGCGCCCGCGCCCACCGGGGCGAGCAGGACCGGGGCCGGGAGCCGGCTGCCGAGCAGCTCGAGGGAGAGGTCGCGGGTGGTGTTGCCGTGCGCCATCCGCGGCACGATCGCCCAGCGGTCGAAGGCGGCCCGGTTGTTGCGCATGGTCCGGCCCTCGCCGGCCCCGCCGGCGACGTACGCCCAGGCCTTGGCGGTGCTGACCTGCTCGGCGCGGGCCTCGAGGGTGGCGAAGTCGGCCGGAACAGCCGGGACGCGTCCGAAGACCCCGTCGCGGTAGATCTGCTCCTGGCGGGTCCGTCCGGGTCCTCGGTTCGTCACGGGGACACCTTAGGGGAACCGGAGAACCGGACATTCCGTAACAAAAGCCAGAGCGCCTCGTTGAACAGCGTGCACCCACCGACCCGACGACGGAAAGGCACCACGATGAGCGCTCTCCCCTCACCTGAGCTCCTCGGCTCCGTCCGCTCGATGGTCGCGGCACGACTCGGGGCAGGGAGCGAGCACGACGGCGAGCTCGTGGTCGCTCTCTGCAACGAGGCGATCACCTTCAGCTGGACGCTGAGCAAGAACCTGCCGGACGGTCACGTCGGGCAGCGCGCCCGGTCCTCGGCCGCGCTCATGCTCGAGCTGACCTTCCCCGAGATGCGCGCCGGCCTGCGTCACCAGCTCGCCGTCGCGTGCGAGCTGATCGCCCTGGGCGTGCGCCCCTCCGGCGCCTGAGAGCAGGCGCCCTGGACGACCCGCGTGGCACGATGCCGCCGTGGGGAACCGATGAGGGCTGAGATCACGCCCGCACCGCCGTTGGCCGAGGGCGTGGGCCTGCCGTGGGACGTGCCCGTGGACGACGCCGTCGCGGTGCTGGCCCGGGCGCGGGCGACGTACGGGGACACCTTCGTGGTGGAGAGCGGGCGCGACCGCTACCTGTTCACCTTCTCCCCCACCGGCGTCGAGTCGTTCTACGCGCTGCCCGAGGAGAAGGCCAGCAAGGGCGTCGCGGACTACCTGATGCTGCGCCGCAAGCTGCCCGACGAGATCTTCGAGGGCCGCCGCACGCTGCCCGGCTCGCTGTTCCGCAAGGGCGATGTCGCGGGATACCTCGCGAACCTGCGCGACGCGCTCGCCACCACCTCGACCGAGCTCGGGGACAGCGGCTCCGTGGACGCCTTCGCGCTGACCCGACGCCTCGGGCACCGGATGGGGCTCGCGTCCTGGGCCGGGCCCGGGTGCGCCGACGGCGAGGCGTTCGAGCGTCTCGTCGCCGCGTTCGACGCCCTGGACGGCTCGGACGCGTTCGTGCACCCGGACGCGATGGCAGCCGTCGCCGCGTCCGGCAAGTCCGAGGAACGCCAAGCGCTGGCCGAGATCACCGAGGTCGTCGGAGCCGCCGCCGACCGGCCCGGCGCCAGCGACCTGTTCGCGCGGATCGTCGCCGCCTGGGACGACGAGCCCGATGACGTACGCCGCCCCGGGATCGCCTGGGACGTCGCGCTCATCCACGTCGCCTCGATGTCGAACCTGGCCGCGGCTCTCGGCTGGTCGCTCGTCGACCTGGTCGAGCACCCCGACGAGCAGGCCCGCATCGTCGCCGGCGACGCCGAGCTGGCGAACGCCTGCACGCTGGAGTCCACCCGGCTCGCGCAGCGGTCCATCATGGCGCGCACGGTGCTGGAGCCCGTCCACTTCGACGACGGCCGTGCGACCTACACGGTCGGGGCCGGAGCGACCATCGCGACGCTGCTGCCGCTGACGAACACCTCCGCGGCCCCGGGACTCGAGCTCTGGCAGCCCGGGCGTTGGCACCGTTCCCGGCTCGCGGACACCAGCTCACTCGCCTCGCCGCAGCTGGTCACCGCGTTCGGCCACGGCAAGCACTCCTGCCCGGCGCAGCCCTTCTCGGTGGCCGCGATGGCGATGGCGGTGACCCACCTGGTGACCACCTACGAGCTCGACGCGGGCTGGACGCAGTACCCCGTGCCGGTGCCGGCGCAGATCGGCGGCGTGGCTCGCGCGCAGGCCGATTGCTTGATGCACTACCGGCGCCGGGTCTAGGTTCCCCCCATGAGGTTGCACAAGGACGCCAAGTCCGAGCTGATCCGCTCGCTCCCGCTCTTCGCCGACTGCACGCCCGCGGAGGTCGCCGAGGTGGCGGCCATCGCCGACGAGATCGACCTGAGCGCGGGGCGCCGACTGGCGACCGAGAAGGCCGACGGGCAGGAGTTCGTCGTCATCGTCGACGGCGACGCCGAGGTGATCAAGGGCGACGAGGTCGTGAACGTGCTGCACGCCGGCGACTTCTTCGGTGAGATCGCGCTGCTCACCGGCGACCCCCGGACCGCCAGCGTGGTGGCCACCTCCAAGGTCCACGCCCTGGTCATCGAGGGGCACGCGTTCCGCAGGCTGCTGGACGACGCCCCCGACATCAAGGCCAAGGTCGAACGGGCGCTCGCAGAACGACTCTGAACTCGCGTCATCTATCCGTCGGTCGTTCGTCTGCTCCGCGAAGACCGGCTCGTACGGCGTCGGTCCTCACTCCCGCCGTAGTGTCCCCCAGAGCAGGACGGTGGGAACGGAGCGCCTCGTGGTCACCCACGGGGCGCTTCGCCTTTCTGCCGAGGTTCGGCAATCCTTCGCGACACTCGGATGTTCCTGAGAGGCTGGCACCACCATGACGAGGTGGAGCGTGCAGGCGGTCGAGAAGGTCGCCCCCGATGCTGCCTCGCTCGCGGCGGGCAGGAAGCTGGCCGCCCCCGGCCCGTGGTCCGAGACCGGCAGCACGGAATCGCTGCTGTGGGGCAAGTGCCAGGGGTCGGGCAAGACGCCCTACCAGGTGAGCATCGACCTGAACGGTCCGGCGTACCGGTGCTCCTGCCCGAGCCGCAAGTTCCCGTGCAAGCACGCGCTCGCGCTGCTGCTGCTCTGGGCGCGCAGCGACGGTGCCATCGCCGATGCCGCGGAAGGTGCCGACTTCGCCCGCGAGTGGGCCCGGTCGCGGGCCGAACGCGCGGCCCAGGCCAGCGCTCCACGGGCGACCAAGCCGGTCGATCCCCAGGCCCGGGCGAAACGGCTCGAGGACCGGCTGGCCCGGATGGACGCCGGCATCGAGGACTTCTCGTTGTGGCTCACCGACCTGGTGCGCGCCGGCGCCGTCGACGCCCGGCAGCGCCCGTTCTCGTGGTGGGACGCTGCCGCCGCTCGGCTGGTCGACGCCCAGCTGCCCGGCCTGGCCACCCAGGTGCGCGACCTGGGCTCCGAGCTCCACCGACGTGAGGACTGGACCGACCTCCTGCTCGGGCGCCTGGGTCACTGGTGGACCGCGACCCGGGCCTGGAAGCTCAAGGACGGGCTCGACGCGCGGACGGTCGCGGACCTGCGGGTGTTCCTCGGCTGGGCCGTGGCGAGCGAGGAGATCCGCGACGCCGAGACGCAGCCAGGGACCTGGCACGTGCTCGGTGCCCACCGCACCGACGACGGTCGGCTGCAGAGCCAGCGAACCTGGCTCCGCTCCACGGCCTCGTCCGAGACCCTGATGGTCCTCGACTTCGCCGCTCGCGGCGCCGCTCTTCCCGCCGCCCGGCTGGTCGGTTCGGTCCTCGACGCGCCGCTGGCTCGCTACCCCGGGTCATGGCCGCAGCGAGCGCTGTTCGCCGAGGAACCCGCGCTGGTGGCGGGAAGCGCTCCCCTGCCGGCGGGAGCGACGCTCGGCAGCGGGATCGAGAGCTTGTCCACGACCTGGGGCGTCAACCCCTGGACCGCACGCATCCCGCTGGTCGTCGAGGACGCCGTCTGCACGACGACGACCGTCACGGACCCGGAAGGGACGACGCTCCCGCTGCTGGGCGACGGCGTTGATCCGTGGCTCCTCGCCGCGGTCACCGGCGCCCGTCCGACGCGGGTGTTCGGCGAGCTCGAGGCCTCCGGGTTCCGGGTGCTCACCACCGCTGCCGACGTCGTCGGGATGTCCGATGCTTGATGCCGACGAGGTCGACCAGTGGTGGCAGAACATCAGCGCCACCGCCGTCGTGGGGACGGCACGACGACCGGTTCCACC
>JBJMIP010000086.1:0-7267 GCA_045806825.1 Marmoricola sp.
CAAAGCGTCTACCTGCGCCAGCACCTGCTCTACCGAGCGGCGCAACCTGCGCAAGTGCGCACCGCCGCGGTACACGTCCTCACCGGTGACCTCGACCGCGGGCTCGAGGACCTGGAGCGTCACCGGGTGCACAGCACCGGGTCGGCTTCGGACGAAGTCGCCGACGCTGGCCATCCTCTCGGCCACCCATGGACCGCCGTACAGGAGCTGCCCCGCCTCCAGCAACGGTGCGGGGTCGAACGGCACCAGATCCACGCCGGAGTCCTTCAACAGCTCGAGCAGTGCGTGCCAGGCACCGTGCTCGCCGCGGTCACCCCAGTCCCCGACTGTCTCCGGTACGCCGAGCCGCAGGCCACCCGGACGTACTCGGCTCGGCCGGGCGGGTGGCCGAGCCAGGGGCCGCGAGACCGGGTCCACCGGGTCGAATCCAGCGATCGTGGCCAGCACCAGGGATCCGTCCGCCACGGTCGGGGCGAAGACCGAGACGCAGTCCAGGGATTCACACGCGGGCAGCACTCCGGCCGCACTGACCAGACCGATCGACGGCTTGACCCCGACGATTCCGTTCAGGGCGGCAGGCACCCGGCCGGATCCGGCCGTGTCGGTTCCGATCGCGAAGCCGACCAGACCTGCGGCGACCGAAACCGCTGCACCGGAGCTCGAGCCGCCCGAGATCAGACTCGGGTCGGGCACGCTCGCGACGATCCCGAACGGGCTTCGCGCCCCGGACAGCCCGGTAGCGAACTGGTCGAGGTTGGTCTTGCCGATCAGGATCGCCCCGGCTTGCTCGAGGAGAGCGACGGCTCGCGCCGTGTCCTTGCTGAGGTAGGCGAACTCCGGGCAGGCAGCTGTTGTCTCCATGCCTTGGACGTCGATGTTGTCCTTCACGGAGAACGGGACCCCGAACAACGGCAGGTCAGCAAGACGCGCGAGATCCAGTGCGTCGGCCCGGGCCCGGGCCGTACGGTGCGCGACGAGGCTGATCCAGGTCGCGTCCTGCCCGCGCTCCTCGATGCGGCGGTACACCTCGTCGACGACGTCGCTCGGGGTGATTGCCCCTGAGGAGTAGGCAGCGCGGAGAGCTCCCGGTCCCAGCTCGAATCGGCTGGTGGGTTCGGTCATGCGGCGTCGACGGCGGCGCCGATGCTGGCCAGCAACGCGTCGGAGCCGGCGATCGCACCGAAGACCCCTCCCTGCATGGTGACCATCTTCAGCGCGGCCTCGTAGTTGCCCACGTCGGTGGCGCCGGTGCAGTCGGTCAGCAGCAAGCACTCGTACCCGCGGTCGTTGGCGTCACGCATCGTGGTGTGCACGCACACGTCGGTGGTGATGCCGGTGAAGATCAGGTGGGTGATGCCGCGCGTGCGCAGGAGCAGGTCGAGGTCGGTGGCGTAGAACGATCCCTTGCCGGGCTTGTCGATCACCAGCTCACCGTCGATCGGGGCGACTTCCGGGACGATCTCCCAACCTGGTTCGCCTCGAGTGAGGATCCGCCCGCAGGGGCCGTCGGAGCCGATGCCGGCGCCGATCTGCTCCGAACGCCAGAGCTTGTTGGGCGGGCAGTCAGACAGGTCCGGGCGGTGGCCCTCACGGGTGTGCACCACGAACATGCCGACCTCGCGGGCCGCAGCCAGCACCCGCTGCGTCGCCGGCAGGCCGGACCGTGTCAGGGACAGGTCGTAACCCATCCGGTCCACGTAGCCGCCAGGACCACAGAAGTCGACCTGCCAGTCGATGTTGATCAGAGCCGTGGTGCGGGGCGCGAACGACCCGTCGTACGGCCAGGAGTAGGGCTGGGCCTCAACGGGCCCGAAACTGAACGTCATGTCAGCTCCTTCTCGAAGTGGGGTTGGGGAAGCAAGGCATCGAGCACAGCGGCCGTGTCGCCGACCGCGCCGAAGATGCCGCCGGACATCTCGACCTGCGAGCGCGATGCGGGGACCAGGTCGGGATCGATCGGTGCGCAGGCGTCCAGGACCAGGAGGCACTCGTACCCGCGGTCGTTGGCCGAGCGCATCGTGGAGTGCACGTTCGTCTCCAGCCACTGGCCGCAGATCAGAAGCTGATCTCGACCCAGTGCCCGCAGGGTGGCGTCCAGGGTGCTGGCGAAGAAGCCGTCGATGCCGCCGGCGACCACCCGCTGGACCTCACCCTTGAGCCCGGTGCCGCCGAGGCGCTGGACCGCCTGGCCGGACCGGGACCGGGGTGTGGCGGTCACCTCGACCACCACACCGCCGATCCCGTGGGTCGCGCCGGCCAGGAGCGCGATCCGGTCGAGGACGGGGTCCAGGGCCGGGTCGGGACCTGGTGCCCCGTCGCCCGCAGCCGAACCGTCCGAGCCGGGCAGGACGACGACCAGCGCGAGGCGGGAGGGCTCCATGCTGGCGTCGTACGGCCAGGCGTACGGCGTGCTGCGGGCGACGGTGCGGTTCATCTTCGTCACGCTCCTACTGGGCGAGCTTTCCGATGACGCCCTTCACGAAGAAGGCCATGGCGTCGTTCTGCTCGTAGGTGGGAATCACCCCGGCCTTGATCACGACCTTGCCGCTCTGGTCCTCGACCGGGCCTACGAACGGGGACCCGTCGGTGGTGGCCAGGAACTTCTGCGCGGCCTCGATCTTGGCCTTCGTGTCGGCCGTGACGTCCGGCCCGAACGGCGCGAGGACGAACGGGTTGGTGCCGGTCTTGTAGCCGACCCGGAAGTTGGCGTTGTACTTGCTGCCGGCGAAGTCACCGGCGAGCACCGTCTTCACGATGTCGGTGTAGAGCGGGCCCCAGTTCCAGACAGCCCCGGTCAGCCAGCCCGTGGGCGCCAGCGAGGAGGCGTCCGCGTGGTAACCGACGGTCATCGCCCCGGCCTTCTCGGCGGCCTGGATCACGGTCGCGGTGCAGTCCTGGTGCTGGGTGAGCACGTCGACGCCCTGGGAGAGCAAGCTCGCCGCGGCGGCCTGCTGCTTGCCGGGATCGCACCACGATGACGTCGAGACAGTGATCGTCTCCGCCTTCGGGTTGACCGACTGTGCGCCGCGCTCGAAGGCGTTGATGTTCGCGATCGTCTGCGGGATCGGGAACGCGTAGACGTAGCCGAGCTTGTTCGACTTCGTCGAGGCCCCCGCCGCGATGCCGGCCAGGTACATCGGCTCGTACACCGTGCCGAAGTAGGTGCCGACGTTCTTGGTGATCTTCGTGTCCGGCGTGATCGTGTTGCCCTGCTGGACCACGACCACGTCCGGGTGGGCGGCAGCGACCTTCATTGCTGCGTCCAGGTGACCGTAGCTGGTCGCAAAGATCAGCTTCGCGCCCTTGCTGATCATCTGCTCCATCGTGGTCGCCGCGGTGTCGTCCTCGGGGACGTTCTCCGCGGTGAGCACCTTGATGTCCGGGTACGCCTTCTTGATCACCTGGCTGCCCTCGTAGACGGCCTGGTTGTAGCCGAAGTCGTCCTTCGGGCCGACCATGATGAAACCGATCGCCTTGGTGTCCTTGCCGGCAGCGGACGACGACCCGGAGTCCGTGGTCGAAGCCGCTGAGGAGCACGCAGAAACGGCTCCGAGGAGTGCGAACCCTGCGAGCAGGGCGGTAACTTTGCGATTGAGCATGAGGTTCCTCTCGTGTTCGGTACCGCACCGGGCGAACTGGTTTCTAGGCTTGAGCGCCTGGTGCGGTGGCCTTTCCTGGTGTTACTCGGTAGATGGGCTCGAGGACGACGGCTAGGTGGCCGCGTTCTCGAAGACCTTCTTCAGCTCGGCCGGGGAGGACGACAGTGTCCGGCGGCCTAGGACGGTCAGGACGACCAGCGTGAGCAGGAACGGAACCGCATCCAGGGCGAACTGGTTGACCTGGTAGCCGCGAGCCTGCAACGCGCTCCCGAGAGCCAGTGCGCAGCCGAAGAGCCAGGCGCCGGCCATGACGCGGACCGGGCTCCACACTGCGAAGATGACGAGCGCCACGGCGATGAAGCCGCGTCCGGAGACCATGTTCTCGAACCAGGCGTTCGCGTAGGCGATCGACAGGTGCGCGCCGCCGACCCCGGCCAGGAATCCGCCGGTGGTGACCGCCAGCGTGCGGGTCCAGCGAATGTCGTAGCCGTGCACGGTGAGCGAGTCGGCCCGCTCACCGGCGGTCCGGATCAGCAGGCCGAGCCGGGTCTTGAACAGCAGGAACCAGACCAGCGGGACGGTCAGGTAGCCCAGGTAGACCAGGGGGTCGTGCTCGAACAGGATCGGACCGATGGCCGGGATCGAGTGCAGCCCCGGCACGTCCCAGGTCGTGAAGCCGTGCTTGAGTGCCTGGCCGACGTAGGTGGCCCCGAACAGCGAGGTCAGGCCGAGGGCCAGGAACAGCACGGTCAGGCCGCTCGCCATCTGACTCGCTCGCCGCCAGACAACCAGGTAGGCGTGCACCAACGCCAGCACGGCTCCAGCGATCCCACCGACCAGGACTCCGAGCCACGGGTTGCCCGAGTCGACGGTGACCGCGTAGGCGCCGAGCGCGCCGCCGAGCATGCTGCCCTCGATACCGAGGTTGATCACACCGGCCCGTTCGCCGACGGTCTCGCCGAGGGCGGCGTACATGATCGAGGTGCCACCAGCGACACCGCTGGCGAGGACGTCTACCGCGAGACTCATACCTTCGCCTTCCGTGAAGTAGTGAAGCCGAGCACGGCCATCAGGATCAGCGCGGTGAGCACGTAGATGGCCGCCGACGGGATCTGTGAATCGATCTGCAGGCTGTCGCCGGCGACCGCGAGGGTCGCCATCAGGAACGCCCCGACCAGGATCGGGAACGGCTTGTGCCGGGCCAGCCAGCAGACCAGGAACGCGGTGTAGCCGACCTGGTGGCCGAAGCCCGGTCGCAGCTTGTACTCGACGCCGGCGAAGATGATCATTCCTGCGATGCCGGCGAGGGCCCCGCCGATGGTCAGCGCCGAGAGCACCAGCTTGGGGACGTTGAGACCGGAGCGCCGGGCGGCCTCGCTGTTGCCACCCGCGACCGAGATCTGGAAGCCCCAGCGCGTCCGGGTCAGTGCCAGGTGCACCAGCAGCGTGACCACGAGGGCGATCACGATCCCGATGTTGATCCGGCTGTTCGCGGAGAGAAGCGGGAGCTTGGCCGTGTCGACCAGTTCCTTGGTGGACGGCTGCCCGGCCGGCGTCTCGCGCCACGGCTGGTAGATCAGGAACAGCAGGACGTCGATGGCGACGAAGTTGAGCAGCAGTGTGCTGATCGCCTCGTTGACCCCGGCGATGAGACGCAGCGCGGCGGCCAGGCCGGCCCACAGCGCTCCGGCGATCGCCGCCGAGAGGAGCATCGCGACGATCAGGAGCGGGCCGGGCATCGTCTCCGGGAGCCACAGCGTGATCCCGCAGGCGGCGACCCCGCCCATGATGATCTGGCCCTCCCCGCCGACGTTGGTCAGGCCGGCACGGGCCGGGATCGCGACCGCCAGCGCTCCGAGCACCAGGGGTGCCATCCGGATCACGATCTGGTCCACGGACGCCTGTTGGCCGAAGGCGAGGGTGAGCATCGCCGAGTAGGCGTCGAGGGGGTGAGCGCCCTTGATCATCAGCAGGACCGCGAAGATCGTCACCGCCGCCGTCAGTGCGCCGACCCACCGGCCGACCGCCACCAGGACACGGACCACCTTCGGCCAGCTGACCACGGGAATGCTGGCCTTCTCCAGTGCGTGCGAGCTCATGCGGCACCTCCGGTCATCAGCTCGCCGATGCTCGAGCGGTCGAAGTCGACTGGGAAGACCTCCCCGCTGATGTGACCGTCGCGCATCACGACGATCCGGTCGGCCATCGACATCAGCTCGTCGAGGTCCTCGGAAACCATCAGCACGCACGCTCCCTCCCCGCTGCGCTGCAGCAGCAGCTCCTGGGTTCGTCGAGCGTTCGCGATGTCCAGGCCGCGGCTCGGGTAGGCCGCGACCACGACGGTGGCGTCCAGAGCGAGCTCGCGGGTCAGGATGACCCGCTGGATGTTGCCGCCGGAGAGCTCGGCGACCTTTCGTGCGCGCGGTGCGATGTTCAGACCGAGTCGCTCGTTGTGGGCCGTGGTGTCTGCGTCGACGGTCCGCCAGTTGATCCCGAGCCCCCGCTTCGGAAGCCTCCGGCCGTGCAGCACCATGTGGTTGAGCACGGTGAGTGGCCCGACGACCGAGTCGGCCACCGGGTCCTCGGGGATGCTGGCTGCGCCAGCCGCGATGGCGTCGGTGGGTCGGCGTACGTCGTTGCCGTTGACGCGGACGGTGCCGGCGTCGATGGGTCGCAACCCGAGGATCACCTCGCAGAGCTCGCGTTGGCCGCTCCCGGCGACTCCCGCGACACCGACCAGCTCGCCGGGGCGGACCGACAGGTCGATGCCCTTGAGCGCCACGTGGCCGGCGTCGCCGCGGGCCAGCACGCCGACGACCTCGATGGCCGGTACGTCGGCGTGAGCAACCACCCGATGCGTGCGGTCGAGGTCGGCAACCGCCCTGCCCACCATCGCTTCGACCAGCTCGCCGTTGGTGTAGTCGGACGGGTCGACGTTGACGAGCACCGTGCGCCCACCGCGCAGCACCGTGGCCCGGTCGGCAATGGTGCGCACCTCGTCGAGCTTGTGGGTCACGATGATGATCGCGAAGCCCTGCTCGCGCAGGTGCCGGACTACTCCGAGAAGTGCTTCTACCTCCTGCGGAGCGAGAACGCTGGTCGGCTCGTCGAGGATGACGAGCTTGGCACCGGTCATCAGCACCTTCAGGATCTCCACCCGCTGACGCTCGCCGATGGACAGGTGCGAGACCTTCGCCGCCGGATCGACCGCCAGCCCGAACTCGTCGCTGGCCTTCTTGATCCGTGCTGCCAGGTTCCCGAGCTTGAGGATGGGCCCCTCGGCAACCGCCAGCGCGACGTTCTCGGTCACCGTCAGCGCCGGAACCAGGCGCAGGTCCTGGAACACCATCCCGATCCCGTACTTGCGGGCATCGGCCGGGCTGTGGATCGGCGCTTCCTTGCCCTCGACCATCAGCTGGCCGGAGTCGGGGTGGTAGACGCCGTAGATCATCTTCAGCAACGTGCTCTTGCCGGCACCGTTCTCACCCACCAGCGCGTGCACCTCACCGCGCATGACCTGGAGGCTGACGTCGGTGTTTGCTTTGACCTCGCCGAAGTGCTTCGTCAGGCTGAGCACCTCGAGCAGTGGCTGCGGGTCGCGAGCAGACATGTCAGACCTCCCGGTTGCTGCGTGAGAGCAGCGCTCGTTGACGAATCGCACTGGCAGC
>JBJMIP010000087.1:0-3982 GCA_045806825.1 Marmoricola sp.
CCATCACGGTCACGACCGGCGGCCGGATGACCAGGTCGTCCTCGTCGCCCTCGTCGGCACCGAACTCGAGGTCGAAGGACTCGAGCAGCTCGCGGTCCTCGTCCTCGGGGGAGACGATCTCGAGGACGTAGTTCAGCTCCTCGGCCAGCAGCTCGAGGGTCTCGTCGTTGACCGACTCGGTGGCCGTCACCATCTCGCCGAGCGAGAACAGCATCTGCACCAGCGAGGCCGGGTCGACGCCCACCTTCTCGGCGAAGTCCGTCAGCGAGGAGCCGCGCGCCAGGCGAACGGTCTCGCCGCTGCCCTTGCGGACGCGGATGCCGCCAATGGTCGGAGCTTCCATCTGCTCGAATTCCTGGCGACGCGCGCGCTTCGACTTGCGACCGCGACGCGACGGGCCGCCGGGGCGACCGAAGGCGCCCTGGGTGCTGCCGCGCTGACCCGGACGGCCACCGCCGCCGGGACGACCGCCGCCACCACCGGGACCGCCACCACCGGGCGCACCACCCGGGCCGCCGCCGAAACCACCGCGGCCGGGAGCACCGGCACCTGCACCGGCACCCGGACGGGCACCAGGACCACCACGGCCCGGAGCTCCACCCGGTCCACCGCGACCGGGGCCACCGGCACCGGGACCGCCGGGACGCGGACGTGCACCGCCGGGACCGCCACCGAAGGCGGCCGGGGACTTCGGCATCATCGCCGGGTTCGGGCGCGGCATGCCGGGACGGCCTGCCGGGGCGCTGGGAGCACCCGGAGCACCGCCGGCGGCCGGCGGCGGGGTGGTCGGACGCTGACCCATGCCCTGGGTCGAGGAGAACGGGTTGTTGCCCGGGCGCGGAGCGCCGGGACGAGCGCCACCAGGACGCGGAGCGGGCGACGACGGGCGCTCCTCGGCGGCCGGCGGCTCCTCGGTCGGCGACTCCACCGGGGCGACCTCGGCAGCCGGCGCCTCGACCTCGGGCTCGGCGTCAGCCGGCTTGCGCGGGCCGGGACGCGGCGCGGTCTTCGCGGCAGCAGGCGCGTCCTGCTCCTGCTCGACGGGGGCGGCGACCTCGGCCGGAGCGGCCTCGTCGACGACCTCGGCGGCAGCAGCCGGTGCGGCAGCCTTCTTCGCCGGCGCCTTCTTGGCAGCCTTCTTGGCCGCCGCGGCTTCCGCCTTGGCGGTCAGCTCTGCGCCGTACTTGTCCTGGAAACGCTTGACGACGGGGGGCTCCACCGTCGACGAAGCTGCTTTGACGAACTCTCCGAGCTCGCCGAGCATCCCCAGCACATCCTTGCTGGTGACGCCGTATTCCTTAGCGAGTTCATGGACTCGGACCTTGGACACTCTTGTTCCTCCTGGTCCGAGTCCCGGGGGTGACCGGGGTCTGCGGACCGCTAGTTGATGTGCACGCTCATCGCGAAGTTCTCATCGCAGGCTCATGAGCTGATGCTCCAGTTTCATCTCGGCGATCGGACTTGGTCGGTGAGGTACTGCTCCAGTCCGCTGAGGTCCAGCGCGCTCCCCGCTCCCCCGGCGTACCGGAGGGCTCGGGCGAAGGCGCGCCTTCGTTCGGCGAGTTCGAAGCACGCGAGGCTCGGGTGCAGGTGTGCACCGCGGCCCGGCGCCGAACCACCCGGGTCGGGGACCACGGTCCCGTCACCTGCGACGACTCGGAGCAACTCACGTTTGGCGGCCTTCTCGCGGCACCCGACGCACGTCCGGACAGGTCCGGTCGGTCGTTGGGGGTCGTGGGGGGTCACCAGCAGGTGAGTCTAGCCTCTGCGTGCCGGAAGTCCGAACCGACGTGCGGTGCGGGGCCGGATCCTGGGCCGTATCCAGGGCCGACTTCGGGCCACCTCAGGACCCGGGGGGCTCCTCGGGAGCCTCGTCGCTGCGGATGTCGATCCGCCACCCCGTCAGCCGGGCCGCCAGGCGGGCGTTCTGGCCCTCCTTGCCGATCGCCAGCGAGAGCTGGAAGTCGGGCACGACGACCCGCGCGGAGCGGGCGGCCGCGTCGACGACCGTGACGCTGGTGACCCGGGCCGGGCTGAGCGCGTGCGCGACCATCTCGGCCGGGTCGTCGGACCAGTCGACGATGTCGATCTTCTCGCCGTGCAGCTCGTTCATCACGTTGCGCACCCGCTGGCCCATCGGGCCGATGCAGGAACCCTTCGGGTTCACACCGGAGACGTCCGAGCGCACCGCGATCTTCGTCCGGTGGCCGGCCTCGCGGGCGATGGCCACGATCTCGACGGTGCCGTCGGCGATCTCCGGGACCTCGAGGGCGAACAGCTTCTTGACCAGGTTGGGGTGCGTGCGCGAGAGCATCACCTGCGGACCACGCATGCCCTTGCGGACGGTGACGACCAGGGCCTTGATCCGGGTGCCGTGGGAGTAGTCCTCGCCGGGCACCTGCTCGCCCTGCGGGAGCAGCGCCTCGAGCTTGCCGAGGTCGACCATCACGTCATTCGGGTCGCGACCCTGCTGGATCAGCCCGGAGACGATGTCGCCTTCCTTGCCGGAGAACTCGCCGTACCTGATCTCGTCCTCGGCGTCGCGCAGGCGTTGCAGCATGATCTGCTTCGCGGTGGTCGCGGCGATCCGACCGAAGTCGGCGGGGGTGTCGTCGAACTCCTCCCCCTCGGGCTCGCCCTCCTCGGTGACCTCGCGGGCCAGCACCACCACGTGCCCGCTCTTGCGGTCGAGCTGGACCCGCGCGTGCTCCAGGGCGCCGGGCGTCTTGTGGTACGCCGTCAGCAGCGCCTGCTCGATCGCCTCGACCAGAACGTCGAAGGAGATCTCCTTCTCACGCTCGAGCATGCGAAGGATGCTCATGTCGATGTCCACGTCTCAGCCTTCCCGCTTGAATTCGATCTGGATCTTCGCCTTGGCCACGCTCGGGTACTCCACGGCACGAAGCTCGCCGTCGACGTCGACCTGGGCGGCCTCGTCGTCGGCCGAGACGATGCGGCCGGTGAAGGAGTCGCCCTCGATCAGGTCGACCTTCACCAGCCGGGTGGCGTTGCGGCGCCAGTGGCGCGCGAGCGTCAGCGGACGGTCGACACCCGGCGAGGACACCTCGAGGGTGAACGGGGTGCTGCCCATCAGGTCCGAGTCGTCGAGCACGGCCGAGACGGCCTTGGTCGCCTCGGCGATGTCGTCCATGTCGACGCCGCCGTCCTTGTCCACGGCGACCCGGAGCACCGAGCGCTTGCCGGCCTTCGAGAGGTCCACGCTCTCCAGGTCGAGGCCGAGGGCCGAGACGGGAGCGGCGAGCACACCAGCCAGGCGGTCCGTGATGTCCGGCGTACTCAAGACGCGACCTCCTGCTGTGTTGTTGTGGTGCCGTAGAGCCTAGTGGACGCGACCACGAACTCCTGACGTCCACGCCACGGAAGCGTCCTGGGCCCTGCTCGTTACGATGCCGCATCATGACCGCCGAGAAGAGACCGACCCAGGCAGGACCGGCACGACGCTCGGTGCTGCTCCTCGGTCTCGGCGCGGTCGTGTCCGGCTGCACGCTGAACAACCCGTACAACTCGGACCGGACGCCCGCCGCCAAGGCGGTGCGCGACCTCGCCCCCGACGTCGGCGTCGCGGTGCAGGCCGTGGCACTGCTGAACGAGGCGCAGCGCGAGCTCGTGGCCCTCGGTGCCCACGGCCCGGCGACCGCGGCCCGGCTGGCCGGCCTGGCATCCGCGTACGAGAGCTACCTGGCCGCACTTCGCGGCGCCGTGCCGAAGGGGGTCGACGTGAGCGGCACCCCGACACCGGCCACCCCCGCGCCCACCGTGGGCGCGGACCCGGTCCCGGTCGCCCGGCAGACCGCGACCACCGTCCACGCCCGGCTGACGGGCTTCGCGCTGCGCGCGGAGAGCGGTTCGTTCGCGCGACTGCTCGGCTCGATGGCCGCCGGGCTCTCCCAGCAGCTGGTGGTGCTCGCCCGATGACCCCGCTCGAAGCTCTCCAGGACACCCTCGCCGCCGAGCACGCGGC
>JBJMIP010000088.1:0-7049 GCA_045806825.1 Marmoricola sp.
GAGTACATGGGCCTCGAGGCCGGTACGCCGATGCGGGAGATCAAGGTCGACACGGTCTTCGTCGGTTCGTGCACCAACGGACGGATCGAGGACCTGCGCCTCGCGGCCGACATCATCAAGGGCCACCAGGTCGCCGAGGGCACCCGGCTGCTGGTCGTCCCCGGTTCGGTCCGGGTGCGGATGCAGGCCATGGAGGAAGGTCTGGACAAGATCTTCACCGAGGCCGGCGCCGAGTGGCGCGGTGCGGGGTGCTCGATGTGCCTGGGCATGAACCCCGACCAGCTCGCCCCGCAGGAGCGGAGCGCGTCGACCTCGAACCGCAACTTCGAGGGCCGCCAGGGCAAGGGTGGACGTACTCACCTGGTCTCGATCCCGGTCGCGGCCGCGACCGCTGTTCGCGGCACGCTGTCCAGCCCCGCAGATCTCGACTGAGCTCGATCCGAGGAGGAGTTCGCAGATGGAGAAGTTCACCACCCACACCGGTGTCGCCGTCCCGCTCAAGCGCAGCAACGTCGACACCGACCAGATCATCCCGGCGGTCTACCTCAAGCGGGTCACCCGTGACGGGTTCGAGGACGGCCTGTTCTCGGCCTGGCGCAGCGACCCGGAGTTCGTCCTGAACAAGCCGGAGTACGCAGAGGCCTCGGTGCTCGTCGCCGGTCCCGACTTCGGCACCGGCAGCTCGCGCGAGCACGCTGTCTGGGCGCTCCAGAACTACGGCTTCAAGGTCGTCATCAGTGCGCGGTTCGCCGACATCTTCCGCGGCAACTCCGGCAAGGCCGGTCTGCTCGCGGCCCAGGTCGACGAGAAGGTCGTCCAGAAGATCTGGGACCACCTCGACGACCACCCGGGCGCGACCGTGACCGTCGATCTGGAGAGCCGCACGGTTCGTGCCGGTGAGGGTCCGGATGCGATCGAGGACTCCTTCGACATCGACGACTACACCCGGTGGCGTCTGCTCGAAGGACTCGATGACATCGGCATCACGCTCGGCCACGCAGATGCGATCGCTGCGTTCGAGGACCAACGTCCTTCGTGGAAGCCGGTCACGATTCACTGAATGCTTTGAATCACGAAGGCGAGTTTCCCCGTATCTGTAAGGGGAAACTCGCCTTTCGTCGTTCGCTGCTGATTCGCTGACGTTTCCTATCGGCGTCGCGAACACGATTTCACGCCGTTTAAATCGTTTCACGACACGCGCAAGAGTGCATTGTGGCAACGGCCCGCTTTGCCTAGCGTGCAAGAAGAAAGTTCGAGCAAGGCGCTCGATACCAGACGTTCACGAAAGGGAAGCTAGTGAACAAGAGTCAGTTGATCGACGCTCTTGCCGCCCGGTTCGAGGGCAACAAGAAGGCGGCGGCACACGCGCTGGAGTCGGTGCTCGACACCATCACCCGCGAGGTGGCGAAGGGCGAGAAGGTCGCGATCACCGGTTTCGGGTCGTTCGAGAAGCGCGTTCGCGAGGCCCGTTGGGTCCGCAATCCCGCCACCGGCGAGCGGATGAAGTCCAAGAAGACCAACGTTCCGAAGTTCAGCGCTGGCGCTGAGCTGAAGGCGATCGTCTCCGGCGCAAAGAAGCTTCCGGCAGTAGTCCAGGCGGCTGCCGCCAAGCCCGCTGCCGCCGCTTCCAGGACGGCCGCCGCGGCCAAGAAGACGGCGACCAAGACCGCCAAGGCTGCTGCCAAGAAGGCTCCGGCCAAGAAGGCCGCAGCCAAGAAGGCTCCCGCCAAGAAGGCCGCTGCCAAGAAGGCGCCCGCCAAGGCTGCTGCCAAGAAGGCGCCGGCCAAGAAGGCAGCAGTGAAGAAGGCGCCCGCGAAGAAGGCTCCGGCCAAGAAGGCGCCGGCGAAGAAGGCTCCGGCCAAGAAGGCGCCCGCTAAGAAGGCGCCCGCGAAGAAGGCTCCGGCCAAGAAGGCGCCCGCGAAGAAGGCTCCGGCCAAGAAGGCGCCCGCGAAGAAGGCTCCGGCCAAGAAGGCTCCGGCCAAGAAGGCGCCCGCCAAGAAGGCTCCGGCCAAGAAGGCGCCCGCCAAGAAGGCAGCCAAGAAGCGCTGATCTGCCTCACCACGTCAACGGCGGTGTTCCCTTCGGGGAGCACCGCCGTTGCGTTGCACGGCTCACCAGCCGCTCACCAGCCGCTCACCAGCGGCTCGAGGCGACCTTCGCGGTGTACGGGCCGACCCCGAA
Organism: Marmoricola sp.; assembly: GCA_045806825.1. GTDB lineage: Bacteria > Actinomycetota > Actinomycetes > Propionibacteriales > Nocardioidaceae > Marmoricola. Next base: position 2,182 of record JBJMIP010000088.1, read on the forward strand.
GCGGAGCGCGTCCCGGAGGTCGTCGGTCGTGTCCACGTCCAGCCGCAGGGACACGAGGGGGTCAACCAGGGCGCGGGCACCCGAGCTCCGGTGCGCCTGCGCCGACCCGGGGCCGAAGCGCGGGTCGAGCTCGGTTCCCGCAGGAGCGATCAGCAGCGTCGTACCGGTGCCCGCTGCGTCGGCGACGAAACGCCGGTCCGAGCCGTCCGTGAGGGCCGCCACGAGGTCGTCGGTGGTGAGGCAGGGGAGGTCGGCCAGCAGTACGGCGACCCCTAGCGCGGGGCGTGCGACGCGGGTGGCGGCGCGTTCCAGCGCGCGGTTCAGGCTGCCCTCGCCCTCGTCGGGAACCACCGTGACCTCGAGGCCGGCGAGCACCTCTCCGAGTGCGTCCGGGTCGCCGACCACGTGGACCTGCAGTCCGGGGACTGCGGTCGCGGCACCGAGGGCGTCGCGCGCGAACGCGGCCATCAGCTGGGCCCGCTCGCCGTCGTCACCGACGCCGAGCCGGGATTTCGCCCGGCGGCTGTCCTTGACCGGGACCAGGAGCGCGTAGCCGGCCTGGGAGTCGGGTGTCGTCACACCACCGATCCTCCCAGCAGCGTCGGTAGTGTTCTCCACGTGGTGGTCAAGGTTCGCAAGCTGCACGAGCGCCGGGGGTGGGCGTGGTCCCTCGCGGTCGCCCTCGTGAAGCCGACGTTGCTGACGACGACGAAGCACGAGTGGATCGACGGCGAGAAGATCCCGGCCGAGGGCGGCTGCGTGATCGCGATGAACCACGTCTCGCACATCGACCCGCTGACGCTGGCCTGGTTGGTCTACGAGCACGGACGGCTGATCCAGTACCTGGCGAAGGACGCGCTGTTCGAGGTCCCGGTGCTCAAGTACATCGTCCGCGACGCGCGGATGATCCCGGTGTCGCGCCTGACCACCGATGCCGCCAAGGCCTCCGAGGCGGCCTGCGCCTCGGTGCGCGCCGGCGGCTGCGTCGGGGTCTACCCCGAGGGAACGATCACCAAGGACCCCACCGGGTGGCCGATGCGGGGCAAGACCGGTGCTGCCCGGATCGCCCTGGAGACCGGCTGCCCGGTGATCCCGATCGGCCAGTGGGGGGCGCAGGAGATCCTCGCGCCGTACACGGTCAAGCCGCACCTGTTCCCGCGACGGACCGCGCGCTACAAGGTCGGCGACCCGGTCGACCTGCGCGACCTCCGCGAGCAGGTCCAGAACGGCAGGCCGTTGACGAACGACCTGCTCCACGAGGCGACTGACAGGATCATGGATGCGATCACCGCGCTGGTCGCGGAGCTGCGCGGCGAGCAGCCCCCGGCCCAGCGCTTCGACCCGAGGTCGGTGGGCGTGAACGAGATCGGCAATCCTGCGAAGCAGGACCATCGGCACGACAAGAAGAAGGGTGAGGCTTCCTGATGGCGCGCGTGGCAGTGTTCAGCGCTGGTTCCTGGGGAACTGCTTTCGGCATCGTGCTGGCCGACGCCGGCAACGAGGTGACGCTGTGGGCGCGACGTGAGGACGTCTGCGCCAACATCAACGACAAGCGGGAGAACACCGACTACTTCCCGGGCATCGAGCTCCCCGCCGGGATGCGGGCGACCACCGATCCGGCGGAAGCGCTCGAGGGTGCCGAGTACGTCGTGCTCTCGGTGCCCTCGCAATCGCTGCGGGAGAACCTGACCGAGTGGGCGCCGCTGGTGCCCGGGTCCGCGGTGTTCATCTCGCTGATGAAGGGCGTCGAGCTCGGCACCACCAAGCGGATGAGCGAGGTGATCGCCGAGGTCACCGGTGCCGGACCGGAGCGGATCGCGGTGGTGAGCGGCCCGAACCTGGCGAAGGAGATCGCCCTGCGCGAGCCCGCCGCCAGCGTGGTGGCCTGCGCCGACGACCACGTGGCGCACCGCGTCCAGGAGCTGTGCCACTCGCGGGCGTTCCGGCCCTACCGCAGCACCGACGTCCTCGGCTGCGAGCTCGGCGGTGCCTACAAGAACGTCGTCGGCCTGTGCGTCGGCATGGCCGTCGGCCTGGGCTTCGGTGACAACACCACGGCTTCGGTGATCACCCGCGGCCTCGCGGAGACCGCGCGGTTGGCGATGAAGCTGGGCGCCGACCCGCTGACGCTGATGGGGCTGGCCGGCCTCGGCGACCTGGTGGCCACCTGCTCCTCACCGCTCTCGCGCAACCGCACGTTCGGCGAGAAGCTCGGTCAGGGGATGACCATCGACGAGATCTACGCGACGACCAAGCAGGTCGCCGAGGGCGCCAAGTCGTGCTCCTCGATCCTCGACCTGGCGCGGCGCAACGGGGTGGACGCCCCGATCGCCGAGCACGTCGACGCCGTGGTCCGCGGTGAGATCAGCGCCCGCGAGATGATCGACGCGTTCGTCTCCCGGGAGACCAAGGCCGAGCGCGACTAGAGCGTCACGCCGTAGTTGACCCAGGTCGAGTCGATCTCCATGCCGAGGCCCAGGTAGAGGTCGAGCGCGCCGGTGCGCGAGTCGGTGCTGAGCTCGGACCGTTCGGCCCCGTGCTCGCGGGCGGACGCGAACGCCGCGGCGAGCAGCGCCTTGGCCAGACCCTGGCCGCGCTGGTCGGCCCGCACCGCGACCTTGTCCACGAACCCGGTCGGCGGCTCGCTGTCCAGGGTCACGTGCACGGTGCCGGCCACCGAGCCGTCGGGAGCCAGCACGAGCTGCAGGTTCCAGGGCTGGTAGCCGTTCATGCCGGTGACCTTCGCCGCCCAGTCGGCCAGCGGCTGCCGCGGCCGCTGCGACCACTCCAGGAAGGCGTCCTCGGTGACCTGCCAGGCCGCCTCGACGTCGTCGGGTCCGGCGAGGCGCAGCGTGAAGCCCTCGGGCAGCGGCGCGTGGGCGATCTCGCGTCCGGGCGGGAACGACAGCATCCAGGACTCCCAGCGCACCCGGTAGCCGAGCGCCTGCAGCAGCCGTTCGCCCGTCGAGCCGGCGGGGACGGGCATCCCGATCTCGGTCTGCCCCTGGGCACGTGCGGTGTCCTGCATCCATCGCGCCAGGGCGGTGCCGATCCCGCGCCCGAGGTGGTCGGGGTGGACGGCGGCGTCACCGCGCGCGGGACCGCTGACCTCGGCGTACCCGAGCAGCTCGGTGCCCTCGAAGACGCCGACCGTGCTCGCGGCGAGGTCGAAGCTCGGCCGGTTCCAGTCGCCGAGGAGGTAGGCCTCCTCGATCAGTGCGCGCCCGAGTACCGCGATCTCGGCCGCGGCCATCACTGCGGTCACGGCGCTGGAGTCGCTCAGCGTGAGCGGGCGCGCGGTGAGACCGGAGGGGAGTCCGATCATCCGAGGCCCTGGAGAAGGTCGTCCCAGAGGTCATCGACGTCCTCGATGCCCACCGACATCCGCACCAGGCCCTCGGGGATGGTGGCCGGTTCGGCGGCCCAGCGGCGACGGCGCTCGAACATCGACTCGACGCCGCCGAGCGAGGTCGCGTGCACCCACAGGCTCGTGCTGGCGGTCAGGTGGTCCGCGGCCTCGGCTGTCGCCAGCACGATCGCCAGCATGCCGCCGAACCCCGGGTAACGGACGTCGACGACGGCGGGGTGAGCGGCCAGCCGGGCGGCCAGCTCGGTGGCGTTCGACTGGGCCCGCTCGACGCGGAGCGCAAGAGTGCGCAGGCCGCGGAGCGCCAACCAGGTCTCGAACGGGCCCGGGATCGCGCCCAGCAGGTCGCGACGGCTCTTGAGGACGTCGTAGAGGGCGTCCTCGCGGGTGACGATCGCGCCCATCTGCAGGTCGGAGTGGCCGGAGATGTACTTGGTCGCCGAGTGCAGCACCAGGTCGGCACCGAGGTCGAGCGGTTGCTGGAGCATCGGGGTGGCGAAGGTGTTGTCGACGACCACCCGAGCCCCGGCGGCACGCGCTGCGGAGGCGATCGCAGCGATGTCGGCGACCTCGAGCGCGGGGTTCGCCGGGGACTCCAGCCAGACGAGCGCCGCGTCCTCGCAGGCGGCGACGACCGCGGCGGTGTCGGTGAGGTCGACCAGCACCGCCTTCGCCCGTCCCCGGGACTCGAGGTCGGCCAGCTGCATCACGGTGCCGTTGTAGGAGTGCCGCCCGATCACGACGACCTGGTCCTGGCCCACGAGGTCGAGGATCACCGAGACCGCGGCCAGCCCGCTGGCGAAGGCCAGGCAGCGGGCACCGGCCGCGCCGCCCTCGAGGTCGGCCAGGGCTTCCTCGAAGGCGGTCCAGGTGGGGTTGCCGTAACGCCCGTACTCGAGCGACCCACCGGCGACGTAGGTGGCAGCCATCGTGATCGGGGTGTTCAGGGGCGCGTCGGGTTCACGGGACGGACGACCGGCGTGCACGGCGCGGGTGGAGGGACGCATGCCGTGAGGCTACCGAGGTGCGCCGCGCTCCTCGAACCCTCCTCGCGTAGGCTCCCGCAGGTGAATGCGCAGGACAGCCACGAGCGGATCCGGGTCGCCGTCGTCTTCGGCGGCCGTTCCAGCGAGCACGCGATCTCGTGCGTCTCGGCCGGAAGTGTGATCTCGGCGCTCGACCCGGAGCGCTACGAGGTGATCCCGGTCGGGATCACCACGGCCGGCCACTGGGTGCTGGAGTCGAACGAGGGCGGTCGGCTCGCGCTGGGCCCCTCCGGTGAGCTGCCGGAGGTCTCCGGGACGCTCGAGGTCGCGCTGAGCCCGACCGACGGGTTGGTCGTCGCCGACGCCGGAGACGTCCCGCGCAGCCTCGGCCAGGTCGACGTGGTCTTCCCGGTGATGCACGGACCGTGGGGGCAGGACGGGACCCTGCAGGGCCTGCTCGAGCTCGCCGGCGTCCGGTACGTCGGGGCGGGGGTGCTGTCCTCGGCGGTCGGCAC
>JBJMIP010000089.1:0-3469 GCA_045806825.1 Marmoricola sp.
GACCAGCCGTTGCTCGAGACGATGGGACTGCCGGACGTCGCTGACATCATCTCGCCGATCTCGCTGCCGGTCTTCGACAACTCCGCGATGGACGGCTACGCCGTGGTCTTCAAGGACGTCGCCGAGGCGAGTCCCGAGAAGCCGGTCCACCTGCCGGTCGTCGGCGAGATCGCGGCCGGGCAGACCACCATCTTCGCGATGTCGCCCGGCACCGCGGTCCGGATCATGACCGGCGCCCCGATCCCCACCGGCTGCACCGCGGTCGTCCCGGTCGAGCACACCGACGACGGGGTCGTGAAGGTGCTGATCAGCCAGGCCCCGACCGAGGGCCAGCACATCCGCCGCGCCGGCGAGGACATCGCCGCCGGTGACGTGCTGCTCAAGGCCGGCGACCGGTTGGACGCTCGCAGGATCGGCCTGCTCTCCAGCGTCGGCATCGGCCGGGTCTCGACCCGGCCGCGTCCGCGCGTGGTGATCATGTCGACGGGATCCGAGCTCGTCGAGCCGGGGGAGCCGCTCGGCAAGGACCGGATCTACGACTCGAACTCCTTCCTGCTCGCGGCCGCGGCGAGGAACGCCGGCGCGATCGCGTACCGGGTGACCGCGACCCCGGACGACCCCGAGACCTTCGTCGAGGCGCTCTCGGACCAGCTGGTCCGGGCCGACGTCGTCGTCACCAGCGGCGGGGTCAGCAAGGGCACACACGACGTGGTCAAGGAAGCGCTGTCCCAGCTCGGCACCGTCTCGTTCCACGAGGTCGCGATGCAGCCCGGCAAGCCGCAGGGCTTCGGTGTGATCGGCGAGGACTCCACCCCGATCTTCACCCTGCCGGGCAACCCCGTCTCGGCGTACGTGTCCTTCGAGATGTTCGTCGCGCCGGCGCTGCGCAAGATGATGGGCCGTACGCCGTACAGCCGGTCGCTGGTGCGCGCGAAGATCACCTCCACGGTCTCCTCGATGACCGGGCGTCGCCAGTTCCTCCGCGGGTACTTCGAGCCGAAGGTCGGCGGGTCCACGGTCACGCCGGTCGGCGGCGCCGGCTCTCACCTGATGGGCGGGCTGTCCCAGGCGAACGCGCTGATCGTGCTGGGCGAGGACGTCTCGATCGCCGAGCAGGGCGCGGACGTGCCGGTGATCTTGCTGGACCGGGACTACTGATGGCCGACGACCAGCCGAGGCTGACCCACGTCGACGAGACCGGTGCTGCCCGGATGGTCGACGTGACCGGCAAGGACGTGACCGCCCGGGTGGCCGTCGCCTCGGGTCGGGTGCTGGTCTCGCCGACCGTGGTCGCACTGCTGCGCGGCGACGGCGTGCCGAAGGGGGATGCGCTCGGGGTCGCCCGTGTCGCGGGGATCATGGCCGCCAAGCGGACCGCGGACCTGGTGCCGCTGTGCCACCCGCTGGCGATCTCCGGGGTCGAGGTCGACCTCGAGGTGCTCGACGACGCGGTCGCGATCACCGCGACCGTGCGCACCGCCGACCGCACGGGCGTCGAGATGGAGGCCCTCACCGCGGTCTCGGTGGCCGCGCTGACGGTGGTCGACATGGTCAAGGCGGTCGACAAGGCCGCGGTCATCACCGACGTCCGGGTCGAGTCGAAGGCGGGCGGCAAGAGCGGGAACTGGGAGCGCCCGTGAGTGGTCCGCAGGAGCCTGAGGAGGTTGCGCAGCAACCGTCTCGAAGTGCCGAAGGTCCTGAGGAGGTTGCGCAGCAACCGTCTCGAAGGGCGTCCGTGGTCGTCGCCTCGAACCGCGCGGCTGCCGGCGTCTACACCGACACCACCGGCCCGCTGATCGTCGAGGCACTGCGCGCCGACGGCTGGGAGGTCGACGACGCAGCGGTCGTCCCGGACGGTGAGCCGGTCGCCGAAGCCATCCGAGCGGCGATCACCGGCGGCGCCCGAGCGGTGCTGACCACGGGCGGGACCGGGCTCACCCCGACCGACCGGACGCCGGAGGTGACGCGGCCGTTGCTCGACCGCGAGGTCCCCGGCATCGCCGAGGCGATCCGTGCTTTCGGTGTCGCGAACGGCGTCCCGACCGCGGCGCTCTCGCGCGGGCTGGCCGGCGTCTCGGGCGATGCCCTGGTGGTGAACCTGCCCGGCTCGGCCGGTGGGGTGCGCGACGGTCTGTCGGTCGTCGTACCGCTGTTGCGGCACGCGGTCGAGCAGATCACGGGGAGCGACCACTGAGCGCGCCCGGCTGGCCGGCGACGCTTGATTACGGCCCGCTCCGGCTGCGTCCTCTCTCCGCGCGCGACAAGAAGGCGTGGCGCCGCGTCCGCGAGCGCAATCTGGCCTGGCTGACGCGCTGGGACGCGACCACCCCTCCGGGGGCGGAGGCCCGGCCGCGGACCTTCTCCTCGATGGTGCACACCATGCACGTCGAGGCCCGGGCCGGACGCCAGCTCCCGTTCGCCATCGAGTACGACGGACGCTTCATCGGCCAGCTGACGGTCAACAACATCACCCGCGGCTCGGCCCAGTTCGCCTCGATCGGTTACTGGATCGACGAGCAGTACGCCGGCCGCGGGCTGGTCACCCGGGCAGTCGCGATGGCGGTCGACCACTGCTTCTTCGTGCTCAAGCTGCACCGGATCGAGGTCGCGATCCGGCCGGAGAACGCGGCCTCGCTGCGGGTCGTGGAGAAGCTCGGCATCTCCGAGGTCGGCTTCGCACCGAGGTTCCTGCACATCGACGGGGACTGGCGCGACCACCGGCTCTTCGCGATCTGTCGCGAGGACGTGCCGAAGGGGTTGCAGCACCGCCTCGACAACCCCTGACCTCATCAGTCACAGGAGTGATCTCGCGACACACCGATGCGCCTGCGTCACGGTGAACCCACACGCTCCTACGCTCTGCGTGTGGACCTGTCAGGAATGATCTTCGTGGCTCTCGCCATCGGATGGGCCGTGTACCTGCTCCCGAAGGCGCTTCGTCACCACGACGAGGAGGACCGACGCCGCAGCGTCGAGGAGTTCTCCGACGCGGTCCGGGTCGTCGGCCGCGGCTTCGTGCCCAGCCGTCCCCCGGCGGTCGAGCCTGCCGAAACCCCCGCGGCCCGCGTGCAGACCCCGGCACCGTCCACCCTCACGCGCCAGGCAGCGGCCCAGGCCGCCCAGCGTCGTCGCCGCGTCCTGGCCCTGCTGATCTCGATGCTGGCCGTCGTGACCGTGACCAGCTACCTCTCCTACACGCCGTGGCTCACGACCGCGATCCCGACGGTGCTGATCGTCGCGTTCCTCGTGGTCGCCCGGCTCACAGTCCGGGCGCAGCAAGCGGTACGCCGCTCTGCGCCCGTCCAGCAAACCGAGGAAGAGCCGGCCCGGCCGGCGCAGCAGCCGGTGCTCGACGTCGAGGCCGACCTCGACACCGAGGACACCCAGGGCCTGTCCCGCGACGAGCTCGCCGAGGTCGTCGGCGAGCCGGTGCTCGACGAGGGCGGTCTGTGGGACCCGCTGCCGGTCA
>JBJMIP010000090.1:0-3699 GCA_045806825.1 Marmoricola sp.
GGCGGTGTCGTAGTCCTCGGCCTTGATCAGGTTGCGGAAGCGCGCCGAGCCGGTGATGTTGGTGCGCTCACCGATGTTGACGAACAGGGAGTCCTCGGTGATGTTCAGAGGCTCCAGGCCCGAGAGCCGGGTGGCGACGTCGAGCTCGTGCAGCGGGCGCTGCGTCTTTCCCTCGACGGCCTTGGCGATCCCCGCGATGTGCGCCGGCGTGGTGCCGCAGCACCCCCCGACCAGGTTGACCAGGCCCGCTTCGGCGAACTCGGCGATGTAAGCCGCCTGGCTGTCCGGCGACTCGTCGTACTCACCGAACGCGTTCGGCAGACCCGCGTTCGGGTACGCCGACACGAACGTGTCCGCGATCCGGCCCATCTCGGCCAGGTACGGCCTCATCTCGGGGGCACCCAGGGCGCAGTTCAGACCGACGGCGATCGGCTTGGCGTGCCGCATCGCGTTCCAGAACGCCTCGGTGGTCTGACCGGAGAGCGTGCGTCCCGAGGCGTCGGTGATCGTGCCGGAGATGATGACCGGCCAGCGGCGTCCGCGCTCCTCGAAGAGCGTCTCGACGGCGAAGATCGCCGCCTTGGCGTTCAGGGAGTCGAAGATGGTCTCGATCAGCAGGATGTCGGAACCGCCGTCGACCAGGCCGTTGGCCGCTTCCAGGTACGCCGCCACCAGCTGGTCGTAGCTGATGTTGCGGGCACCGGGGTCGTTGACGTCCGGGGAGATCGTCGCGGTCCGGGTGGTCGGCCCGATCGCGCCGGCCACGTAGCGCGGCTTCTCCGGGGTCGCGTAGGCGTCGCACGCCTCACGGGCGAGCCGGGCGGACTCGTAGTTGAGCTCGTAGGAGAGCTCCTCCATGTCGTAGTCGCCCATCGAGATCGCGTTCGCGCTGAACGTGTTGGTCTCGATGATGTCCGCGCCGGCCTCGAGGTACTCGCGGTGGATGTCGGTGATGATCTTCGGCTGCGTCAGCGTCAGCAGCTCGTTGTTGCCCTGGACATCGCTCGGCCAGTCCTTGAAGCGCTCGCCCCGGTAGCCGGCCTCGTCGGGCCGGTCCCGCTGGATCGCCGTCCCCATCGCCCCGTCGATGACCATGATCCGCTCGCCCAGCGCGCGGGTCAGCTCGTCGGTGCAGTCGGGGCGGAGGTGCGGCTCCCAAGAGGCGTTCACGTACGTTCCTTCCATGTGCGGAAGGCGTCCTTGGCTCTGCCGAGCGTGGCGGACCGTTCAGGTGACCGGCGGTCCGTTGCAACGCCTCTCGACCCGGAGAGTCTACGGGGTGGCACGCGCGCACCAAGGCCTATTTCTCATGTTGACGCCCACGTTCGCCGTACGCTGAATCCCGTGATCGAGATCGACGTCGTACGTCCCCTGGTGAACCCGGTGATGATCTGCGCGTTCGAGGGCTGGAACGACGCTGCCGGCGCGGCGAGCGGCGTGCTGGACCACCTGGTCGACGTCTGGGACGCGCAGCTGGTCGCGGCGATCGATCCGGAGGACTACTACGACTTCCAGGTGAACCGCCCGGTGGTCGGTACCAACGAGGAGGGCATGCGCCGGATCACCTGGCCCTCGACCCAGATGTACGTCGCCCGTCCCCCGGGCGCCCACCGCGACGTGGTGCTGCTGCGCGGCATCGAGCCGAACATGCGCTGGCGGGGGTTCTGCGCCGAGCTGCTGGCCACGGCCGACGACCTCGAGGTCAACCAGGTGGTCACCCTGGGTGCGTTGCTGGCCGAGACCCCGCACACCCGTCCGATCCCGGTCACCGGCACCGCGACCGAGCTCGACCTCGAGGACCGGCTCAAGCTGGAGCCGTCGACCTACGAGGGGCCGACGGGGATCGTCGGCGTGCTCCAGGACGCCTGCGCGAGGTTGGACATCCCGGCGGTGTCCTTCTGGGCGGCGGTCCCGCACTACCTGCCGCAGGCGCCCTGCCCGAAGGGCACCCTGGCACTGCTCGCCCAGGTCGAGGACCTGCTCGAGATCGCCGTTCCGCTGGGCGACCTCCCCGAGGAGAGCCGGGCGTGGGAGCGCGGCGTCGAGGAGCTCGCCGAGGAGGACGAGGACGTGGCCGAGTACGTCCGCAGCCTGGAGGAGTCCAAGGACACCGCCGACCTCCCGGAGGCCACCGGCGAGGCGATCGCCCGCGAGTTCGAGCGCTACCTCAAGCGGCGCGAGGACCCCGGCTCCTGACCTGGGTCAGCAGCTACAGCAGCACCCCGAGGGCGGCGTCCGCCAACGTGCGGACGAGAGCGCCCGCGCCCGGCTCAGAGGTGTCTCCGGCGATCGTCGCGGTCGCCCAGGTGTCCAGCGCGATCAGCGCACCCGGGGCGTCCAGGTCGGTGGCCAGGCAGGTCAGCACGGCCTCGACGACGGCCTCGGTGGGCGCCCCGCCGCCGGCAGCCACCGCGGTCCGCAGCTTCTCCAGGAGCGCGGTGGCAGTCTGCAGGCCTGCGACGGTCCACTCCCAGTCACTGCGGTAGGGGTGCGCGAGGAGCGCCAGGCGGATCGCCATCGGGTCGGTGCCGGTGGTGCGCAGCCGGGAGACGAGCTCGAGGTTGCCCTTGGACTTCGACATCTTCTCGCCGTCGAGGGCGACCATCCCGGCGTGCACGTAGGCGCGGGCGAACCGGACGTCGGGTTCGGCGACCTGGGACTCGGCGGCACTCATCTCGTGGTGCGGGAAGACCAGGTCGCTGCCGCCGCCCTGGACCTCGAAGCCACCGCCGAGGTGGTCGCGCGCGATCGCGGAGCACTCGATGTGCCAGCCGGGCCGGCCCCGGCCCAGGACCGAGTCCCAGGCGGGGTCGTTCGGCCGCTCGGCCTGCCAGAGCAGGCAGTCCAGCGGGTCGCGCTTCCCGGCGCGGTCGGGGTCTCCCCCGCGCTCGGCGAAGATGCGGAGCATCTGCTCGCGGTCCCAGCCGGAGACCGCGCCGAACGAGGGGTCGGCGGTGACCGAGAAGTAGAGGTCGTTGCTGCCGTCGTCGTTCGGCACCTCGTAGACGGCTCCGACCTTCTGCAGGTCCTGGATCATCTCGACGACCAGCGGGATCGCCTCCACGGCCCCGATGTAGGCCTTCGGCGGCAGGACCCGCAGTGCCTCCATGTCCGCGCGGAAGAGATCGGTCTCCCGCTCGGCCAGCGCGACCCAGTCCTCACCGGTCGCGTTCGCGCGCTCGAGCAGCGGGTCGTCGACGTCGGTGACGTTCTGCACGTAGCGAACCGCGTGGCCGGCACTGCGCCAGGCGCGGTTCAGCAGGTCGAAGGCGACGTAGGTCGCGGCGTGGCCCATGTGCGTGGCGTCGTACGGGGTGATGCCGCAGACGTACATCCGCGCGGTACCCGAGGGCGGTACCAGCTCGACCAGCTCGCCGGAGGCCGAGTCGTGGACCTGGACCTGCGGTGCCCGACCGAGGCTCGACGTCTCCAGGGAGGGGACGTCGGGGGCAGACCAGGCGCGCATGCGTCGAAGAGTAACGAAGGACCCGACGGGCCTAGAACGGCGGCCAGGGCAGCGACGGCCAGCCGGGTCCGGGGTCGGGGAAGCGCCCGGCCGACAGCAGCCGGCCGAGACGTCGTGCGGTGGCGCGGATCTCGTCGGCGTTGAGCAGGAAGCCCAGGGCGTCACCGGTCGGACCGTCCAGGCAGGCCGCGAGCTGCTCCAGGGCGACCCGCTCCTCGGCGTGCAGGCGGCGA
>JBJMIP010000091.1:0-2719 GCA_045806825.1 Marmoricola sp.
CGCCCTGTCGAAACAGGACGGGCCGCCGATCTTCGGATCGACGGTCCGTTCTCTTTGACGACGGCGCGACGTTCAGAGGATGTAGAGCATCTCCTGGTACGTCGGCAGCGGCCAGAGGTCATCGGCCACCAAACCCTCGAGGGCATCAGCTGCGTTCCGGACCTCCAGCATCGCCGGGAGCACCGTGTCGCGCATCGCGGTGGCTGTCACTAGTGGGTCCTCGTCGTGCTCGTGCTCGATCGCCGCCGCCAACTTGGCCAGCCCGGCCCGCAAGGAAGCGATCGGCCCGGAGACGCTCTCCAGAGTCGACAGGTCGGCGTCGATCCCAGCGGCCTTGAGCGCTGCGACATTGGCAGCCAGCTCGGTCTGGTAGCGGATCGCGGCCGGCAGCACGGTGGTGGTGCCGATCTCCAGCGTGAGGTTGGCCTCGACCCCGACGGTCAGGATGTACTGCTCCAGACCGACCTCGTAGCGCGAGTGCATCTCCCTGTCGCTGAACACCGAGTACTTGCTGAACAGCTCGATCGCTTCGGGCGAGATCAGCTCGGGCAGGGCGTCAACCGTCGTGCGCAGGTTCTTCAGCCCACGCTGCGCTGCTTCGATCGGCCACTCCTCGGAGTAGCCGTTGCCGTTGAAGATCACCGCGCCGTTGTCGGCGACGATGTTCGAGAGCAGGGTCTGGACCGCCTCGTTGAAGTCAGTCCCGGCCGCGACGGCCGCCTCCAGCTCGCTTGCGCAGTAGTCGAGCGCCTCGGCCATGATCGTGTTGATCACCACCATCGGTGCGGCGACGGTCTGGAGCGAGCCGGGGGCCCGGAACTCGAACCGGTTGCCGGTGAACGCGAACGGCGAAGTCCGGTTCCGGTCACCCGGGTCCTTCGACAGGTCCGGCAGGGTGTCGACCCCGATGGTCAGCGTGCCGCGTTCCTTGGAGTGCGTCGCGCCGCCCTTGGCGATCTGGTCGAAGACATCGGCGAGCTGGTCGCCGAGGAAGATCGAGATGATCGCCGGCGGCGCCTCGTTCGCCCCCAGGCGGTGGTCGTTGGACGCCGAGGCGACCGAGGCGCGCAGCAGCCCGCCGTACTGGTGCACCGCGCGGATCACCGCACCGCAGAAGACCAGGAACTGCGCGTTGTCGTGCGGGTTGTCGCCCGGGACCAGCAGGCTCCCCAGCTCGGAGTTGCCGAGCGAGAAGTTCACGTGCTTGCCCGAGCCGTTGACGCCGGCGAACGGCTTCTCGTGGAACAGGCACTCCATGCCGTGCTTCTTGGCGACGGTACGGAAGGTCGTCATCAGCAGCTGCTGGTGGTCGGAGGCCTCGTTGGCGCGCTCGAACATCGGCGCCACCTCGAACTGCCCCGGAGCAACCTCGTTGTGTCGCGTCTTGGCCGGGATGCCCAGCTTGAACAGCTCGCGCTCGGTGTCCATCATGAACCCGAGGACCCGCTCCGGGATCGCACCGAAGTAGTGGTCGTCGAACTCCTGGCCCTTGGGCGGCTTGGCCCCGAACAGGGTCCGGCCAGCGTTCAGCAGGTCCGGTCGAGCCAGGAAGAAGTGGCTGTCGACCAGGAAGTACTCCTGCTCAGGACCGCAGTAAGCCACCACCCGTTCCGGGGCAGCGTGACCGAACAGCTTCAGCACCCGCTCGGCATGGACGGCCATCGCCTGCTGCGAGCGCAGCACCGGCGTCTTGTGGTCGAGGGCCTCACCGGTCATCGAGATGAAGACGGTCGGGATGCAGAGGGTGTTGCCGTTCGGGTTCTCCAGCACGTACGCCGGGCTCATCACGTCCCAGCCGGTGTAGCCGCGCGCTTCGAAGGTGTTGCGAAGCCCACCGTTGGGGAAGCTGGAGGCGTCCGGCTCTCCCTGGATCAGGGTCTTGCCGGAGAACGACGCGAACGCTGTGCCGTCGCCGACCGGGTCCAGGAAGCTGTCGTGCTTCTCCGCAGTCAGGCCGGTCAACGGGTAGAAGACGTGGGCGTAGTGGGTCGCCCCCTTCTCCATCGCCCAGTCCTTCATCGCGTTCGCGACCGCGTCCGCGACCAGCGGGTCGAGGCGCTCGGAGCGCTCGATGGTGGCCAGCACCGACTTGAAGACGGACTTCGGCAGGCAGCGCTGCATCACCGAGATGCTGAAGACGTTCTCACCGAAGATGTCCCCCGGGGTTTCCTCGGGGTGGATCGGGGCCGGAGGCACGTAGGCCTCGACGTCTTTGATGGCCTGCAGACGCACGTTGTTGCCGGTCAAGGGAGCACCTCGGGGTGAGTGGGGTCGGAGCGCTGTCGCTCTGGTACGGCTCGAACCTAGGCGTCGCCGGTTCCCAACCTGTCTCGGGCACGTTTCCGCCCTGTGAACACCACCGGCATGGGCCCGGGGCGCGTTCGCGCCTCCGGCGTACCGGCATGAAGAGGTTGTCGCAGGGTACTTACCTGCTCCCCTCTCGAACGGATTCCTCGATGCACCTGCCCAGCCCCCGCGGTCCGATGAGCAACGCTGTCTTCTGCGCGCTGCGCAACGAGCGTCGGATGCCGGCGAACCTGGCGAGCACCGATCCAGACGATCTCCAGATCACGCTGTGGGTGCTGTACGAGCTGCACTACCGCGGCTTCGAGGACGTCGAGGACGAGCTGGAGTGGGACGCCGAGGTCCTCGCCGCGCGCCGACGCCTCGAGCGGCCCTTCGAGGACCACCTGCGCCGCCTGGCCTCCGGCCTGGTCAG
>JBJMIP010000092.1:0-3708 GCA_045806825.1 Marmoricola sp.
CCGGCGCGAGCGTGATCGGCGCCTCGACGTCCTCGGCCGAGACGCCGGCCGCGGCGGAGAGGTGCCAGGAGTCGGCGACCTCAGCGCGCATGGCGCCTGGAGTCATGGATCCAGTAGACAGGGTCATGGGTGGGCACACCAGTGTCGTAGGTCCCGAGAGGTCCTGCCAGCGTGCCCCGGTCGACGTTGCATCCACGTTGCACCGGCACCGCGGCCGATTTCGGCGCGGCCGCCCTGCTCCGGTAGCCTCTTCGGCGGTGACGTGTCCGAGCGGCCTAAGGAGAACGCCTCGAAAGCGTTTGTGGGTGCAAGCCCACCGAGGGTTCAAATCCCTCCGTCACCGCCGCTGAACCCCCGTCCGGATCCCGGGCGGGGGTTCGCGCTCTTTACCCCTCTGTGTCCGTTCTCACCGGTCGGTCGCCGTGTCACGGCACGCGCTGACGGGGTAGGTTGCGCCGAGCCGTCGAACCACTTAGGAGACCTCGGTGCGAATCGGAATCCCCCGCGAGTCGAAGGCCGGCGAGACGCTGGTCGCCGCGACGAGCGCAACCGCAGGACAGCTGCAGAAGCTCGGGTACGACGTCGTCGTCGAGTCCGGTGCCGGCGAGAACGCCGACCAGCCTGACGGTGCCTTCACCGACGCGGAGATCGCAGTCGGCTCGGCCGAGGACGTCTGGTCCAGCGACATCGTGGTGAAGGTCAACGCCCCCACCGACGACGAGATCGCCCGGCTGCGCCCGGGCGCCACGATCATCTCGCTGATGGCGCCGATGCGCTCGCCCGAGCTGGTCGAGGCGCTGGTCGCCGCGAACGTGACCGCGCTGGCGATGGATGCGGTGCCGCGGATCTCGCGCGCGCAGTCGATGGACGTGCTGTCCTCGATGGCCAACGTCGCCGGCTACCGCGCCGTGATCGAGGGCGCGCACGCCTTCGGTCGCCAGTTCACCGGCCAGGTCACCGCCGCCGGCAAGGTCCCGCCGGCCAAGGTGTTCGTCGTCGGCGCCGGTGTGGCCGGCCTCGCGGCGCTCGGTGCCGCCGGGTCGATGGGTGCGGTCGTCCGCGCCTTCGACGTCCGGCCCGAGGTCGCCGAGCAGGTCGAGTCGATGGGCGCGCAGTTCGTCACCGTCGAGATGGAGTCGGAGGTCTCGACCGACGGCTACGCCAAGGAGATGACCGCCGAGCAGGAAGCCGCCACCGCGGTGATGTACGACGAGGAGGCGCGCAACGCCGACATCGTCATCACCACCGCGCTGATCCCGGGCCGTCCCGCGCCGAAGCTGATCACCGCCGAGACCATCGCCGGGATGCGGACCGGTTCGGTGATCATCGACATGGCAGCGGCCAACGGCGGCAACACCGAGCTGACCCGGACCGACCAGGTGATCACCACCGGCAACGGCGTGACGATCATCGGGTACACCGACCTGGCCGGCCGCCTGCCGGCGCAGACCTCCCAGCTCTACGGCACCAACATCGTCAACCTGCTCAAGCTGATGACCCCGGAGAAGGACGGCCAGCTCGTCCTCGACCTGGACGACGTCATCGTCCGCGGCATCACGGTGGCGACCGGCGGTGAGTCGATGTGGCCGCCGCCGGCGGTGCAGGTCTCGGCGGCTCCCGCGGCCCCGAAGGTCGCGGAGGCGCCGGCGAAGGAGCCGAAGCCGCAGCTGACCGCGCGCGCCAAGACGGCCATCGTGCTGGCGGCGATCGCGTTCTTCGGCCTGGTGAACGCACTGGCCCCGACCGACCAGCTGCGCACGCACTTCACCGTGCTGATGCTCTCGATCGTGATCGGCTACTACGTCATCGGCAAGGTGGCGCACGCGCTGCACACCCCGCTGATGTCGGTGACCAACGCGATCTCGGGCGTGGTGGTGGTCGGGGCGCTGCTCCAGGTCTCCAGCCACGACCACGCGATCCAGGCGGTCTCGACGGTGGCGATCCTGCTGGCCTCGATCAACATCTTCGGTGGCTTCGCGGTCACCCGGCGCATGCTCGCCATGTTCAACAAGGGGGCCTGAGCCATGACTGTGCTGACCATCGACATCGCGTCGATCACCACGGCGACGTACATCGTCGCCTCGCTGCTCTTCATCCTGTCGCTCGCCGGGCTCTCCAAGCACGAGTCGGCCAAGAACGGCCTCGTCTACGGCATGGTCGGGATGGGCGCGGCACTGGTCGCGACCGTCTTCCTGATCATCGACCGCACCCACGACGGCAATGCCGTCGCGATCGTGCTGATGCTGATCGCCATCGCGATCGGTGCGGTGATCGGTCTGTGGCGGGCGCGCATCGTCGAGATGACCGGGATGCCCGAGCTGATCGCTGCGCTGCACTCGTTCGTGGGTCTGGCTGCCGTGCTGATCGGCTGGAACGGTCACCTCGAGGGCTCGGACTACAGCCTCGCCAGCCTGAACAACATCCACGAGGCCGAGGTCTCGATCGGCATCTTCATCGGTGCGGTCACCTTCACCGGCTCGATCATCGCCAACCTGAAGCTCTCGGCCCGGATCAAGTCCGAGCCGCTGGTGCTGCCGGGCAAGAACCTGATCAACCTCGGCTCGTTGGTGCTGTTCGCGATCCTGACCGTCGTCTACATCTCCATCGACGGCAGCGGCCAGGACGTCGTGCTCGTCGTGCTGACCCTGCTGGCGCTCGGCCTCGGCCTGCACCTGGTCGCCTCCATCGGCGGCGGCGACATGCCGGTCGTGGTCTCGATGCTGAACAGCTACTCCGGCTGGGCCGCGGCAGCATCGGGCTTCCTGCTCAACAACGACCTGCTGATCGTCACCGGCGCACTCGTCGGGTCCTCGGGTGCCTACCTGTCCTACATCATGTGCAAGGCGATGAACCGCTCGTTCATCTCGGTGATCGCCGGCGGCTTCGGCATCGAGGCGCCCTCAGGCGACGCCAAGGACTACGGCGAGCACCGCGAGATCCAGGCCGACGCCGCAGCCGAGCTGCTCGCGAACGCCAGCTCGGTCGTGATCACGCCCGGCTACGGCATGGCGACGGCCCAGGCCCAGCACGCGGTCGCCGACATGACCTCGAAGCTGCGCGCGAAGGGTGTCAACGTCCGCTTCGGCATCCACCCGGTCGCCGGTCGCCTGCCCGGCCACATGAACGTGCTGCTCGCCGAGGCCAAGGTCCCTTACGACATCGTCCTGGAGATGGACGAGATCAACGAGGACTTCCCCGAGACCGATGTGGTCCTGGTGATCGGCGCGAACGACACCGTGAACCCGGCCGCACTGGAGGAGCCGGGTAGCCCGATCGCGGGCATGCCGGTCCTCGAGGTCTGGAACGCCAAGGACGTCATCGTCTTCAAGCGCTCGATGGCCACCGGGTACGCCGGCGTGCAGAACCCGCTGTTCTTCAAGGACAACAGCCAGATGCTGTTCGGCGACGCCAAGGACAAGGTCGAGGAGATCGTCCGCCACCTGCACTGAACGCACGTCACGTCCCCTTCTCGAGGAGGTCCCCATGGCTGCTCTTGTCTTCGCCGTCATCCTGATCGTCGCCGGTGTAGCCGTCCGCGGCGTCGCGTTCCGCCTGCCCGGCGGTGACCACGGCGGTGGTCCACGTCGGGTGCCCTGGATCGTGACCTCGGGGCTGATCGGCCTGGGTGTCGTCATCGCGATCTCGAGCTGCTTCGTGACGGTCGGGACCAAGGAGGTCGGGGTTGTCACCACCTTCGGACGTCCGACC
>JBJMIP010000093.1:0-7922 GCA_045806825.1 Marmoricola sp.
CATGGTGAAGAAGCGCGCGTACAGCAGGTGCAGCACGGCGTGCTCGACCCCACCGATGTAGATGTCGCACGGACCCCACAGGTTGGCCAGCTCGGGGTCGAAGGCACGGTCGGCCTCGTGCGGCGAGCAGTAGCGCAGGAAGTACCACGACGAGTCGACGAAGGTGTACATCGTGTCGCTGTCGCGCTTGGCGGGGCCGCCGCAGCGCGGGCAGGTGACGTCGACCCAGTCGGACGCGGCTGCCAGCGGCGAGACGCCCTTCGGGGTCAGGTCCTCGCCGCGCAGCTCCGGCAGGACGACGGGCAGCTGGTCGTCGGCGACCGGGACCTCGCCGTCCTTCTCGCAGTGGATGATCGGGATCGGGGCCCCCCAGTAGCGCTGCCGCGACAGCAGCCAGTCGCGCAGCCGGAAGTTCACCGCACCCCGGCCGACACCCTTCGCCTCCAGCCAGTCGATCATCGCCCGCTTGGCGTCCGCGACCGCCATCCCGTCCAGGTCCAGGGAGTCGTTGCGCGAGTTGATCGCCGGGCCGTCACCGGTGAAGGCCATGCTGTCGGGGCCCTCCCAGCCCTCCGGGGGCTGGACCGTGCGGATGATGGGCAGGTCGAAGACCTCGGCGAAGTCCCAGTCGCGCTGGTCCTGCCCGGGCACCGCCATGATCGCGCCGGTGCCGTAGTCGGCCAGCACGTAGTCGGCCGCGTAGACCGGGATCGACGCACCGGTCACCGGGTTGGTGGCGTGCACGCCCAGGAAGACCCCGGTCTTCGGGCGGTCGGTGGCCAGCCGGTCGATGTCGCTGGCCTTGCGCACCTCCTGCAGGTACGCGTCGTACGCCGGGCGCTGCTCGTCGGTGACCAGCTCGCCGGCCAGCGCCGCATCGGCGGCCACCACCATGAAGGTCGCGCCGAACAGGGTGTCGGGCCGCGTCGTGTAGACCTCGATCGGCGCATGCACGTCGGCCGAGCCGGCCGAGACCACGGGGAAGCTCACGTGGGCCCCCTCGGAGCGGCCGATCCAGTTCCGCTGCGCGGTGATCACGCGCTCGGGCCAGGTCGGGGCCAGCGTGTCCAGGTCGTCCAGCAGCTCCTGGGCGTACTCGGTGATCTTGAAGTACCACTGGGTCAGCTCGCGCTTGGTGACCTCGGCGCCGCAGCGCTCGCACTTGCCGTCGACCACCTGCTCGTTGGCCAGCACGGTCTGGTCGTTGGGGCACCAGTTGACCGGCGAGTTCTTGCGGTACGCCAGGCCCTGCTCGCGGAACTTCAGGAACAGCCACTGGGTCCAGCGGTAGTACTCCGGGTCGGAGGTGTGCAGCCGGCGCGACCAGTCGAACGCGATGCCGTACTTCTTGAAGGACTCGTACTGGGTCTCGATGTTGGCGTAGGTGTACTCCGCCGGGTGGGTGTCGTTGCGGATCGCGGCGTTCTCCGCCGGCAGCCCGAAGGAGTCCCAGCCCATCGGGTTCAGCACCTCGAACCCGCGCAGCCACCAGTACCGCGCGATCACGTCGTGCAGCGCGGTCACCTCGGCGTGACCCATGTGCAGGTCGCCG
Source organism: Marmoricola sp. (assembly GCA_045806825.1). GTDB lineage: Bacteria > Actinomycetota > Actinomycetes > Propionibacteriales > Nocardioidaceae > Marmoricola. Next base: position 1,553 of record JBJMIP010000093.1, read on the forward strand.
CTCGGGTACGGGAACATCGTCAGCGCGTAGCGCTTCTCCTTGGCGGAGGCGTCGTCAGCCCGGAACGGGTCGAGCTCGTCCCACACCGGCAGCCACTTGGCCTCGGTGGCGTGGACGTCGTACCCGACCTGCTCGTCTCGCTCGCTCATCTGTCCTTCTTCGAAGTGCCGTTTTTCAAGGGCGTGGAAGGTGTCCTGACATGAAAAAGCCCCTCGCGCAGAGGGGCAGCCGCATCGCAGTGGTGCGATGCGGCTAGGTAAGGAGCAGGAACCTCATGCCTGCATGGTACCGCCGAGTGCGGGAAGGGGATGCAAGGTTATGACCAGGCAGCGGTTACCCTGAACACGGTCGGCAATCTTGCCGCCGCTCAGGGCAGACGTCTTCTCGACTGTCGCCTCCTCTGAGACTTCTCAGAGGACCAGCATGACGCTCGCCAGCGATTTCTCCCTGCTCGACCCTGCCCTGCCTTCGGGCGCGACGGCAGTCGTGTACTGCGAAGGGCAGTTCGGCGAGCAGGACGGCAAGACCGCCAACGGCCTGGTCCGGCACTCGGAGAAGTACGAGATCCTCAGCGTCCTGGACAGCCGGCACGCCGGCCTCGACTCAGGCGCCTTCCTCGACGGCGTCGCGAACAACGTCCCGGTGCTCGCCGACCTGCACGAGGCGATCCTCCACGCGGGCCGGGTGCCCGACTACCTGATCTGCGGACTGGCACCGGCCGACGGGCTACTCTCCGATGATCAGAGAGTCGTCCTGCTCGACGGGATCGCCCGCGGGATGCACATCATCAACGGCCTGCACGAGTTCCTGAACGACGACGCCGAGTTCGTCGCAGCCGCGCTCGTCGCCCAGGTCACGATCACCGACGTACGCCGTCCCAAGGACACCCGCGAGCTGCACCTGTTCTCGGGCCGGATCTTCGAGGTCACCTGTCCCAAGATCGCGGTGCTCGGTACCGACGGGGCGGTCGGCAAGCGCACCACCGCGACCCTGCTGGTGCAGGCGCTCAACCAGCGAGGGATCAAGGCGGTCATGGTCGGCACCGGTCAGACCACGCTGATCCAGGGCGGCAAGTACGGCGCTGCTCTGGATGCGCTGGTCCCGCAGTTCATCTCCGGCGAGGTCGAGCACCAGATGGTCCTCGCCTTCGAGAACGAGAACCCGGACGTGATCGTGGTCGAGGGCCAGGGCGCACTGAGCCACCCGGCTTACCTCTCCTCGGGCCACATCCTGCGCGGCAGCCGCCCCGAGGGCGTCATCGTGCAGCACGCACCGAAGCGCAAGGTCCTCGGCGACTTCCCGATGATGCCGATGGGAACCGCCGCGAGTGAGATCACGCTGATCGAGGCCTTTGCCGACACCAAGGTCATCGGGGTCACCATCAACCACGAAGGGATGACTCCCGACGAGATCGACGAGACGATCGCCGACCACCGGCTGCACCTCGGCCTTCCGGTCACCGATCCTCTGACCAGACCTGCTGACGACCTCGTGGAGATGGTGCTGGCCGCGTTCCCCGCACTGACGCCGGAACTCCTCGCCGACCGGGCATGAGCGCGCCCCGGGTCGAGATCGACCTGGGCAAGGTCGAGCAGAACACCCGGAGCCTGGTCGAACGGCTCACCCCGCGTGGGATCAGGGTCACCGGCGTCACCAAGGCTGCACTCGGCTCCCCCGGCGTCGGCGCGGCCATGGTTCGCGGAGGAGCGGTCGGTCTGGGTGACTCCCGGCTGGCGAACCTGTCCCGCCTGGCTGGGTTGGACGGCTCGACGTCACGCACGTTGATCCGCTCACCCATGCTCAGCCAGGCGGGCGAGGTGGTCCGCACGGCGACCGTCAGCCTGAACACCGAGCGGTCCGTCCTCGAGGCGTTGGGCGCGTCAGCGGTCCGGTACCGACGTACGCATGACGTCCTGCTGATGGTCGAGCTCGGCGATCTCCGCGAAGGCATCCCGGCGGACGAGCTGCTCGCCGCTGCCGGGGCGGTGCTGGACCGTCCGGCCCTGCGGCTGGTCGGGATCGGCACCAATCTCGCGTGCCAGAACGGCGTGGTCCCCGACGACGCGAACATGGGAGAGCTCACCCGGCTCGCGCTCCAGGTCGAGCACGCCCACGGGATCGTCCTGGAAACGATCTCCGGCGGCAACTCGGCCAACCTGGACTGGGCCTTCACCACCTCGGACGTCGGCAGGATCGACGAGCTCCGGATCGGGGAAGCGATCCTTCTCGGGACCGAACCGCTGCACCGTACGCCGGTCCCCGGACTCCACACCGACGCCTTCCGCCTGTTCGCCGAGGTGATCGAGGTCCGCGAGAAGCCCGCCCGACCGTGGGGGGACCGAGCGCAAACGGCCTTCGGCGAGTACCCGGAACGACACGGCACCGGAGCCATCCGCCAGGCGATCTGTGCCATTGGCCGCCAGGACGTCGACCCTGAGGGCCTGGTACCGCCGGCGGGGATCACTGTCCTCGGGATGAGCAGCGACCACCTGGTCCTCGACGTGGGAGACCACCCGGTCGCGGTGGGCGACGAGCTCGAGTTCGGACTGCGCTACGGCGCCCTGGTGCGCGCGATGACCTCGCCGTTCGTGACCCGGATCGAGAACCCACTCCTCCCGGCCGTGGCACCATCACCAGGTGCCGCCGAAGAACATGAACACCTTCCACCGCTGGTACTGCGGCACCCGTCACTGGCGCCGGCACCTGACCGGCACGATCCTGCCGCAGGTCCAGGCCGACCTGGACCTGGGTGAGCACGTTCTCGAGCTCGGACCCGGACGCGGTGCGAGCACGGCCTGGCTGCGCGACCGGGTGCCGGCGCTGACCAGCCTCGAGCTCGACGGCGACCTGGCCGCGGTTCTCGAGCAGCGCTTCGCCGACGTGGCGGTCGTCCACGGCAGCGCCACCGCGATCCCGTTCGAGCCGGGCTCGTTCTCCGGGGTCGTCTGCACGACGATGCTGCACCACGTGCCCACCGCGGCCGAGCAGGACCAGCTGTTCGCCGAGGCCCGCCGCGTGCTCGCGCCCGGCGGTGTGTTCGCCGGCTCGGACAGCCTCTCGACTGTGGTGTTCCGGCTCGCCCATCATGGGGACGTGATGAACGTCGTCGACCCGGAGACGCTCCCCGAGCGGCTGGCCGCGGCGGGGTTCGGCGACATCGAGGTCCGCCGCGGCTCAGACTTCTTCACCTTCCGAGCGGAGACCTGATGCTGGAGCTGAGACCCCACCCCCGGCACCGACAGGAGGCGCGATGCTGGAGCTAAGGCCCAACTGTGAGTGCTGCGACCGCGACCTCGCCCCCGACGACGCGGACGCGATGATCTGCACCTACGAGTGCACCTTCTGTGCCCATTGCGTCGAGCACTGCCTCGGCGAGGTCTGCCCGAACTGCGGCGGGAACTTCGCCGCGCGTCCGATCCGTCCGGCGGACAAACTCCTCAAGGACCCCGGCAGCAGCGAGCGGATCTTCCAAGCTGGCCTCCACCGGGACTGATCGCGCGACTGACATGATGCGCGCATGACCACTGGATCCACCTCCACTGACCTCGCTGACCTCTTCCGCCTCGACGGCAAGGTCGCGATCGTGACCGGCGCCTCCTCGGGCCTGGGCGTCGCGTTCGCGCAGGCGCTCGCCGAGGCCGGCGCCGACGTGGCGCTGGGGGCCCGCCGGGTCGAGCGCCTCGCGGACACCGCGGCCCTGGTCGAGGGCGCCGGCCGCCGCGCCCTCTCGGTGGCCACCGACGTGGCCGACCCGGAGTCCTGCAAGGCGCTCGTGAAGGCCGCGATGGACGAGTTCGGCCGGGTCGACATCCTGGTCAACAACGCCGGCATCGGCACCGCCGTACCGGCCACCGCGGAGAAGCCCGAGCAGTTCCGCGAGGTCATCGACATCAACCTCAACGGTTGCTACTGGATGGCCCAGGCCTGCGGCCGGGTGATGGGCAAGGGCTCCTCGATCATCAACATCTCCTCGGTCCTCGGCATCACCACCGCCGGGCTCCCCCAGGCCGCGTACGCCGCCTCCAAGGCGGGCCTGATCGGTCTGACCCGTGACCTGGCCCAGCAGTGGACCGGCCGCAAGGGCATCCGGGTGAACGCGATCGCCCCGGGCTTCTTCGCCTCCGAGATGACCGAGCAGTACCCGCCCGGCTACCTGGAGAAGCAGCAGGAGCGGATCCCGATGGGCCGCAAGGGCGACCCGCGCGAGCTCGCCGCCACGGTCGTGTACCTGGCCTCGGACGCCGCCGGCTACATCACCGGCCAGACGCTCCCCGTCGACGGTGGGATGACGATCACCTGATGGCCTCGTCGACGGGGGCGTACGACGAGTTCGTGTTCACGAACGGTGACGAGCTCTGGGACCGGGTCCACCAGGCCCACCGGCGGTTCGCGGCACTCCTCTCGGTCACGCCGGGGAAGACGCCGATCAAGGACTCGACCTGGGACGCCGCCCAGGTGGCCGGCCACCTGCTCACCCAGGTCCGGCGCTTCTCCACGCGTGACCTGAGCAGCACCGACGGCCTGAGCCCGGACGGTGCCGGCATCACCCGGCTCAACGAGGTCGAGCTGGAGGCGCTGGGCCAGTACAGCGTGGCCGAGGTGCTCGACCGCACCTGGCAGGAGCTGGCCGACCTGGAGCGAAAGCTTCCGCGGTCAGCCGACCTGCACCAGAAGTTCGCGTACCACGGCGGCCAGCAGGTCGACGGCGTCGGACTGCTCGGCCTGCTGATCAGCGAGTTCCTGCTGCACGGGTACGACGTCGCCCGGGCGCGCGACAAGGTCTGGAAGATCGGCAGCCGCAACGCTGCGATCGCGATCGCTGCGGCCGTCCAGATCGCGCCCGCGTTCGTCGCACCGGATGCCGGTGACCTCAAGCTGGAGCTGCGCACGCCGGAGTCGAACACCTGGGTCATCGACGTGGCCGACGGTGCCGCGACGAGCCGCCGGGCTCAGGGTCGCGAGGCTCCCGACGTCCGGGTCTTCGCCCGCACCGAGCCGTTGCTGCTGAACCTCTACGGACGGTTCGGGATGGCTCGGGCGACGCTGCACGGAACCACCCTCATCGGCGGCAGGCGGCCGTGGCGGCTGACCCGGCTGCCGAAGACGTTCTTCGTACCCTGAGCGATCGGCTCACCCGATTTCGAGGCTCGCGCCAGCGCGCTCGCACCTCAATCAGCGCAGGACCGCGAGCAGCCGGCTCACCCGATTTCGAGGCTCGCGCCAGCGCGCTCGCACCTCAATCAGCGTAGGCGCCAGCGCGCTCGCACCTCAATCAGCGCAGGGCCCAGATCGCGAGGGCGATGAGGCCGAGCGCCGGGAAGGTGCCCTGGACGACGGCTCCGCGGGCCTTGCTGCTGTCCGAGGTGATCAGCACGAGCGCCGCGGCGACCATCGACCCGGTCGCCAGCGTCACCAAGGCGATCCCGGCGTCGCGGTTCGAGCCCATGAGCGCGATGCCGACCGCGGTGCCGATCGCCAGGAACAGGTTGTAGAAGCCCTGGTTGTAGAACAGCGACTTCATCAGCGCGGCATCCTCGGCACCGATCCCGAAGGCCTTGCGGCCGGTGGTCTCGAAGACGATCGCCTCGATCCAGAAGATGTAGACATGGGTCAGGGCGGCGAGCCCGGCGAAGACGCAGGCAACGGTCAGCATGCTCGGAGACTACTCGCGGGGGCGCCCGGTCGGGGTGCTCCCGTGCCAGCGCCGGTGTGCCTGGATGAAGCTCGACGCCTCGGCGTACCCGAGCCGGTGCGCGACCTCCTCGACGCTGAGCGCGCCGGAGTCCAGCAGCCGGCGGGCGAGTGCGGAGCGGACCTGGTCGAGCAGCTCCTGGAACGACGTCCCGTCCGCGGCCAGGCGCCGCCGCACGGTGCGGTCGCTCAACCCGAGTGCCGCGGCGACCCCGGTCATCGAGGGGTCGAAGGAGAGTCGCTGGGCCAGCAGCACCCGGACCTGCTGGGCCAGACCGCTCCCGTCGCGGCGCCGGGAGGCCAGATCCGCGCAGAGCTGCTCGCACAGCGCCTGGGTCGACGGGTTCGCCTGCGGCAGCCGCCGCTCGAGGTACTCGGCGGGGAAGGACACCTGTCGGGCTCCCACCGACAGCGTCGTCGGCAACGGCGCCGCGAGCACCTCCGCCATCATGGTGTCGATCGCGGCAAGGTCCCGCTCGGCGAGGAAGTCGCGGACGTCGGCGGGCAGAGCCCGGTCGTCCAGCTCGATCAGCACCCGGTCGCCCTCGATGCGGATCTGCGGGATCACGAAGATGTAGGTGAGGTCGAGGAAGCGCAGCGCGACGGTGGTCGCGTCCAGCAAGGTCCGGCTGGACAGCTGTGCGTAGCCGAAGATCCCGAACGTCGAGAGGTGGTACCG
>JBJMIP010000094.1:0-6941 GCA_045806825.1 Marmoricola sp.
CGGCCGTGAAGCCCTCGGCAGTGAGGAACTCGGTCATCCGGGAGAGCGGGTCCTCCGGCGGACGGCGCCGGCCGAGACCGGGCATCGTCCAGACCTGCGCCATCGACGGCGGTGCCTCGTGGTCGATGAAGCGGTCGTTGCGGTACCCCATCGCGTCGAGCCAGGTTCCGATCGTGGCCTGGTTCACCGGGTAGGGGGCCTTCGACTCCGAGGCCTCGCCGAGCGCGCAGATCCGGTCCGCCTCGGCCATGATCCGCTCGTGGCGGTCGTCGCTCATCTCGCTCCCGTCCGTCATCGCGGCACCTTCGGCAGGCCGAGGCCGAACATCGCGATCAGCTCGCGCTGGACCTCGTTGACGCCACCGCCGAAGGTGAGCACCAGGTTCCGCTTGCTGGTCGCGTCGAGCGAGTGCAGCAGCGTCGCGGTCTCGGGATCCGCCGGGTCGCCGTACGCCGCGACGATCTCCTCCAGCGCCAGGCCGAGCACCTGCACCTCGTCGGAGGCGAACACCTTGGAGGACGACGCGTCCGCGACCGCCTGCTTGGGGTCGTCGTGCGAACCTCCGGCCACCTGCCAGTTGAGCAGCTCGTTGACCCGGAACGAGATCGTCACCCGCGCCAGCGTGTCCCGCACCGCGGGCACCTCGAGCAACGGGGTCCCGTCGGGTGCCTTGCGGTCCCGGGCCCAGGCGATGACCTCGTCGCGCAGCCCTTCGAGACGACCGGCCGGGCCGAGCATGATCCGCTCGTGGTTCAGCTGCGTGGTGATCAGCCGCCAGCCCTCGTTCTCCACGCCGACGAGCATGTCGGCGGGCACCCGCACGTCGTTGTAGTACGTCGCGTTGACGTGGTGCGAGCCGTCGCAGGTGATGATCGGCGTCCAGGAGTAGCCCGGGTCCTTGGTGTCGACGATGAGCACCGAGATGCCCTTGTGCTTCGGGGCGTCCGGGTCGGTGCGCACGGCCAGCCAGAGGTAGTCCGCGGCGTGCCCGCCGGTCGTCCACATCTTCTGCCCGTTGACGATCCAGTCGCCGTTCGCGTCCTTCTTGGCCGCACACCGCAGCGAGGCCAGGTCGGTGCCGGCGTCCGCCTCGGAGTAGCCGATGGCGAAGTGCACGTCGCCCGAGAGGATCTTGTTGAGGAACAGGTCCTTCTGCTTCTGGGTGCCGAAGGCCTGCAGGGTCGGGCCCACCGTCTGCAGCGTGACCGAGGGCAGGTGGATGACGCCGTACGCCGCCTCGTTGGCGAAGATCTGCTGCTCGGTCTCGCCGAGACCCTTGCCGCCGTACTCGGTCGGCCAGCCGACGCCCATCCAGCCGTCGGAACCCATCTTCTTGATGTTGCGGTGGTACGCCGGCCCGTGCCGGTTCTCCATCATCTCCAGCTTGTCGGCGTCGCTGACCAGGGTGGAGAAGTAGGCCCGGACCTCGTCCTTGAACGCACGCTGGGACTCGGTGAGCTCGAGACCCTTGCCCTCGCCGTCGTCGATCGCGACCTGCGCCAGGGTGGCCGCCTTGCCGCCGAGCATCCGGGCGATGTCCTTGACCCGGGAGAAGTAGAAGTGCAACGGGTAGGTCTCGTCGACGCCCATGCCGCCGTGGAGGTGGTGGCAAGTCTGCAGCGCGGCCGGAACCCGGTCGGTGAACCAGGCGGCGCCGACCGCGAGGTCCTGGTCGGCGGGCTCGCCTGCACCGACGCGGCGGGCCGCTTCCTCGGCGGCCAGTGCGACCATGCGAGCGACTACGAAGACGTCGGCGATCTGCACCGCCACCGCCTGGAACTCGGCGAGCTTGCGACCGAACTGGACGCGCTCCTTGATGTAGCCGGCGGTCAGCGTGAGCGCACCGGCCACCAGGCCGTCGCCGAGCAGCAGCAGGCCCGCGGCCGCGTGCTCGCGCAGGACCTTCGAGGCCGGCTCCGGCAGGACCTCGAGCGCCGGCGCCTCGTCGAAGACGTACCCGGTCTGGACACCGCGCAGGGTGCCCACCGGGATGCTGCGGCTGGAGTAGTTGGCCGTCGCGGTGACGCCGGGTCCGGTGGGGTCGACCAGCGCGACACCGCCGTTGGTGGAGACCAGCAGCAGCGTGGTGCCTTCGAGCACCGAGACGTCGGTCTTGTGGCCGGAGACCTTGCCGTCGCGCAGCGTGGTCGCCGGCGCGGTCGGCAGCGGGTTGCCCGGCTCGTTCAGGGCGGGCGCGATCAGCAGCTCACCGGCAACGATCCGCGGGACCAGGCTCGCGGCCTGGTCGGGCGTGGCGGTGGCCGTCAGGGTGAGCAGGCCGCACGCCAGGGTGTCCCAGACCGGCAGGTCCAGGGCTCGCTGGCCGACCTCGTGCAGGAGGATGCCGACCTCGCCGAGCCCGAGTCCTTCGCCGCCGTGCGCCTCGGGGGCCGCGAGGCCGAGCAGGCCGGCCTCGGCGAAGGCCTCCCAGGTGGCGCCTCCCTTGTCGAGAACGTCAGCCACCACCGAGCGGATCTCGGCGCGGACCTCGCGCGCCTGATCAGACACAGTCACAGGTGCTCCTAAAGCCAGAAAATGGAACCTGTTCTAGTCTAGCGTGAGGAACGCAGAACGAGCACTACCCCGCGAAATGCTCTCCAGATCGAGGTGCCCCTTGCAGCTCCCCTCCCTGCCCAGCCTCCTCCGCGACCTCGTCGACGTCCCGGACGTGGTGGTGCCGAAGGGCCGCTGGCTGGATCTTCCCGGACGCGGACGCACCTGGCTGACCGACGTACCGGGCCCGACGCCGGACGCGCCCGCGGTGATCCTGCTGCACGCCGTCGGGTGCACCGGGATGCTGACCTGGTTCCCGGTGATCGAGCAGCTGAGCGCGCGGTACCGGGTGGTCATCTTCGACCAGCGCTGGCACGGCCGCGGGATCGTCTCCGAGCACTTCTCGATCCGGGACTGCGCCGACGACGTCGCCGCGGTCGCGAACCTGCTCGACCTGGTCCAGCCGATCGTCGCCGGCTACTCGATGGGCTCGATCGTCGCCCAGCGCTGCTGGCGCCAGCACCCCCAGCGCTTCGGCGGCCTCGTCCTCGCCGCGACCACCGACCACTTCCGAACCACCGGCAGCGAGCGGGCCTTCCACCAGACGATGGAGCTCGGCATGGGAGCGTTCCGCCAGCTGTCGCGGTCCAAGTCCCTCAACGTGGCAGCCAAGGCTGCGTCCGACGCGCTCCTCGAGCCGAGCGACACCCACCAGTGGGCCCTGAACGAGTGGCGCAGCACCAGCTCGTGGGCGGTGGCGCAGGCGGTCGCCTCGCTCGGACGGCATCACTCGACACCGTGGCTGCACCAGATCGACATCCCGACGGCGGTCGTGGTCACCACCGGCGACAAGGTGCTCTCCCCCGAACGTCAGCGGGTCATCGCCGCGACCATCCCGGGGGCGACCGTGCACACCGCGGACTGCGGCCACGCCGGCTGCGTCCTGAACGCGAAGGTCTTCGTGCCGGCCTTCCTCGAGGCCGTCGACACGACCGCAGGCCGGCGGGCCAGCCGACTCAAGGTCGCCACCGTGGCGAACGGTCGCTGACCGACGCTCAGCCCAGGACGGCGGAGCGCAGAGCCTCGAGCTCGGCCGGGAAGTCGTCGGCGAGGTCCTGGATGTCCGGCAACGCGTCGCGGTCGCCGATCAGGCCGACGTGCATCCGGCCGTTGTTCGACATCACCGTGACGTTCAGCCCGGCGCCGTGGAAGATCGGCCCGAGCGGGTAGAACCCCTCGATCCGGGCCCCGACGAAGTAGAGCGGGACCGGCGGGCCGGGGACGTTCGAGATGACCAGGTTGTGGATGACCGGACCCTTCTCGGCCAGGCGCAGCTTGGCGACCGCCCGGACCGCCAGCCCGAAGGTGCGCGGCGCGGCGAACTCGGCCCAGTCCTGCAAGGTGTCGGCCGGGATCGCCTTGTGGTGCTCCTTGGCGTTGGCGTTGTCCTCGGCGAGCTGGCGCAGCCGTTCGACCGGGTCGGCGATGTCGGTGCCGAGCCGGGCGAACAAGGAGGAGACCTTGTTGGTGCCGCCGGACCGGCTGGAGGTCTGGTGCACCGAGACGGGCACGCTGGCCAGCAGCGAGGACTCGGGCAGCTCGCCGCGGTCCTCGAGGTAGCGCCGCAGCGCGCCGCCGCTGATCGCGAGCACGACGTCGTTGACGGTGGCGCCCTCGACCCGGTGCCGGATCTCCTTGATGGTCTCCAGCGAGATGTCGGCGTACCCGACGGTGCGCCGTCCTCCGATGTTGCCGTTGAACGACGTCCTCGGCGCGGTCAGCGGCGCCGCCATCGCGGTGCCGCTGCGGGCACGGCCCACGGTCTTGGTGATGACCGAGGTGGTCGCCGGGAGAAGCCGGAAGAACTTGACCGGCTTGGCCAGGTTGTTCAGCAGCCCGCGGCCGAACAGCTCCCAGTCGCCCGGGGGTGGCGGCGGGGTCTCCCCCTTGGGCGCCAGGTCGAGCAGCGGCGCGTTCGGCTCGAGGCTGCAGAGGTAGGAGATCAGGTTCGCTCCGGAGACGCCGTCGACCGACGCGTGGTGCATCTTGGTGAACACCGCGATCTGGCCGCTCTCCAGGCCCTCGATGACCCACATCTCCCACAACGGCCGGGTGCGGTCGAGCGGGATGCCGGCCAGGTGCCCGCAGACCTCGCGAAGCTCTGCCTCGCCCGCCGGAGCCGGTACGGCGAGCCGGTGCACGTGCCGGTCGATGTCGAAGTCCTCGTCGTCGACCCAGAGCGGGTGGTCGATCTCGAGCGGGACTTCCTTCAGCTTGCGCCGGAAGTTCGGGATCGTCGCGACCCGCGCCTCCAGGACCGCCTTCATCTCCGGGAACGAGTACTCCCCGGGGATCGTCGAGGGGTCCAGCAGGATGATGCCGCAGACGTGCATCAGCTGGGCCGAGCTCTCCAGGTAGAGAAAGCTGGCGTCGAGGCCGGACAGGCGTTCCATGGAGCCATGGTATTCGAAAACTGAAACGCGTTCTAGTTCCGTTACCTGAGCCGTTCGTCACCTTCACTTACCGCCCGGTTAGGCTCGACCGCATGGGTTACCTGCGCCGCCGCGCGATCACGGCACTGCTCACCGCGAACGCGATCAAGCCGCCGCCCCCGGGCAACTTCGGCCCGCTCGGCTTCGCCTTCGGGTGGCCGACCGGTGAGCTCGCCCCCCAATTGCTCGCCCTGACCGCCCTGGACACCGCCCAGGCGGTCCTCCGCGGCAAGGCGTCGCGGACCGGTCTGCTGCTCGCCGGCGCCAGCGCCGCAGGACTGGGCTACCTGATGTCCCAGGCCCGCCGCTCCGCGGAGCTCGCCGAGGTCCAGCTCGCGGCGTCCCTCGGTCCGGACTACCTCGACCACCTCCCGTCCCGCCCGGTCGACGCCGACCTGCAGATCCCGCTGCGCGACCTGGCCAAGCCGTTCACCATGGCGAAGCCCGACGTGGAGGTCATCCGCAACATCAACTACCGCGAGGGCGGCAGCCGGGCCCGGCTCGACATCTACCGGCCGAAGGGCGTCGACCTGGCCGACGCGCCGGTCCTGGTCCAGGTGCACGGCGGCGGCTGGGCGATCGGCGACAAGTCGCAGCAGGGCCTGATGCTGATGAACCGGCTCGCCCAGCGCGGCTGGGTGTGCGTGGCGCTCAACTACCGCCTCGCCCCCAAGAACCCGTTCCCGGCGCAGATCATCGACGTGAAGAAGGCCCTGGCCTGGACCAAGGAGAACATCGCGTCCTACGGCGGTGACCCGTCGTACGTGGTCATCACCGGAGGCTCCGCCGGCGGGCACCTCTCGTCGCTGGCGGCACTGACGCCGCACGTCAAGGAGTACCAGCCGGGCTTCGAGGACGCCGACACCCGGGTCTCCGCCTGCGTGCCGTTCTACGGGATCTACGACATGGCCGGTCTGTCCGGCACGAAGTACGACGTGGAGATGCGCGACCGGTTCCTCGGTCCGATCATCTTCAAGAAGGACCCGAAGAAGGACCTGGCGCCCTTCGAGCTGGCCTCGCCGATCACCCACGTCACCGAGGACGCGCCGGACTTCTTCGTCATCCACGGCGCCCACGACGGCCTCGCCTCCGTGGAGCAGGGCCGCCAGTTCGTGGCGAAGCTGCGCGAGTTCTCCCGCGGCCTGGTGACCTACCTGGAGCTGCCCGGCACCCAGCACGGCTTCGAGGTGTTCTCCTCGGTCCGCAGCCAGCACGTCATCCGTGCTGTCGAGCGCTGGCTGGAGTGGCACCGCGCGAACCGCCGCAGCGCCACCGAGCTGGACGCCGGTCTTCCGGACGGTCGCAGCGCGACCCTCTCCGGGACCGCTGTCGAGGAATCAGCCGCGGGGTAGGCCGAGCAGGCGCTCCCCCGCGACGTTGCGGAGGATCTGCGTGGTGCCGCCCGCGATCGAGAGGCAGCGGTTGCGCAGGAACAGGTCGTTCGCCGCGAGCGCACGCTCGCTGCGGGTGAACATCTCCGCACCGAGCAGCTCCATCGCGAGCTCCGCGGAGTCCTGGCGGCTCCGGACGCCGACGAGCTTGGCGACGCTGGACTCGGCCCCCGGGCCCTGACCGGCGATCGAGCGCAGCGTCGAGCGGGTCCCCAGCAGCTTGACGACCTGGGCGAGCGCGATCGCCCGGCCGATCGACTCCTCGGCGCTCGGTCGGTGCGGCTCGTCGAGGAGCGAGATCGCCAGCTCGACGCTCTCGCCGAGCTTGGAGCCCGCCATCGCGACCCGCTCGTTGGCCAGCGTGGTCACCGCCAGCCGCCAGCCGCCGTTGATCTCGCCGACGACGCAGTCGTCCGGGACGAAGACGTTGTCGAAGAAGACCTCGTTGAACAGCGCCTCGCCGGTGAGCTCGCGCAGCGGCCGGACGTCGATGCCCTCGCTCTTCATGTCGACCACGAAGTACGTGATCCCGGCGTGCGGCTTCGCCTCGGCATCGGTCCGCGCC
>JBJMIP010000095.1:0-6850 GCA_045806825.1 Marmoricola sp.
AACAATTACCAAACACCTCAAACAACCTATCTCAACCATGGCGCTAGCTCGCACCTCAACCACCGTGGCGGCTCGCTGGGGCTCGCACCTGAACCAGCGTGGCGGCGCGCTGGCGCGCGCACCTCAAACAGCGTCGCGGCTCGCTGGCGCGCACAACGCCGTTATCGACAATTGCGGTTTATCAATACACGCATGCCCGGAACGCCTACATTTCGTCCGACACGCCCTCGTTTTTCTGGGACCCGAAGGACGTAATCGAGATGACTCTCCGCCGTACGCTCACGCTCGGATTCGCCGGCTTGCTCGTTGCCTCCGGTGCCACGCTCACCGCGACTGCCGCGCAGGCCCAACCGGCCGGCTGCACGCCAGCGCTGGCCAAGGCCGCCCGCGCCGGCGACGTCGCGAGGAACAACCCGTCGGCGTTCAAGAAGGCCGAGGCGCGCAACGCCGGCCGGATGAAGAACTTCGCCCACGTGGCGAAGACCGACAAGACGCTCTGGCTCGACGCGTGCGCAACGGCGTACTACGTGGAGAACACCGCGAGCGCCGCCGAGCTGCAGGCGAGCCAGGCGTCGGTGGCTGCCTCCGCACCGCTGACCGGGGTCCCGCTGACCGACACCTTCACGCTGCAGTCGCGTCCCGGTTCGAAGCGCACCATCTACCTCGACGTGAAGGGCGGCACGCTGACCGGCACCGCCTGGAACAACACCTACGGTGCCTCGCTGACCTTCGAGCCGTACTCGAACGACGCGACCATCGACACCAACTTCTCCGACTCCGAGCTCACCGAGATCCAGAAGATCTGGCAGTCGGTGGCGGAGGACTACGCGGCGTTCGACGTGAACGTCACCCTCGCCGACCCGGGCGCGGCCGCGATCGACCGGACCGACAGCAACGACCTGGTCTACGGCACCCGCGCGCTGATCACGAACGGCGGCACCGTCTACACCCAGTGCGGCTGCGGCGGCATCGCCTATGTGGGCGTCTTCAACAGCACCGGCAGCACCCACGGCTACTACCAGCCGGCGCTGGTGTTCTCGAACGGCACCGGCAAGGGCGGCAAGAACATCGGCGAGGCGACGGCGCACGAGGTCGGCCACAACTTCGGCCTCAACCACGACGGCACCGCGACGGCCGGCTACTACACCGGGTCCTCGCCGTGGGCGCCGATCATGGGAGCCAGCTACTACCAGCCGGTGACGCAGTGGTCGAAGGGTGAGTACCCGGGCGCGAACAACCAGCAGGACGACCTGGCCCAGATCGCGACCGGCGCTCCGGTCGTCGCGGACGAGGACCCGGGCACCGCGCTGCCGCTGGCGAACAACGCCTCGGCCAACGGCGTCATCACCAGCGCCGCCGACGTCGACCGCTACAGCTTCACCGCAGCCGGCTCGACGACGGTGAACGTCGCCGGCACCACCTTCAGCGACCTCGACGTGCAGCTGCGGATCCTCGACTCCAACGGCGTCGAGGTGACCTCGGCCAACCCGACGACGACCGCGATCAACTCCAACCAGGTCAACGGCATGGGTGCCAGCGCCACGTTCACGGCTCCGGCGGCGGGTGCGGTGTACACCGCGACCATCCAGGGCTCGGGCCAGGGCGACCCCGCGGTCGCCGGTGGCTACTCGGCGTACGCGTCGATCGGTAACTACGCGGTCAGCCTGGCCACCGGTTCGCCGACCTCGGGCACGCCGCTGGCGATCAGCGTCGGGGCGATGGCCAACGCGACCGTGGGCACCGGCTACGCCTCCAGCCCGGTCTCGGCCTCGGGCGGCACCGCGCCGTACACGTTCAGCGCCACCGGCCTCCCGGCCGGCCTGAGCATCAGTGCTGCCACCGGCGCCGTCACCGGTACGCCGACGACGGCCGGCAGCTACACGCCGAGCTTCACCGTGACCGACAACGCCGGCGGGAGCGCGTCGCAGGCCGGTGCGATCACGGTCGACCCGGCGCCGATCCCGCCGGTCGTGGTGCAGAACCAGTCCGGCTCGGGCACCGTCGGGACCGCGTTCTCCCATCAGCTGGCCGCCTCCGGCGGCACGGGAACGTTCACCTGGTCCTCCAGCGGCACCCTGCCGCCGGGACTGGCGCTGAGCGCCTCCGGCCTGCTGTCCGGTACGCCGACGACGACCGGGACCTACGCGTTCACCGCGACCGCGAGCAGTGGTGGCAACAACGGGTCCGGCACGGTGACGATCACCGTGGCCGCTCCGGCGGCGCCGCTCGCCTGGGTGACGGGCGCGACGCTGCCCACCGGCAAGGTGAAGAGCGCCTACAGCAGCCAGATCAAGATCACCGGGGGCACCGCGGCCTACACCTGGCTGCGCACCGCCGGCAGCGTCCCGAACGGGACGACGCTGTCCTTCAGCGGCACCACCGCAACACTGTCCGGGAAGCCGTCGAAGGCCGGCACGTTCCGGTTCACGCTGCGGGTCACCGACAGCAAGGGCGTCGTGATCAGCCAGCAGTTCACCGTGGTGGTGAACCGCTAGTCCCTCGCGGCCCTGCTTGCGTGCCCTCGGGCCCGTACAGCAGGGCGCGGGCCTCGGGTCGGATCGCGTCGTGGATGCGCTGGTCCAGCAACGGTGCCAGCGTCGGTGCGAACAGCGAGTGCAGGTGCACGGGGTCGGAGTAGGCGACGTAGCCGCCGACGACCGGTGAGCATCGGGCCGCGCTGCAGAAGACGTCACTGATGTCGACGACCCGGGTCAGCGCGTTGTCGTCGGTCTCGGCTGCCAGCGCCGCGTAGTCCGACTTCAAGGCGGTGCTGCGTCGCAGCGAGCACGCCTGCCCTGCGGTGGCGGCGGGGTGCCGGCCCAGGCAGCTGATCAGGGTGGGGGAGAACTTCGGGGTGTCGCGGATGACCAGCTGCTGGGTGAACAGTCCGTCGTACTTCTGCCACTGCTCGCGGAACGAGGTCTCGATCCAGGTGGCCTCGTCGCGCTCGGGGGCGCCCACGAGGTCGCGGTGCGCGGAGCCGATCGAGACCAGCAGGTCGATCTTCTCGGTGCGGCCCTGCAGGTAGCGGGTGACCTGCTCCATCCACCGGGTGCACCGGGCGCGCGTCGTCCCTGTTTTGGGTGCAGCGGCGGTCTGGCAGCCGGGGCTCCAGGAGAAGAGCAGGCGCCAGTTGCGGTGCTTCGCGATCGCCTCCACCGCGGGGCGGATCGCCCGGGCGTGGCTGTCGCCGATCAGCATCACCGTTGCCCGCGGGTGCGGATCGGTGCTGCCCCCGCGGCAGACCGTCATGTCCTCGGCGACGTAGATGTCCGGGCCGCACGGGAGGTTGTGCTGCGTCGGGGTGATCAGCGCGGCGGCCGGGGTGAGGTGGGTGATCCTCTGGCGGGCGCACTGCTCGAGACCTGAGGGCGTGCGGGCGTTCGCCCCGGCGCAGGTCGGCAGGTCGTAGGCGTGCTCGGTCGTGGTGGCAGCGAGCTGCTCGACCTGCTTGACCTCGGCCTGGTCGATCGGCAGCGCGAAGACACTGGCGCCGACGGCCGTTGCGAGCATGGTCGCGGTCAGGGTCTGGAAGCCGGCGATGTGCCGGCGCGGACCACGCTCGGCGAGCTTGAGCAGCGGCGTCTCGACGGCGAGCCTGGTCAGCAGCGACAGCGCGAACGCGATACCGATGATCGAGGCGCCGCGCGCCAACGAGGTGGTGCCGCTCTCGCGCACGTTCCGGTCGATCACCAGCAGCGGGTAGTGCCACAGGTAGATCCCGTACGACATCCCGCCGAGCCAGACCATCGGCCGGCTGCCGAGCAATGCGGCGACGCCGCCGCGACGCCGCGAGTCGGCCGCGAAGAGGATCAGCAGGGCGGCACCCGTCGGCAGCAGGGCGGCGTACCCGGGGAAGACCGTGGCGACGTGCAGGACCAGGCCCGTGGACAGGATGGCCGCGAAACCGAGCCAGCCGCCCCACCACAGCCACCGCGAGCGCGACTCGCTCGGGGCCCGGCGCTCGCGTTGGAGCCAGAGCGCGGCGAGCCCGCCGAGGGCGAACTCCCAGGCGCGTGCGAACGTGGAGAAGTAGGCGACCGGCTGATCGACCCGGGTGAACCAGACCGAGTAGGCCAACGAGCAGGTGAACACGATCGCCAGCACCGCCGAGGCGACCGGGATGGTCAGGCTGGGCCACCGCCGGGCGAACCGCACGATGATGGCGAACAGCAGCAGCCAGGCCAGGTAGAACTGGCCCTGCACCGAGAGCGCCCAGAAGTGCTGGACCGGGGTCTTCTCGTTCCACTGCGCCAGGTAGTTGGTGGAGTGGATCGCGAGGTACCAGTTCTGCGAGTACAGCGCCGAGGCGCGGACCTCGTGCCCGATGCTCGCCCAGGTCGACTCCGGCATCAGGATCCGGGTCGCGACCAGCACGGAGACGAGCACGGTGGCGGCCGCCGGCAGCAGGCGGTAGGCGAGCCGGGTGAGGTAGGTCAGGGGCTTGACCTCGCCGTAGCGGGCGAGGTGGTTCAGCAACGTGGTGCTGATCAGGAAGCCAGAGACCACGAAGAACACGTCGACGCCACCGGAGACCCGGCCGGTCCACAGGTGGTACGACGCGACCAGCAGTGCGGCGACGAAGCGCAGGCCCTCGATCTCCGGACGGAAGCGCTTGTTCACCCCGACCGGCGCGGCACCGGTCCGACCCGAACGCCGGTTCAGGTGCCGCCCGTTGCTGATCCCCGAGGGTGATCTGGTCATGGCCCGAAGGCCGGCCTTTCCTTGGCCAGGAAGGCGCGGACGCCCTCGGCGAAGTCCGGCCCGCCGTAGACCTCGGTGAGCAGCTGGGCATCGAACTCCGGCTCGGCCTCGAGCACCGCGGCCCGGGCGACGAGCTGCTGCTTGGTGGCGCGCAGGGTGACGCCGGACGCCGCGAGCAGGCCGTCGACGACGCCGGCGATCTCGGCGTCCAGGTCCTCGACGACCGACATCACCGCGCCGACGGCGTACGCGCGGTCGGCGGTGGTCAGCCGGGAGGTCAGCAGCATCTCCCGGGTCAGGGACTCCCCGAAGACGCTCGCGCAGCGGTAGACGATCGAGGCCGACAGCGCGTTGCCCAGCGTGCGCGCGATCGGGTAGCCGAACCTGGCGTCCGGGGTGGCGATGCGCAGGTCGCAGTGGGTCGCGACGGCGAGGCCGCCGCCGACGCAGGCGCCCTCGACCGCGGCGATGGTGACCTGGGGGAGCTCGAAGAGGGCGACCAGCAGCTCCCGGATCGACTCCTCGTAGGCGACGACCTCGCGGTCGAGGAAGTCGGAGATCTCGTTCCCGGCAGCGAACGCCTTGCCGCCGGCGCCGCGGAGGACCAGGACGCGAACATCCTTGGTGCCTGCCAGCTCGTCGCAGAGCTCGCGCATCCCGGCGTACATCGCGCTGGTGAAGGCGTTGCGGCGCTCGGGTCGGTTGAAGACCACCTCGACGACACCCTCGCGTCGGCTTACCTGGAGATCGTCGGTCGTCACAAGGTCTCAGGCTAGGGATCGCCCCGCTCGTATGCGGGGATTAGTGCCGATGGGTGGTGAGAGATGACTCTCCTAGCCATCGACATTTGTCCGAAATATGCCTTAACCTACGAATAAGGGGATTTTACGGGGAGGGTTTCACACGTGTCAGTTCACGCCGAATCGGCGGAGCGGACCGGACGTACGGGGACGCGGAAGACTGAACGAGGGGACGATCGAGTAGCGGCAATCGCTGGACTCGATCTGCTTCGCGCCATCGGTTGGCTCGTGCTTCACGACGTGGCGGTTCCCGGCGACGTCGAAGTACCGATCGACCATGTCCTGGCTGGACCGTCCGGGGTCTACGTGATCAACACGATCAGTGGCTCGGGCGCACTCCGCATGGACGAGAACAGCCTGCTCGTCGCGGGCACGTCCCAGTACGCGCACATCGAGGACGTCGCTGCGGCCGCACTCGCGCTGCGCGGGGCGATCGGCGGTCGGCCGGTCGTGCCGATCCTCTGCTTCCAGCGTTCCGACGAGGTCGCCGGCGTGGTCTCGAAGGTCGCGGTGTGCTCGACCGAGAACATCCTCGAGCTGCTCAACGGGCAGCCGTCGGTGCTGGGCGCTGCCGCCGTGAACGACGTGATGCGGCTGCTCAACAGCACCCTGCTTCGCCAGACGGCGGCGCGCGAGACGCTGACGATCGCCGACGGCACGACCGAGGCGAAGCCGCGTCACCGGGACAAGGCGAAGGGGCGCAAGCGGCTCCTCGGCTTCGGCCGGTCGGGCGCTGACGAAGGTCCGGTCGACCTGAGTGTGGTCGCGCCGATGCTCGACAGCGAGGTCGAGGTCGACCCGGTGCAGGCAGAGGTCGAGCGTCTCGAGGCCGAGCGGCTGGCCGCCGAGGCCGAGCGCGTTGCCAAGCAGGAGGCGGCTCGTCTCGAGGTCGAGCGGGTCGCCCAGGAGAAGGCTGCACAGGTCGAGGCCGAGCGCGTCGAGGCCAAGCGGCTCGAGCTGATGGAAGTTGCCCGCGCCGAGGCCGAGAAGGCTGAGCGACAGGCGGCGGCTGAGGCTGCCGAGGCCGCGGAGGTCGCGCGCCTCGAGGCCGAGCGGATCGCCGCCGCGGAGGCTGCCCGGGTCGAGGCTGAGCGGGTCGTGGCCGACGAGGCTGCTCGGGTTGAGGCCGAGCGCGTTGCCGCCGAGGAGGCTGCCCGCGTCGAGGCCGAGCGCCTGGCCGCTGCCGAAGCTGCGCGGGTGGAGGCCGAGAAGGTTGCTGCTGCGGAAGCTGCACGCGTCCAGGCCGAGCGCCTGGAGGCCGAGGAGGCCGCGCGGGTCGAAGCCGAGCAGGCTGCTGCCGAGGAAGCCGCGCGCGTCGAGGCTGCGCGGGTCGAGGCCGAGCGGAT
>JBJMIP010000096.1:0-7219 GCA_045806825.1 Marmoricola sp.
GTGGCCGGCACGGTCGCGTTCTCGTAGGACGACTCGGCGCGGATGTTCATCGGGTGCCGCATGTGGGTGCGGGCCAGGGAGACGATCGCGGCCGGCATGGTGGCCGAGAACAGCATCGTCTGGCGGGTCTCCGGCGTCTTGGCCAGCAGGCGCTCCACGTCGGGCAGGAAGCCGAGGTCGAGCATCTCGTCGGCCTCGTCGAGCACGAGGCTCTTCACGTGCGAGATGTCCAGGGCCTTGCGGTTCATCAGGTCGATGAGGCGACCGGGCGTCCCGACGACGACCTCGACGCCGGTCTCGAGGGCCTCGAGCTGCGGCTCGTAGGGCACGCCGCCGTACACGGTGAGCACCCGGATGCCGCGGTCGGCGCCGGCCAGGGTCAGGTCGCTGGAGACCTGGAGCGCGAGCTCACGGGTCGGCGCGACGATCAGGGCCTGCGGCTTGCCGGGCGCGACGAGCTCGTCGTAGTCCGGGTCGTGCGGAGCGACCGAGCGCTGCAGCACGGGAATGCCGAACGCCAGCGTCTTGCCGGTGCCGGTGCGCGCCTGGCCGATCAGGTCGGTGCCCATCAGGGCGACCGACAGGGTCATCTCCTGGATGGCGAAGGGGGTGGTGATGCCGCCGCGCTCGAGCGCGTCGCAAATCTCGGGGAGAACCCCGAGCTCTCGGAAGGTAGTCAGGATCTTGCCATTCTGTGTGAAATCGGAGGCGCGGCCGTGTTCCCCGTTCGCCTGAGCGGTGTCGTCCAGGTTTTGATCCCCGGTCGTGTCCGGGCGCTGACGGGGGCCGTCTGCCAGTCACAGTCTATCGGTACCCTCGCCCTATGACCGAAATCGCGGATTCCGCCGCCACGGGCGACATCCCGGTCGCCTTCCAGGACCCCGGGTACCGCGCTGCCGTCGTCGACCTCCTCGGAGCCATCGCGTACGGCGAGATCTCGGCCTTCGAGCGACTGACCGAGGACGCGAGGCTCGCGCCGACGCTCGCTGACAAGCTCGCGCTCGGCAAGATGGCGTGCGTGCAGTTCGACCACGTCGAGCCGCTGATCGCGCGCATCGCCGAGCTGGGGTCCGAGCCGATGGGGGCGATGGCGCCGTTCGTGAAAGCCTTCGACGACTTCCACACCCGGACCGCACCGAGCAACTGGCTCGAGGGGCTGATCAAGGCGTACGTCGGCGACGGGCTCGCCTCCGACTTCTACCGCGAGGTCGCGGCGTTCCTGGATGCGGAGACCCGCACCATCGTGGTCACCTCCCTCTCCGACGTCGGGCACTCCGAGTTCGTCGTCGAGCGGGTCCGCCAGGCGATCACCGCCGACCACCGGGTCGCCGGTGCGCTCGCGCTCTGGGGCCGCAGGCTGATGGGAGAGGCGCTCTCGCAGGCGCAGCGGGTCGCCGCCGAGCGGGACTCGCTGGCGGCGCTGCTGGCCGGTGGGGTCGACCGGCCGGGACTGGACCTGGCCGCGCTCGGGCGGATGTTCAGCCGGCTCACCGAGAACCACGCCCACCGGATGGCCGAGCTCGGCCTCGCCTCCTGAGCTGACCTGCGCCAGCCGCACCCGAACCGGGGAGCGCCGGCATCCTCCGATCGGGCAGACCTGACGTCGGAATCGAACGGTTGACCCGGTTCGTCACGGTTGGTCTGCCTAGACCATCGACCTGCGCCATCGAGGGCTCAGCGCCGACTCCAGCATTCTGACCCGGTCGTGTTCCGGTCTGGGGCCGGTGCACGGCGAGAAGCGTCGTCGGCGGCGGCGTGCACGCGGCCTGGTTTCTGGGGCGCCGCGAGTGGTGCTCGACCCGTGAGCGGCACCAGCACGCCGCTGCCGCGGCCCCGCTCTGTGCGGGGCTGGGAGCCCGGGGTCAGGAGCGGAAGCCGACCTGACCAACGGTGCTGGTCGAGATCTCGACATACGCGAGCGTGGCCACCGGGACGATCACCCGGCGGCCCTTGGAGTCCGTGAGCGCGAGGGCGCCGCCGTCCGCGAGGGCCTGGCGCACCTGCTCCTCGACGCCGCCGGCGTCCAGGTCGGTGTCGATGGTGAGCTCGCGGTTGGCGTTCTGGACGCCGATCTTGACCTCCATGCGGAGGACCTCCTGTTGTCGTCTGGGTGCTGCGTGGGGAAAGGGTGTCGTCAGGCTTCGTCGGTGCGCGGGTATCCGCGGATGCCGCGCCAGGCGAGGCCGGCGACCAGAGCTGCAGCCGCGTCCTGCTCGATGGTGTCAGCGCCCTGCAAACGATCCTGCAGCCAGAACCGTGCGCTGACCTGGCCCATTCCCACCAGGCCGACGGCCAGCAGCTGGGAAGCCTCGTCCGGCAGGCCGGTGTCGTCGTGGATGACGTGCGCGATCAGGTCCGAGCACTCCTTGGTGACCCGGTCGATCCGCTCACGGACGGCAGGCTCGTTGGTCAGGTCGGACTCGAAGACGAGTCGGAACTCGCCCTGCTCGCTGGCGACGTAGGAGAAGAAGGCGCTCATCGTGGCGGCCACGCGCTGCTTGTTGTCGTCGGTGGACTCCAGCGCGTCGCGGGTCCCGGTGATCACCTTGTCGACCGCCTGGTCCAACAGCGCCAGGTAGAGGTCGAGCTTGCCGGGGAAGTGCTGGTAGAGCACCGGCTTGGAGACGCCGGCGTTCTCGGCGATGTCGTCCATGGCAGCGGAGTGGTACCCCTGGGCCACGAAGACCTCGAGGGCCGACTCGAGCAGCTGGGCCCGTCGGGCGCGGCGCGGCAGCCGGGAGCCGCGCGTGATCGGGCGGTCGCCGTCGGCCGAGCTGGTCGCCGGGGTGGTCACGCTCGCTGGCCTCCGTGCTGTGGGTGCTGAAGATGTGGCGCGAGCCTACTCTGCGGCGCGTTGCCGCCGCGGGAGGTCCACCGTGCGAACTCTCGAGTTCGGTTGGTCCGCATATGTCTGGAAAGTCGCAGCGATACCACCCAGTCGGGTCATTGTTGCCAGTTAGCACGCGGGTTTTCGATGTGAAAGGCGTCCTTTCGGGTAACGCCTGTTCCTCCCTTTCATTTCGACTTTTTCTGGGGGCTTTATGTCTACGAGAACCAAGAGGCCGTCCGCTCGTCGGGTTGCCACGTTCGTCGCCGCGCTCGGTGCGCTGGTGATGTCGAGCGGCGCCGTGCTGCTCGCGACCGCGCCGGCCGCCAACGCCGACAAGACGCCGGTCAACGTCTGTCACGCAACCAGCTCGGACTCCAACCCGTACACCTTCATCACGGTGGACAACGACTCGACGCAGCTGACTGCTCACCTCGCGCACCGCAACGACCCGAACAAGCGCTGGAAGTCTGACGGCACCTTCAACGGCGTCGCGCACACCAAGGGTCAGCCAAAGCCGGACATCATCGGCGACTACGTGGACCCGGAGGGAAACCAGGTAGTACTCGACGGCGTCGTGACGCTGGCGACCTGCCAGAACTCCGAGGTCCCGCCGCCGCCGGACATCGAGACGACCGCTTCTGTCACCTTCACCAACCCGAGCTGCGACAACGACAACACGCCGTCGTACGCCACCGAGGGTGACCACGTGACCTTCGAGCTCGACGGCACCGTCGCCCCCGGCGAGCACGTGACCGTGACCGCGACGGTCGACGACGGCTACACCTTCGCCGATGACGCGCAGTCGCTCGAGTTCGAGCACACCTTCACCGCAGCGGTGGACTGCACCGTGGTCACGCCTCCGGACGTGACCCCGCCGGTGGTCTCTCCGCCGGACGTCGCCACCCCGACGGTGGTGCACGCCGGCCTGGCGGGTTCGCCGATGAAGACGGACAACCTGCGGTCCCAGCAGGGGATCGCGCTGCTGGGCTCCGGCCTGGTGCTGCTCGTGGCAGCTGGCGGGCTGGCCCGTCCGCGGCGCGTGCGTAGCTAACAGCTGACGAGGTGGCGCACGACGTGTGTCGTGCGCCACTTCGGCACGTCTGCCCCCGTGAGGGATTCGGCTATTTACAAACGTTGTTGGACGTTTAGGCACCTTTTGTCCGTATTTGCGGACTAGACCGTTCGTATCACCCTTTGCCGGGGGTGCTCGTTGGGGCATTCGATAAGACAAGCGACGTGGGCGAGAGCCCGCGTCGTCAGGGTTCCAGAAGCCTCTGGGGAGGCCGACGGACCCGGTGCCCTGGGGGGCACGTCATTCCAACGAGTACTACTGATCTGGGGCACAAAATGGGGATTAACAGTTCCACGCGTCCGCGTATGCGCCGCGTAGCCACCGTCATCGCCGCCTTCGGCGCGCTGACCATGTCCAGCGGCGTGGCGCTGCTGGCCACCGCGACCTCTGCTGACGCAGCGGTCAACAAGGTGAACATCTGTCACGCCACGAGCTCGGACACCAACCCGTACGTCTTCATCCAGGTGGACGACGACTCCGCGAAGCTCAAGGGTCACCTGATGCACCGCGAAGACCCGAACAAGCGCTGGAAGACCGCCGGCACCTACGAAGGCGCGACCCACGTCGCTGACCAGGCGAAGCCCGACCTGATCGGTTCCTTCACCGACGACCAGGGCGTCTTCCACCAGTACGACGGCGACATCACCTCCGCGAGCTGCGACGGCGACGTCGAGACCCCGCTGGCCAACGCCGACGTCGACGTCACCCAGCCGACCTGCGCCAACGAGAACACCCCGGGCCTCGACCCGGTCGCCCAGAACGCGACCTTCGTGGTCAGCGGTAGCTCCGCTCCCGGCGGTCACTGGGTCGTCACGTTCACGGCCGACAAGGGCTACACCTTCGACGGTTCCGAGCAGGGTGTGCTGGTGATCGAGGGCGACTTCGACGCTGCCGAGTCTCCGTGCGACATCGTGATCCCGCCGACCGAGGTCACCCCGGGTGCTCCGCAGTTCGTCGACCCGACCTGTGACACCGACCCGCAGGTCGTCCTCCCGGACCCGACCCCGGTCACCGAGGTCCCGATCCCGAGCAAGAAGGCTGCCGGACCGGTCATCGAGACCGCTGACGTCGACGGCGTGCACTACGTGGTGAGCGGTTCGCTCACGGCCGGTGGCACCGTCGAGGTCGACGCGACCGCGATCGACCCGAACGTCCTCGCCGAGGGTGTGACCACGCACTGGGAGCACACGTTCCCGGCTGTCGAGGACTGCACCGAGGTCAACCCGCCGACCACCGACACCCCCGAGGGCACCGTCGCAACGCCGACCGTCGTCCACGCGGGTCTCACCGGTGCCGGTGTGGCCAAGGACCTGCGCAGCGAGCAGGGCATCGCGCTGCTGGTCTCCGGCATGATCCTGATGCTGGTCGCCGGCGGACTGGGCCTGCGCCCCGCCCGAGGTGCGGCTCGTAGCTGACACGCGTGAAGCTGGGAGCGGCGTGCGGAGGAAACTTCGCAACGTCGCTCTCAGCCTCCTCGTGGTCGGCGCGTCCGTGCTCCTGCCCTGGCGGCGGGAGCAGCGCAACCAGCTGCAACGTCCAGCACCACCGGACCCGGAGAGGTCCACCCCTGCAACGCACTCCGTCCCCCAGTCGGAGTCTCAGCAGAAGCCCAGCGCGTCCTCGACCGCTGGGCTTCCGCTGTCTGAAGGTTCGGCGGAAAGCGTTGAGCCGGAACCCCCGGCCGGGGACACTGGACCGAGGGCGCTGGCTGGGCGCCCCCGCACCAACCTGGATTCCCCAGCAACGACTGTGACACTCGGTCTCGACGACGTGCTCGCCGGTGCCGAGACCGACGAAGCGATGAGCGAAGCGACGACCGAAGGAGGTGCCGACCCGGACATGTCGACCGATGCAGACCCCGGAACGGCCACCCGTCGGCGTTGGCTGAGCAAGGCTCGCAAGGGCGGGCACGAAGGCCCGGCTGAGCCCATCGCCGAGCAGCGCTCGAGCGACGAGCTCGACCCGATGATCGCGGCGCTCTTCGGGATGGCGCCGGTGCCGACCGAGGCCGAGGAGGAGCCGACCGATGCGCTGGTTGAGCCGGGCGTCGAGTCGGTTGGCGAGCCGGGCGTCGAGCCGGTCGCTGAACCCGCGCTCGAGACCGAGCCTGAACCCGAGCCGGAACCCGAGCCGGAACCCGAACTCCAAGCAGAGCTCCGGGCCGAGCAGCTGGAGCCGGCGGGCGACGTCGCCGAGCCGGAGCCACAATTTCTGGCCGAGCAGCCGGAGCCGCCACGTGAGGTCGTTGACGAGGCGGAGGAGCTCGAGGCCGTCCAGGTCGTCGAGCCAGAGCCACAGCCCGAGACCGAGCCGCAGCCCGAGGCCCTTCCTGAGGACCTCGCCGAACCCGAGTCCTACATCCAGGACCCGGTCCTGGCCGCATTGTTCGGCCCCGCAGCGCACTGGCCGGAGGTCGTGCGCGAGGTAGAGCTCGACCGGGAGCACCTGGCGCTCGTCGAGCCCGATCCGGTGCCGGAGCCCGAGCTCGTCGTTCCGCCACCGCCTCCTCCTCCGCCTCCTGCGCTGGTCCGAACCACGTACGCCACCGGGCTGGATCCCGAGGTCGCCGCGTTCTACGGCGTAGCGCCGCCGGAGGACCGCCGGGCCGAGGCCCTGAACGTCGAGGTCGAGCAGCCGGTCGCAGACACAGCACCCGAGGACGAGCGGGTCGAGGACGAGCGGGTCGAGCTCAGTACCCACGACGCAAAGGTCACCGCTCCGGAAGCCGAGCCCAAAACCTCGCGTCGCCGGTGGTGGAGGCGCAGCAAGGTGGAGGTCGTCGACGAGGAGCCATCCGTGCTCGAGCTCGACGCGAACGTTGCAGCGTTCTTCGGCATCGCCGACCTCGCGCCCGAGCGGACGCAGGACGAGCCGGACGAGCTGGCGGAGCCGGCGGCCGTGGGTGTCGAGGCCGTCGAGGATGAGGCCGTCGAAGATGAGGCCGAGGCCGAGGCCGAGGTCGTGTCCGAGTTCGAGGTCGAGGATGAGGTCGAGGTCGAGGATGAGGTCGCCGACCTGCGACCCGAAGCCGAGCCCGAGGCCGAGCTCGTGGTCGAGCCCGAAGCCGAAGTCGCGTCGGATGCCGACCAGGCGGTCGTCGAGGAGGTCGTTGACGAGCCCGCGCCGGAGAAGTTGTCCCGTCGGCAGCGGCGCCGCCTCGCGAAGGTCGAGCAGGCTGCTCTCGCCGACTTGGCCGCGACCCCTGAAGCCGAGGTCGAGCCGGATTCCGACGCGGACGTCGTCGACGAACCCGCACCCGAGAAGCTGTCCCGTCGTCAGCGTCGCCGAGCAGCCAAGGCTGAGGCCGAGCGCGATGA
>JBJMIP010000097.1:0-5744 GCA_045806825.1 Marmoricola sp.
CGCGCGGGCCTGCGCAGCCTCTGGCTGAACACCTCCTTCTCCCCGCGCCAGGCGAGCGAGGTCTGCGAGCGCGAAGGCGTCGACCTGCTCGTCTTCGACGAGGACTTCGCCGACATCGTGGCCGCCGTCGAGCCGCCGCAGGGCAAGTACGCCGTGAGCGTCGAGGGGCCCGGTCCCGATGCCCTCGACAAGCTGATCGCCACCGGCTCACCGCAGATGCCGAAGCCGCCGGAGAAGCCCGGCCGCATCGTGCTGCTGACCAGCGGCACCACCGGCACCCCGAAGGGCGCGCCGCGCCCCGACCCGAAGGGCTTCGCCCTCCCGGGCGCCGTCCTCGAGCGGATGCCGATGCGCGCGAGCGAGACCACGGTGATGGGTCCGCCGATCTTCCACGGCACCGGGATGCTGATCGCGATGATCACCATCTCGCTGGGCTCACGACTGGTGCTGCGGCCGAAGTTCGACGCCGAGCAGATGCTTGCCGACATCCAGGACACGAAGGCCTCCACGATCTGCGTGGTGCCGGTGATGCTGCAGCGGGTGCTCGAGCTCGGCGAGGACAAGGTCGGTTCCTACGACCTGAGCTCGTTGAAGTGCGCGTTCACCGCCGGCGCCCAGCTGCCGGCCGCCGTCTCGACCGCCTTCCAGGACACCGTCGGCGACGTCATCTACAACCTCTACGGCTCCACCGAGGTCTCCATCGCCACGCTGGCGACCCCCACCGAGGTTCGCAACGCCCCGACCTCGGTCGGCCGCCCGGCACTCGGCGTCACCATCCGGATCTACGACGACAAGGACCGGATCCTGCCGCAGGGCCAGACCGGCCGGATCTTCGTCGGCACCACGGCTCCGTTCGAGGGTTACACCGGGGGTGGCGGCAAGGCGATCATCGACGGCCTGATGGCCACCGGCGACGTCGGCCACTTCGACGACCAGGGACTGCTCTACATCGACGGGCGCGACGACGAGATGATCGTCTCCGGCGGCGAGAACGTCTTCCCGCGCGAGGTCGAGGAGCTGCTGATCACCATGGACGGTGTCGCGGACGTCGCGGTCCTCGGCGCCGAGGACGCGGACTTCGGCCAGCGGCTGCGGGCGTTCCTGGTGCTGGACCCCGGCGCGAGCGTCAGCGAGGACGCGGTGAAGGACTTCGTGAAGGACAACCTGGCGCGTTACAAGGTGCCGCGGGACGTGCTGTTCCTCGACGAGATGCCGCGCAACCCGACGGGCAAGATCCTCAAGCGCGAGCTGGCGAACCTCTAAGGAGTCCCGGACGGGCCGGGAGTCGCTTCCCGGTCGTGCCGGGCGGACCTCCCGGCCGGACGGGCGCGCGCTCGGTTCCCCCGGACCGGTAGCTCGGCGGATCGTCGGGACATCGCCCCGGACAGGCTGGGGCCGCACCCGGAGGCTTCCGATGACCTCACTCACCACTCCTGCGACGACCGCCCCGACCACCGATCTGCGGCACGCCAGCCGCGTACTGGCTGCCGTCCTGCTCCCGATCGGCCCGGCCCTGATCGCGGTCCTGCGCTTCGTCCTTCCCTACGAGACCAACCAGAGCGACACCGAGATCGTCCGGCACATCGCCGCCCACCAGGGCGCTGCCAACGCAGTCGTATGGCTCGGCTTCGCCGCGAGCCTGGTGATGGTGCCGATCGTGCTGTGGGTCGGCCGGGTCGCAGCCCGTCGGTCGCCGCGCCTGACCGCGGTCGCGCTGTGCCTGCTGGTGCCGGGGTACGCGTCGCTGGCCCTGCTGGTCTCCAGCGACGCGGTCGCCCTGTACGCCGTGAAGCACGACTTCTCCACGGCCCGGGCCGCCGACATGTACACCGCTGTGCACCCGATCGCCGGCGTCGCCGGCGTGCTGTTCGTGGTCGGGCACGTGTTCGGCACGATCCTGCTGGCCGTGGCCCTGCTGCGCGGCGGCGAGCTGCCCACCTGGGCGGCCTGGGCACTGGTCGCGGCGCAGCCGTTGCACTTCGTGGCCGCCGTGGTCGTCGGCAGCCACCCGCTCGACCTGGTCGCCTGGGGCCTGAACGCGCTCGGTTTCGCCTTCGTCTCCGCGGTGATCCTCCGGCTGGACGACGACGCGTGGGCACCGCGGCCGGTCGGCCGGGAGCGGTGAACCCCTAGCGGGCGAGCAGGTCCAGGGCCAGCTCGGTGAGCTGGGCCTCGAGGGCCGCGGTGTCCTCGCGGTCCTCGCGGCGGGTCCAGTCGTAGACGATCGCGTTCGCCGCGCCGGTCAGCGCCAGGGTCGCGAAACGGAAGTCACGGGGCCGGACCTCGCCGCGCTGTGCTGCCGCACCGCCCTCGGAGACCACGAGGTCGACGAGCAGCTCCCGGTAGGACAGGCGACGCTCCTCGATCATCGGGCTCGCTCCCATGATCTCCACGAACGCGATCCGGGCGGCCCGGATGTCCTCGACCATCGGGCCGACGTAGGCGAGGAAGGCTTGCGAGATGCGCTCCATCATCGGCTGGCCCTCGGTGGCCTCCAGGGAGGCGACGGCAGCCTCGAAGGACTGCTTGGTGATCGAGTCGTAGACGTCGAGGAAGGCCGCTTCCTTGTTGTCGTAGAGCTGGTAGAAGTGCCGGCTGGAGACCTTGGAGGTGGCGCAGAGCTTCTCCACCGAGACCGCGGCGTAGCCCTGGGTACCGATGAGCTCGCGCCCCGCGGCGAGCAGGCGTGAGCGCCGTTCGGCGTCCCGCTCGGACGCGGACAGGCCCGAGTAGGTACGGCTTGTCACAGGGTTCCCCTCCCAAGGTCCCGCCATCGTAGGACCGGGATCGGCCATTAGATGTGAAAAGAAGTCTTTTCATTTCGGTTGATCGAGGTTAACGTCGTCGCACCCTCCCGACGTCAGGACCCCACGATGAAGCGACTGCCAGCTGTCCTCACTGCCGCGCTGCTGGTCACCGCCGCACTGGTCGCGGGCTCCGTGCGCGGCGCCAGCGCTGCTCCGGCACCGGTTCCCGAGGCCGATCCGTTCTACGCGGTCCCGGCGAACGTGGCCTCCTACGCCGCCGGCGCCGTCATCGCCTCGCGCAGGATCACCGCGATCGCGTACCTGCTGCCGATCCCGGCCGACGCCTGGCAGATCCTCTACCGCACCAACGACGCGCACGGGCGTCCGACCGCAACCGTGACGACGCTGATGGTGCCGCGAACCGCCTGGGCCGGGACCGGCACCCGCCCCCTGGTCACCTACCAGACCGCCGAGGACGGGGTCGCCGGCAAGTGCGCGCCCTCCTACGGGCTGAGGGGCGGACTGCTCGGCACCCAGAACGCCTCCGGCGCGGAGAGCGGCCTGATGCTGAGCGCCCTCTCCAACGGTTGGGCCATCGCAGCTCCCGACTACGAAGGCCCCGACTCCCAGTTCCTCGCCGGCCGGATGGAGGGCCAGGCCGTCCTCGACGGACTGCGCGCCGCCGTCGCGTTCTCCCCCGCCGGGCTCACTCCCAGCACCCGGCTCGGCATCTGGGGCTACTCCGGCGGCGCGTTCGCCAGCAGCATCGCCAGCCAGCTCCAGCCCACGTACGCGCCCGAGCTGAACGTCCAAGGGGTCGCGCTCGGCGGCGTGGTCGGTGAGATCCGCAAGACCATCGACGCGTTCAGCGGCTCAGCCGTCGGCGGAGCCATCGCGATGGGCGTCAACGGTCCGTTGAAGGCCTTCCCGGAGTACGACCTCGGTCAGTACCTCAGCGCCGATGGGAGGGCCAAGGTCGCGGCGGCGTCCGGCGACTGCATCAGCGACGCCGTCGGGCGCTACCCGTTCCTCTCGATCGCGCAGATCGAGGCGTTCCCCGGAGCGCTGGACGTGCCGGCCGTGACGAACCTGCTGCACGCCAACAGTCCGCTGGGCATCCCCGGTACGCCGACCGCACCCGTGTACGACTACCACGCGAACTTCGACGAGCTGGCCCCGATCGGGCCGGACCGCGAGCTGGTGCGCCGCTACTGCGCTGCAGGCGCAGTCGTCGAGCACGTCGAGGACCTGCTCGCCGAACACCTCAGCGAGACCGTGACCGGAGCTCCCGGAGCGCTCGCGTTCTTCTCGCAGCGGTTCGCCGGCAAGGCGCCGAGGAACACCTGCGCGTCGGTCCCGGCGCCCTGACGTACGCCCGGAAAAGGACTCGCAACACAGAGTTCACGGACCCGAAACCACGCCGCGACCGGGCGCGTGGCAGGCTCCTGGTCATGGACGAGCTGACTGGGCACCAGCAGGAGATCCTGGACTTCGAGCGGCAGTGGTGGCGGTACGCCGGCGCCAAGGCGGTGGAGATCGAGCGGCAGCTCGGGATGACCCCGGTGGAGTTCTACCGCGAGCTCAACGTGGTCATCGACCTTCCCGCCGCGATGGAGCTCGACCCCACGCTGGTGCGACGCCTGCAGCGCGCCCGGACCTTGCGACGGCGACGTCGTGCCGCGGGCACGTTCCGGCTGGCCCAGGCCTAGTCCAGAGGCTCGGACTCGACCCCGAAGTACTCCTGGTAGGCCCGCGCCCGCTCGCGCAGCTCGCCCTGGTCCAAGCCGGTCTCGGCGAACGAGTAGCGCTTCAAGCTGCCGCCCTGGTCGCCCGGGTGCGCGGCGAGGAAGGCACGCATCCGCTCCTCCGCCTCGGCCGTGAGCTCGATCCCCATCCGGTCGTAGATCCGGGCCACCGCGCCGACCAGGTCGTGGCGGATGTCCTGGTACCGCACGTCGATGACCTGACCCTCGGCGAAGACCCCGTCGTGGCGGGCCTGCAGCGCACGGTCGAGCCCGACCATGATGTCGTCGCTGTACTGGGCAGCCAGCCGGGTGACCTCGAAGGAGTCGGTGGTCATCTCGCGCAGGCTCGCGCCGAGCGCGCTGAGCGACGCGATCACCTTGAGCGGGTCGCGGTGGTTCTGGATCACGATCGCGTCCGGGTACTCGGCGACCAGCGCGGGCAGCGACCACAGGTGGGCCGGCGACTTCAGCAGCCAGCGCTCGCCGTGGTGCTCGGACTGCAGGTGCTGGAGGAACCGACGGTGCCACGCGTACGCCGGGGCCATGTCCGCCTCGTGCAGCAGCCACCGGTTGTAGGTCGGCACCTCGAACTGCAACGAGTGCTGCATCGACTTGAAGTCACTGGTGAAGATCCGGACGTCCTCCTGGGCCAGCTGGGCGCCGAGCTCGTGGAAAGCCGCGAAGCCCGGGATGAACGAGTCGACGAGGTCGAACTGGGCCTGAGCCTCCGCGATGCGTGGGTCGGTGCCGTAGGTCGCGGTCTGCGGAGCGGGCACCGGGCGCTCTACCTCCCAGCTCAGCGGCGCCCGGTTCGCGGGATCCTGGGCCATCAGGTCGAGCAGGATGGTGGTGCCGGTCCGCGGCTGGCCGACGATGATGATCGGCCGCTCGACCTTCTGCTCGGCGACCTCCGGGTGCTCCTTGCGCCAGGCCTCGATCCGCAACCGGGTCGCCAGGTCGTTGACCACGCCGTCCTCGGCCACCCCGACGCCGATCTCGTTGAGCCGTGCCGGACCGGCCAGATCCTCGAGGAAGAGGTCGAGCCCTTCCTGCCAGCTGTCCGCGGTTTCATGCGAGCCGAAGTCGTCGCTCCCGGCCGCGTCGATGGCGGCGACGACCAGGCGGTCACGACGCTGGGCGGTGGTCTCGGTCATGGTTCCTCCGGGTCTGGTGGGGGTCAGGTGAGGTCGATCGAAGCGGGGTGCTGCTGGGTCAGTGCGGGCAGGTCCCCGTCGCCGCCGTCGGCGACCCA
>JBJMIP010000098.1:0-8012 GCA_045806825.1 Marmoricola sp.
CTGGACCGAGGTCAACGCCTACAAGGCGAAGCGGCTCGCGCGGGACGAACGCGCCCTGATCGCGCCCTGCGGCCCGACCGGGAAACCGCTCGGCTCCCCGATCAGGGCCACCGGACGGGTGCTGACCGCCGAGTCGGACCGCCGGCACGCCGCCGCGACTCTCCGCGGCGCGTGGGGACCTGCCCGCCGGCTCTTCGAACGGCTGAGCCGACCGATCACCGACGTGCACTACCTGGAGTTCACTCACTCCGCGTAGAGACCCTCGATCTCGGCGGCGTACTTCTCCCCGATCGGACGGCGCTTGAGCTTCATCGTCGGGGTCAGCTCGTCACCGCCGGGAAGCCAGTCGACGTCCAGGATCCGGTACCGCTTGACCTGCTCGACCCGGGAGAGCCGCGCGTTGGCGGCGTCGACGGCCGCGGCGACGTCCTGCTCCACCC
The DNA here is from genome assembly GCA_045806825.1 of Marmoricola sp. Taxonomy (GTDB): domain Bacteria; phylum Actinomycetota; class Actinomycetes; order Propionibacteriales; family Nocardioidaceae; genus Marmoricola. The sequence goes on from JBJMIP010000098.1 coordinate 441, forward strand.
CGGGCCCGGCGTAGCTGGCGAGCACGTCCGGGTCGAGGACGAGCAGCGCGACGTTGTACGGACGCCGGTCGCCGATGACGACCGCCTGGCCGATCAGCGCGTGCGAGGCCTTCACGGTCTGCTCGATGTTGGCCGGCGACATGTTCTTGCCGGCCGCGTTGATGATGATCTCCTTCTTGCGGTCGATGATCCGGACGTAGCCGTCCTCGTCGATCGTGCCGATGTCGCCGGTGTGCAGCCACCCGTCCGCGTCGATGGTCTCGGCGGTCTTGTCCGGCTGGCCGCGGTACCCGCGCATCAGCAGCGGACCGCGGACCAGCAGCTCGCCGTCCTCGGCCACGATGATCTCCGCCCCCGGGACCGCCTTGCCGACGGTGCCGATCCGGATGTCGTCACGCGGGTTGATGGTGACGCAGCAGGAGAGCTCGGACATCCCCCAGAGCTCGCAGATCGGTATGCCGAGGTCGGTGAAGAACTGCAGCACCTCGGGCGCGATCGGAGCCGCCCCCGAGACGGACCAGCGGACCTCGTCCAGACCCAGCAGCTGGCGGACGCCTGCCTTCGCCTCGTCCGGGAGGGCGGCGGGGTCGGTGATGCCGTTGGCCTCGAGACCGGCCTTCAGCTTCTCCCAGATCCGCGGCACCGCGCCCCAGATGGTCGGCCTGACCTCGGGCAGCGCCGCGACCACCGCGCGCGGGTCCGGCACGAAGGTGACCGTCTGGCCCACCGCCATCGAGGTGTAGTGGGTGCCCCACCGGTCGGCCACGTGGGCCGAGGGCAGGTAGGACACGTTCCGGTCACCCTGGATGCCCGGGGACACGGCGTGGCAGCCGCGGAGCTCGGCGAGCATGCTGCCGTGGGTGAGCTCGACGCCCTTGGGCGGGCCGGTGGTGCCCGAGGTGTAGATCAGCGTGAGCACGTCGTCGGGGTTCACTGCGCGCCAGGACGCCTCGAAGTCGAACCCGGCGGCCGGGCTCGCCTCGAGGTCGGCCAGTGTCATCGTCCCGTCTCCCCCGTCGATGCTGACCCACGTCTCGACGGTCGTCTCGGCTGAGCGGAGAACCGGCAGGAACACCTGCTCGGTGATCACCACCTTGTTGCCTGCGTTGCCGAAGAGGTAGCTGATCTGCTCGGGTGAGGAGGTGTTGTAGATCGAGAACGGGACCGCGCCCAGGTGCAGGGCCGCGGTGTCGACCAGCGCGAACTCGGGTCGGTTCAGGAGCATGATGCCGACGGTGTCGCCCGCCCGGACCCCCAGCGCCGCCAGACCGGCCGCGATCCGCTCGACCCGCTCGCCGTACTCGCGCCAGCTGATCTCCTGCGTGCCCCCCGGCGTACGCAGCGCGACCTGGTCGCCGGCGCGGGTCACGGTGTTCTGGAACGCCTCGCAGAGGCTGGACACGTCGAACGTGCTCTCGTCGATCATGGAGCGATCGTGGCAGCGGGAGCCGCGGCGATCAACGACCACCACAGGCACGCTGTTTCGGCTCTGCGTTTCACGCGCGCGCCCTCGGGCACTTTCCCCCCAGAGGAGGAGGTGAGCAGGTGAAGGTCGATCAGAGTCTCCACGTGGGCGTGCAACCGCTCGCCCACGACCCCGGGGAGTACGTCACGTTCCCCAGCGGCGGGGAGTTCACGGTCGGGGTCGAGGAGGAGCTGATCCTGGTCGACGAAGGTGGGCGCCTGGCTGACCGGGCCAGCGCCGGGCTGGTCGAGCGTGTCCGCGCCGCGACCTCGACCGAGGCGGGGACGGTGGCGCGCGAGCTGTTCGCGGCCATGATCGAGTTCGCCACCCCCGTCTGCACCAACGCCGAGCAGATCGCGCCGAGGTTGGCGACGATGCGCTCCTCGCTGCTGGCCGCCGGGGGCCACGCCGTCGCGGCCGGGGTGCACCCGGCCGCTCCGTTCGGCGACGCCACCCTCAGCCCGACAGCTCGCTACACCTCGATCGGGCGGTCGCTGGCCGGCGTGCTGCGCACCCCGACCGCGGCCCTCCAGGTGCACGTCGGACTTCCCGACGAGCGCGCTGCCATCTGCGCGTACCGCGGCCTGCGGCCCTGGCTGCCGGTGCTGCAAGCACTCGCCGCCAACTCTCCGTTCTGGCACGGACGCGACTCCGGGATGGCCTCGGCACGCTGGGCGGTGGTCAGCTCCTACCCCCGGACCGGCGTTCCCCCCGTGGTCACGTCCTGGGAGCAGTACCTCGCCCTGACCCGCGACGTGGTTTCCGCTGCGCAGGTACCCGACTACACCCACCTGTGGTGGGACGCTCGGCTCCAGCCCCGGTACGGCACGATCGAGGTGCGCGTCATGGACTCGCAGCCCTCGATGGCCGTCATCGCCGGCCTGACCGCGCTGGTCCAGGGCATCGTGCGCCACCTGGTGGAGTGGCCGGTCGATGCGGCCGACGTGCCGGGCGCGGTCCTGGCCGAGAACAGCTTCCGCACGGCACGGCACGGGCTGGACACCAGGATCGTGGACACCGACGGCAGCCTCCGCCCGGTGCGCAGCCTGGCCCAGGAGGCCGTCGCTCGAGCGCGAGTCGCACTGCAGGAAGACGGGCTCGACGCTCCCCTCGAGGAGGTCACGAGGCTCCTCTCCGAACCGCCCGAGTACCGGCGGCAGCGCAATCTGCACCAGGACTCCGGCCTGGGCCCGCTCGTGGCCGACCTGATGGCTCGCACCGCGCGCGGCGCCTGACCCAGCTGACCGCCGAGGAGGGCCGCGATGGAAGAACCACACCCACGACTGCACGAGCTCGTCGACCAGATCGCCGCTCTCGCGCAGAGCAGGTCCCTGACCGTCGGGGTCGCCGAGTCGCTGACAGGTGGACAGATCTCGGCAGCGCTGGCCGGGGGCGACCGGGCCGCCGACTGGTTTCGAGGTGCGGTGGTCGCCTATGCGGCCCAGGTGAAGTTCGATGTCCTCCAGGTCGACCCGGGCCCCGTGAACACCGGCTCGTGCGCGTCCCAGATGGCCCTCGGCGCACATCGGGTGCTCGATTGCGACGTGGCCGTCTCGGCGACCGGTGTCGGCGGCCCCGGCCCCGACGAAGGCACTCCCGCAGGCACCGTCTTCGTGGCGAGCTCCCGCCGGGGCCGCGCCGTCGAGGTCGACGAGCACCACCTCGAGGGCGAGCCCGAGGCCGTCGTGGAGGGCACCGTCGCGCTCGCGCTCGGAGCGCTCCTCGAGGTCCTGGAGGACCAGAGATGAGCACGAACGGCCGAGCCGTGACCATCAGCCGCGACGTCGAGGCATCCGTCGACGCCGTCTGGCGCGTTCTCAGCGACGGCTGGCTCTACCCCTCCTGGGTGGTCGGGGCGGCAAGGATGCGCGATGTCGATGACTCCTGGCCCGCCGTGGGAGCCCGTCTCCACCACTCGGTCGGGAGCTGGCCGTTGCTCCTGGACGACCGGACCGAGGTCCTCGACGCGGTACCGCCTCGCCTGCTCCGGTTGAAGGCGCACGCGTGGCCGACGGGCGCTGCGGAGGTCGTCGTCGAGCTCGAGGAGCGCGGACCCGGCTCGCGTGTCCACATCCGTGAGGACGCGGTGGAAGGTCCGGGCGCGCTGGTGCCGCGCGCGTTGAGGCAGCTGCTGATCGGCGTTCGCAACCGCGAGGTGCTGCGCCGCCTTGCCTTCCTTGCCGAAGGCAACGACGGCGGCCGTCCCCACCGTTAGGGGCTCGGGGAGACCAGTCCCGGGGATGCCGTGCCGGTAGGACTCGGCGTGGGTGTGGGCGTGGGCGTCGGGGTGGGTTCCTGGGAGGGCGTCGGTGTCGGCGTGGCTGCCCGGCTCTGCGCAGGCTTGCTCGGGGTCGGCGTCGGGGTCGGCGTCGGGGTGGAGGTCGCGGACCGGGTCGTCGAGGGCTGGGGACGGGCGGGCGACGCGGCCTTGGTCGAGGCAGCTGTGGGGTGCGGCAGCTGGGCGAGCAGCTCGCGAGCGGCTCGGATGATGCGCGTCGCGGTCGCGCTGGAGATCGAGCCGTTCGCCTGGGCCCTGCGGGTCTCGTTGATCAAGGTGGTCAACCTGGTGCGCGCGACGGCGTACCGGCCACCCTCGAGGGCCGAGTCCACCTGGACCAGCGTCGTGCTCAGCGACGGGACGCGTGATCCGGCGCTGAGCACGGCATTCGAACCGCAGCCGCTCACCAAGCAGGCAAGAGCGGCCAACGCCACGAGATTGCGCCGGGCGATCACTGCTCCGGTCCGTTCACGGCGTCGTGGAGGTGGGTGAGGGCCGGCTGGTACCGGGCCGGTACGTGCACCGGTGCTCCAGGGGTGTTGACGTGGTTGCCGCCGCCACCGGGGCGCACCACGAGGAAGGCAACGACCAGCAGCAGCGCGACGAGTCCCAGGTAGGCCGCCGGCTTCGACCAGCGTCGTCGGGTCGCGATCGGCGTCAGCGTCTGCTCGCCGCGCGCGAGCTCCTCGACGACCTCCCGGGCGGTCGGCCGGTTCTCCGGGACGCGGTGCGTCATCCGGGCCAGCAACGCCCGCCACCCCGGGTCCAGGTCCGGTGGCATCGGCGGTGCTGCGTTGAGGCGCGCGAGTGCAGCCTCGATCGGCGTACCCGGGAAGGCTCGTTCGGCTGTCAACGCCTCCAGGAGCACGAGCCCGAACGAGTAGATGTCCACGGCCGGCGTCAGCTCGTCCCCGGCGACCTGCTCGGGTGCCAGGTACGCCGGTGAGCCGATCGCGTCGCCGGTCCGGGTGTGGTGCTCGGTCGACCCGACGAGCCGGGCGATGCCGAAGTCGGCGAGCAGTGCGCGCCCGTCGCCGCACAGGAGCACGTTGCTCGGCTTCACGTCCCGGTGCACGATCCCGCGCTCGTGGGCGTAAGCGAGCGCGTTCGCGACCTGGATCCCGATCGCCCTGACGCCGTCCGACCCGATCGGCCCCGAGGCGATCCGAGAAGCAAGGGTCGCGTCGTCGGCCAGCGTCATCACCAGGTACGGACGCTCGCCGAGGATGCCGGCGTCGAGCAGCACGACGAGGCCGGCGTGGTTGAGTCCGGCGAGGGTGCGCGCCTCGTCGATGAAACGCTGGCGCTGCGTCGGGTCGCTGACCTCGCGCAGCACCTTCACCGCCACCAGGCGGTCCAGGAGCACGTCCGTCCCGCGCCAGACGTCGGCCGAGCCACCGGTGCCGATGTGCTCGTCGAGTCGGTACCGGTCGTCCAGCAGGGTGGACTGATCGATCGTCATGACAGCTCTTCGGGGGCCAGGGAACCCGGTGCTACTCAGACCCCTCTGCCACCCCGAACCCGGCCGAGGATGAAGAGCACGAGCGCGATGATCGCGAGAACTACCAAGATGGTCCACAACATGATGAGGCTCCGTTCACTGATCCGAGCGGATTCCGGTCGGACGGCCCCGTGACCGCAGATGAACAGGTACCCGGACGGCTTCCCACGAAACGGTGGCGGCTGGACCTCGGGCTACTTCGGAGGGCTCAGGGCGTGCAGCTGCGCCGAGAGCCGGTCCACCTCGGCCTCGAGCTCGAGGACCCGTTCGATGCCCGCGGTGTTCAGGCCGGCGTCCAGCAAGGAGCGGATCCGAACCAGCCGGTCGACGTCGCTCTGGCTGTAACGGCGCGAACCACCGCCGGTACGCCCCGGCTCGACGAGGCCGCCGCGCTCGTAGGCCCGCAGGTTCTGGATCGTCGTCCCGGACAGCTCGGCTGCGACAGAGATCGCGAAGACACCGCGGTTCGGATCCAACATCGTGCTTCCCCTTGCGTCTGGGCCAACGTGCGTGCTACATAAAACCTATAACAGCCATGATAGGTATGGCTAGACGCGACAAAGGAGGATTAGTCATGTTGCTGCGTACCGCAGACCCGTTCCGTGAGTTCGACCGCCTGACCCAGCAGCTCGCCGGGACGACCAATCGTCCTGCGGTGATGCCGATGGACGCCTGGCGGGAGGGCGACGCCTTCGTGCTCGAGTTCGACCTCCCTGGCGTCGCCAAGGAGAGCATCGACCTCGACGTGGAGCGCAACGTGCTGACCGTGCGAGCCGAGAAGATCGCACGCAACGGCGACTGGGAGATGCTCGCCACCGAGAGGCCGCGCGGCCTGTTCAGCCGACAGCTCGTGCTGGGTGACAACCTGGATCTCGAGCGCATCGACGCCGCGTACGCCGACGGCGTGCTGCGCCTTTCGATCCCGGTGGCCGAGAAGGCCAAGCCTCGCAAGATCGAGGTCCGCACCTCCGAGGCCGCCGAGCACGCAGCGATCAATTCCTGACCGCGAGTCGGAGCAAGGTGGGCCGGTCCGGGTGCGAGGTCAGCCGGACCGGCCCGCCTCGGGCGAAGGGAGAGCCATGTACCCGTCGAAGGACGCTCGGGAACTCGCGATCCTGCTCCGGATCAGCCGCGAGCTCGACATCGTGGGGGACGTCAGTGCCACCGTCGACAACCCCTCGGAACTGATCGCCTGGGCCAACATCCTGACCGAGCCCGAGATCCTCGCCTGGCGCGCCCGGGACTCCGGTCACCGGTACATCCAGGTCAGCGCCCGGCGCCAACGCGCACCGGTGCGCGGATGCATCACCGCCGTTCTCGGCAGCGACCAGCACCTCAGCTTCTGGAAAGCCCTGGCTCTCGACCACCTCACCGTGGGCGGCTTCCAGCCCCTGACCCTCAGCCAACTCTCCGATGCCTGGTCAGCGATGCCGATCACCACCTCGGACCTCCAGATCGCCGAGCCACCAGCCTCCTGAGCGCAGGGACCCCAGGCCCGAGAAGCGGCTTCTTGTCGGGCTTCCCCACCGCGCACCGGACAACCCCTCGATCGGCTGCCCGTCGGCCGCGCGCCTCGACGTGCCGGACCCGGCCGTCGCCCGCGCGCTGGGCGACGACCAGCTCTCGGGCGAGGTGCTCCGCAGCGGCATCGAGAACGCCAAGAGGTTCCTGCGCTGACGCAGCGGGTTGATCCTCCGGCCGCTACAGGGGCGCAAACCGACCTTCGTGAACCTCGGTCACCAGCTCGTGGATCCGGACCCTCGGCTCAATGCGTTCCGACAGGATCTCGCTGTGGACAAGTTTCGGTGTGATGTCGTTCCAGGTTGCCACGTCGCCTTGTCGGACGACACCGACGATCCACGGCCTACGCTGCGCGAAGAGAAGGTCTCTGGCGGTCTCGACGAGAAAGTCGAACAACTCCGAACCTGAACGTGAAACCGCGGACTGGGTGAATTCATCGCGCCACTTCACCGCCCGGACGTAGTACGTCCAACCGTTGACCTGCAGGCGCTCATCGTCGGACCCGAGCGCCGGGTAGTACATGTCTCGTCGCTGATCCTCGGGGTCGACGGCCATGCGACCAATAATCTCATCCGGTGTACTTGTCGTCGATCAGCGCGGGCGCGAAGATCGGCCACCTCGGGAGCAGTTGGTCACTCGAGGATGTGCGGAAGCATGCCGAGGTCACGGGCGAGCGCGTCGAGGCGCTCCGAGCCCAGGCCGGCGGCGATGATCTCCTCGACCGTTCGCTCCTCGGCCAGCAGCTTGCCGGCGATCTCGTTCCCGCGCGGCGACAACGCGGTGACGACCCGGCGCTTGTCGCTGGCA
>JBJMIP010000099.1:0-3973 GCA_045806825.1 Marmoricola sp.
CGTAGCGGCGCGCGTACTCGACGCAGCGCAGGTGCAGGATCTTCGCGCCCTGCGCGGCCATCTCCAGGGTCTCCTCGTAGGAGATCCGGTCGACCTTGCGGGCGCGGGGCTCGATGCGCGGGTCGGCGCTGAAGATGCCGTCGACGTCCGAGTAGATCTCGCAGACATCGGCCTTCAGCGCGACCGCCAGCGCGACCGCGGTGGTGTCCGAGCCGCCGCGGCCGAGGGTGGTGATGTCCTTGGTGGTCTGGGAGACGCCCTGGAACCCGGCGACGATCGCGATCGCGCCCTCACCGATAGCAGCCTCGATACGACCCGGGGTGACGTCGATGATCTTGGCGCGACCGTGCTCGGCGTCGGTGATGACGCCGGCCTGGGAGCCGGTGAACGAGCGGGCCTCGTGACCGAGGTCGTTGATGGCCATCGCCAGCACCGCCATCGAGATGCGCTCACCGGCGGTGAGGAGCATGTCGAGCTCGCGGGCAGCGGGCAGCGGGGAGACCTCGTTGGCGAGGTCGATCAGCTCGTCAGTGGTGTCACCCATCGCGGAGACGACCACGACGACCTGGTTTCCGGCCTTCTTGGTCTCCACGATCCGGCGCGCCACCCGCTTGATCGACTCGGCGTCGGCAACCGAGGACCCGCCGTACTTCTGCACGACAATGCCCACGACTGCTCTCCTCGGATCGGGTCTACGCACGATTCTCGCGCGTGAGGGCCCCTGAGGGCCAAGGAGATTCTACCGAGGGCGGCCGGGCGGGCCGAACGAGCGCCGAACTGTGGTCCGGAACGCCCGGGCGATCCGAGGTTCCCTACGCTCGGGCCATGACCCAGCTCGAGAACGTCACCGTCGAGGCGCAGGCCAACGTCTACTTCGACGGCAAGTGCGTCAGCCACACCGTGCTGCTGGCCGACGGCAGCCGGAAGACCGTCGGTGTGATCCTCCCTGCCAGCCTCACCTTCACGACGGGGGCGCCGGAGAACATGGAGATCACGGCCGGAACCTGCCGGGTCAGGCTGGCCGGAGCAGAGGCCTGGACCGAGTACGCCGCGGGATCGTCGTTCGACGTCCCCGGTGACTCCTCGTTCGACATCGCCACGGACGGGCAGCTCGACTACATCTGCTCGTTCGGCTGAGGGCCCACGGCCGAACTGGCCGACCCGGCGACCTGGTTGGTTCAGCTGGCGTAGTTCGTCAGGTAGAGGTCCACGGTCGTCGAGTCGTCCTCGTAGACGGTCCAGACGGCGAACAGGTCGAACTCCCGGGGAAGCGGGCTCTGGCCCTCGTACAGGCTCAGGGAGCAGAACGTCACCCCGGGCGATGGCGTCGCTGAGGCGGTGGTCGGGTCGACCGGTTCGCACTCCAGCTTCTGGTCGAGCTGCAACGGACCAGAGCCGAACGACGCGAACTGCCGCTTGGAGACGTTCCGGTAGTGCGCGGTGAACGTGGTCTCGTCCCGGTGGGTGTCCTTGCCGAAGTCGTCGATGATGCTCCCGTAGGTCACCGACTGGTCGATGCGGTCCCAACCAGCCGGGACGTGGCCGTCCGCCCAGGTCGTCATGGCCTTGCCCCCGCCGACCCAGCGGCCGTTGGAGTCGAGCTTGGTCGAGGAGCATCCGGTCCCAGTCAGGGCGAGGAGCACCGCGAAGGCGACGACAGCAGCACGTGTTTTGCTCATGCCCCCAGGGTTTCGCGGAGGCTAGGTGACCGGCATCCGTACTGCTACTCAGATCTCGGCGACGCCCTCGAGGACTGCCTCGGCGGCTTCGAGCTGGTCGGACTCATCGATCTCCAGGTCCAGACGGCTGTGGGCCACGACCGAGTGCAGCGCCGCGAGCACACCGCAGGCCGCGGACCCCCAGGACGCGAGGTAGGAGTACTGCCACCACCACAGCGCCTCCTCGATGTTGCCGGCGCGGAAGTGCCGCAACCCGTTGGCGATGTCGGTGGCGATCAGGGTGAGGTCGTCGGAGAGGTTCGAGGGGAACGTCTCGGGGTCGTAGGGCTCGAAGTTGTGGCTGTAGGTGTCCGCGTCACCGAGCTTGGTGGCCAGTCGCAGCCGCATCGCGTCGAGGTCGGCGTCAGGCCCGACGTCGGGCTGGTACTCGCCCTCGGGCTGGAAGTCCTGCTGGGCACCGAGCCGGGCGCCGGCCAGCAGCAGCTGGCTGACCTCCAGCAGCATCAGCGGTACGGCGGAGCCGGCGTCCTCCTCCTTGGAGACCGCTTCCAGGCCGCGCAGGAACGCCTCGGCGGCGTCGGCGATCTGCTGCGCGAAATCGTCGAACTCGTGGTCAGTCATCAGCCGCCCTCACTCTCCAGCACTGCGCCTCCCGGCGAATGCACGTCCCAAGGTCACCTCGTCTGCGTACTCGAGGTCACCACCCACCGGTAGTCCACTCGCCAAACGCGTCACCTGCAAGCCCATCGGCCGCAACATGCGGGTGAGATATGCCGCGGTCGCGTCTCCCTCGATGTTCGGGTCGGTGGCCAGGATGATCTCGGTGACCACCCCGTCGTCCAGCCGCGCGATGAGCTCGCGGATCCGCAGCTGCTCCGGGCCGATGCCCTCCAGCGGCGAGATCGCCCCGCCGAGCACGTGGTAGCGGCCGCGGAACTCCCGGGTGCGCTCGATCGCGACGACGTCCTTGGACTCCTCGACGACGCAGATCAGGGCCGGGTCGCGACGCGGGTCGCGGCAGATCCGGCACTGCTCCTCCTCGGCCACGTTGCCGCAGACCGAGCAGAAGCGCGCCTTCGCCTTCACCTCGAGCAGGACGTCAGCCAACCGGCGGACGTCAATCGGGTCGGCCGCGAGCAGGTGGAAGGCGATCCGCTGGGCACCCTTCGGACCGACCCCGGGCAGGCGCCCGAGCTCGTCGATCAGGTCCTGGAGGACGCCTTCGTACAACTCAGCCGCCCAGACCGGGGAGACCGCCGCCGAGGCCGCCGCTCAGCGGACCGAGGGTGGCGGCGGCGAGCGCGTCGACCTTGCCCTTGGCGTCGCGGTACGCGGCGACCACCAGGTCACCGAGATCCGCGAGCGAGTCGGGGTCGGAACCGTCGAACGAACCCGGGACGACGACCACCCCAGTGACCTCGCCGACGCCGGAGAGCGTCACGCTGACTCCGCCGGCGGTGCCGCTGACGGACTGGGCGGCGAGCTCGTCCTGCGCCTGCAGCAGCTGGTTCTGCATCTGCTGGGCCTGCTCGAGCATGGCTCCGAGGTCGAAGCCGCCTTCGCCGAACGGATTGGTCATCTCTGCTCCTCAGTCATGGGGGATCTCCTCGACGACGGTCGCGCCGAGCTCCCGGGCGAGCAGCTCAGCCCCGTCGAGCCCGCTGTCGTCGAGGTCCTGGTCGTCCGGGTGGGCTTCCTGGTCACGGGTGTCCGGCGCCTTGGCCGGGGCGTCACCGGACCGGGTCGGTGCGATGTTGCTGCGTGCCGACGCGATCGTCTCGGGCGCGACGCGCTGGACCGGCACCGGCTCGGCAGCCTCGGGCTCGTCCACGTCGACCCAGGCCGGCGGCGCTGACGCGGCGGGGGAGTCGGGCGCTGCGGGCTCGGCCTGTGCCGGCTCGACCGGGGCCGTGGCCGCCTTGGTGATCACCGGCGCCGTCCCGGCCGTGGGGTCGGCCGACGGGTCGACGATCGCCTCCACGCGCCAGTCGGCACCGATCACGTCGATCGCGGCCTGCCGCAGGATCTCCTCGCTGCCGCCCCCGATGAACGAGTCCTTGGCGCCTGCCGTCTTGAACCCCACGGTCAGCACGCCACCGTCGAGCCCGATCACCTGCGCGTTCTGGCTCAGCAGGATCCAGGTGAAGCGCCGCATCTCCTTGACCTTGTTGAGCAGGTCCGGCCACACCCGCCGGGCGTCGACCAGTCCAAGGCCCGCCGGAGCCGGGGCAGCCTGCGCGACGGGTTCCGGGGTTTCGAGGCTCGCTGGCGCTCGCACCTCAACCACCGAAGGC
>JBJMIP010000100.1:0-8960 GCA_045806825.1 Marmoricola sp.
CACATCAACGTGCTCGACACCCGCTCGGGTGCCCAGCCGTGGACGCTGACTGCGATCGCCGGCGACATGAGCGACGGTGCGGGTCACTTCATCAACGGCCAGAACCTCGGCCTGACCAACCTGCTCCCCGAGACCGCCAACGTCCTGCCGAACCGGAACAACAACCCGGGTCTCGGCACGATCACGGCGAGCGCCAACCCGGTCCCGGCTTCGCCGGTCCAGGCCGGAGCTGCGGGTACGGCAGGTCTGGGTGGTGGGCAGCACGTGGTGCTCGCCTCCACCCAGGGTCCGGCCGATGCCTGGTACTCGGGGACCCTGACGCTGTTCGCGCCCACCACCACCACCACTGGTGTGTACACGGGCACGATCACGTTCACGGCGTCCTGACCCCAAGAACCGCCTAGGGGGCGGAGGAGACGGACGCGTTCTCCTGCACACGGTGGGGCGGGTGCTCCGGCACCCGTCCCACCACCCCTGGGCGATTCAGAAGCCAGCTACACCGAAGAAAAGGTCCGCCCCCTGATGCGCAATCTCCTGATCCGCCTGCTGGCGGTGATCTCCCTCGTCGTGCTCGTCCCCGGCCTGGCAGCTGCCGACGACACCGGCAACGGCGCCGGCACGGCCAAGAACGCCGACGGCTCGCTGAAGTTCGGTATCGGTCCGTCCAACCACGTTCCTGCCAAGCAGGTCGTCGACGGCCGCGCCTACCTGGTCTACTTCGCCAACCCGGGAGCGACGCTGTCCGACCGGGTGGCGCTGTTCAACTACGGCGCCAAGCCGCTGCGGGTGCAGGTCTACGCGACCGATGCCGAGGCCAGCGACACCGGTCAGTTCGGGCTGAAGCCCGGCGGTGCCGCGGTCACCGACGCCGGCTCGTGGATCAAGCTCGACGTACCGAAGAGCGGTTTCGTCACGATCCCCGCGCGAACCGGGACGCACCCGTTCGGCATCCTGCGGATCCCGTTCACCGTCTCGATCCCGATCAAGGCTGCACCCGGCGACCACGCCGGTGGGGTGATCGTCTCGGTCAAGTCGACGAGCACCAACAAGAAGGGCGCCAAGATCACCCTCGACCAGCGGGTGGGGTTGCGCACCTACTTCACATTGACGGGCAAGCTGAGGCCGGGCGTCGCCGTCGAAGGCCTCACGGGGTCCTACGAGAACCAGTGGGACCCGCTCGGTCGCGGTCGCTACACGGTGACCTACTTCCTGCACAACACCGGCAATCTGCGCGTCAAGGTGCGCCAGGACGTGACCATCAAGCGCTGCCTGCTGCCGCTGATCTGCCCGGTGGGCTCGCTGGTCGCCCACCCGGCCACGCAGGACGACCTGCTGCCGGGCACGCGCATCAAGATCACCGAGACGTATCCGCACCGTTTCGGCCTCGGTCGGCCCAAAGCCGTGGTCACCCTGCACATCACACCTGTCGACCCGTCGTACCCGAAGAAGATCGCGGACGTCACGGCGTCCACCGGCTTCTGGGCGCTGCCGTGGCTCCTGATCATCATCCTCGTCGTCGTGCTGCTGGCGATCGGTCTCGGCGGCTGGCACTACCGGCGCCGTCGTGCGGAGCTGCTGCGCGAGCGTGCCATCGCCAAGGCCGCACCTGCCCCCAAGCACGCTGCCCCCACTTCCCGCTGATCTCGGACCCAAGGATGAAACCCATGTCTCGCACGAGCTTCCTGCGCTCCGCGCTCCGCGCCTCCGCGGCAGCCCTGGCGCTGCTGACCCTGGCCGCCCCGGCAGTTGCGGAGACCCCGCACGGCTCCCACGCCGAGGTGATCCTGGAGAGCAGGTCGGCCACCGGCCAGCCCTACAACGCATCGCTGGACGGCTGGTGGGGCCACGAGGGCAAGAACCAGGACAAGGGCGTCGGCCCGACGTTCCTCTCCCTGGACGCCTCCGACGGCAACGGCGTCGTCAGCGACGCCACCATCGCGAAGCTCCATGCCGCGATCCAGGACGGCGGGAGCTTCGACTCCCTGCGGGTCGCCTTCGTGCCCTACAGCGCCGACGGCTCGAACGAGCGCCCCGTCGTGCACGCGGGGGAGAACGCCGGTCAGGCGTTCCGGTGGTTCGCCGACCTCGGTTTCAGCAGTGCCCTGAACGGAAACAAGAACGCGAACGACGGTGTCGCGTGGGTCTCCGACCTGGCCGAGTACACCAAGTGGTGGAACGCCGGTCGCCCGGTGCAGGCCTTCACCGACAAGCTCGGTGTGCTCGATGTCGCCCCCGACGGGTCGACGAGCACGAGCGCGGCTCCCCAAGGCAGGTCCATCCTGGACCGTTGGCCGGCCGGCACCAAGATCAGCCTGGTCTTCTACGTCGCCGAAGGCGTGGACAAGAAGATGCCCCAGGTGCCGACGGTCAAGGTCGGGAAGGACGGCCGGGCGATCACGTCCTGGCTGACCTTCGAGACCGTGGCCAGCCCGACGAACCAGGCCCGGACCTCGGGCGGTTACCGCGTCCTGACCGGAGCGGGCACAGGCCCCCAGGCGGCCGCCAAGCCGAGGTCGACCTCGACCGGGCAGGACGAGGGCACCAAGGGCGGTCCCACGAGCGCGGACCCGGACAAGTCGGCCGCAGCGACGGCGTCCAGTGCCGGTGGGCCGGGGGACAGCGGTGGCCTGACCAACTCCCTGCCGGGCGGCAGGCCGACGTTCTACACGCTCCTGATCGCACTCCTCGGGGTGGCCGTGGGCCTCGTCACGTTCCGGCTGCGCAAGTCGTGACGGCCGCGATTCCGAGCGCAAGGTTCCGGCCTGATTCACGTTCCGTTCACAGTTCGTTCCGCCGCGTGGGGTGGGTTAGCGCCAGGACGTGCGTGTATCCGGCGCTCCAGCCCCAGCTCCCTGTTCAGCCCTTGATTCAAAGCCCCCTGGAAGGACCGTCATGTCTTTGACCACGTTCGCCCGCTCACGCTCCCGCGTGGCCCTCGCCCTGGTGGCTGGCCTCGTGCTGGTCGGCGCCCTGAGCAACCCGGCCGACGCCATCAAGCCTGCCGGCTCCCGCATCGCGGTGCAGCTCGAGTCGGGTACGTCGGCCTCGGGCGACCCGGCCAACGCGATCACCTCCGGCTGGTGGGGTCACGAAGGCGGTGCCAACAACGGCACCGGCACCGGCACGACCTACCTGTCCTCGGACGCCTCCAACGGTGCCGGCACCGTCGACGACGCCTCGCTGGCCGCGATGCTGGCAGCGATGGGCACCGACGACCTCAGCAAGATCTACTACGCGATCGTCCCGACCTCCGCGGACGGCAGCACCGAGCACCCGACGGTCACCGCCGGCGAGAACGCCGCCGAGGCGTTCCACTGGATCCTGTACCAGAACTGGGGCGGCCCGCTGAACGGCACCGCGAACGCCAACGACTCCGTCTCGTTCGTCTCGACGCTGTCCCAGGTCACCAACTGGGTCAACGCGGGCCAGCCGGTCCAGGGCTTCGACAGCGGCCTGGTGCTGCACGACTCGACGGTGTCCGGCAACCCGGTCTCGACCGCTCCGAAGGGCACCTCGATCCTGAACACCTGGCCGGCCGGCACCCAGCTCAGCCTGGTCGCCTACGTCATCAACGGGTTCGACACCGACCTGGCCAACCAGGTCCCGATCGTCGCCGACGACGGCACCGGCCACGCCAAGACCGCCTGGCTCCCGTTCACCACGGTGGGCAAGCCCGGTGACTCGCTCCGCACCTCGGCCGGCTACGTCGTGGCCGGCGCCTACGCGCCGACTGTCGCCACCGCTGCCAGCTACAGCAGCACCGGTGCCACGCTGACCGCGACGGTCAAGGACAAGTTCAACGCCACCGCGACGGATGCGACCGGCAACATCGAGTTCTCCCTGGTCACCAACGGCGTCCCGGGCACGCCGACCTCGGTCGCGACCGTCAACGGTGTCGCGTCGCTCCCGATCCCCGGGTTCACCTCGGGCTCGAAGATCTACGACGCCAAGTACGTCCCGGACTCGGGCGCCTCGACGAAGTACCTGACCTCCGCGCCCAAGCGGACGACGATGACGGCGCCGATCGCGACCACCACCAAGCTCACGGTCGTCGGTGGCACCACCTCGGACACGCTGACCGCCACGGTCTCGCCGAAGGTAGCCGGCAAGGTCGTCTTCACCGACACCACCTCGAGCGGAACCTCCACGCTGGGCACCGCGACCGTCTCGACCAGCACCGGGCTCGCCAAGCTGGTCAAGGCACTCTCGGCGCGCAAGCACACGATCAAGGCGACCTTCACGCCGACCAGCACGACGTACAAGGCGTCCTCGATCAGCAAGACCGTCTGGAAGCCGTCGATCACGGTGTCGTACTCGGACAGCACGCCGACCCACGGCACCACCCCGAAGATGACCGTCAAGGTCGTGGCGGTCGGCACCACCGTGTCCGGGACGATCACCATCACCTGGGACCCGCCGAGCGGCACGACCAAGTACCTCAAGTACACGCTGGTGAACGGCGCGAAGACCATCGTGCTGCCGAAGATGGTGCTCGGCACCACCAAGATCACCATCAAGTACAGCGGCAACAGCACGGTTCTCGCCGCCACCAAGGCGACCCTGCTCAAGGCGCACTGACCTCTCTCGGCGCTGGTGCCGGACGTTCCCCCGACGTCCGGCACCAGTGACAACTCACACGGTGACCACCAGTTCTCGGCCGGCGTCACAGTTCGAAGGAAAGGCTGGAATGTCGACCACCGCGGTTCGGATCCGCGTTGCCGCCGTGCTCGGTGGCCTCGCGATCGCTGCAGCCGGCCTGCCGGCGTGGACGGGAAGCCCGGCCGCTGCGGCGACCACGACGGGCGACGGCTCCGACTGGAGCTCGACGGGCCTGTCCCGGAGCGCCAGTGCGGTCACCGTCACCTGGGACAACGCGGGCAACCGTGACTCCAGCCAGGTCCCGCGCGACGGGCGCCAGACGCTGCCGCACACCGACGGCAAGACCTACGACGACGTGGCCAGCCAGGTGGTCGGCCAGTACTTCGACTACTTCGGTCCGGACAACGGCCTGGGTGGTCTGAAGATGACCGTCTCCCAGACCAAGGACCTGGTGAACCAGTCCGTCAACCTGGACATCTCCGGGGTCAAGGGCGGCGCCCCGTACGGCATTCCGTCGCCGGTCTCGCTGCAGGTCTTCCAGTGCTGGGGCGGACTGACCGCCGGTGGCCAGCCGGACCCGGCGGCCGCTGAGCCCGACCCGGCGACCTGCCAGATGGGCGCGGGCGACCCGTCGTCGAAGGCTCAGTCCTTCGCCCTGGCGAACTCGCGCTACATCAACACCGACCCGCTGGTCCCGGGGAGCGACTGGGCCAAGTACTTCAACAAGGGCGGCAAGGACGACGTCCCGTTCACCGCGCTGAACGGCAAGAAGTCGGGCAGCACCAACGGCGCAGACAACGAGTTCTTCAACGCCGCGACCACCAACGAGGTCTCCCAGATCCAGGTGTCGGCCAACGGCACCGCGACGCGTCAGTTCGAGGTGCAGACCTCGCTGGAGTCCGCCGGTCTCGGTTGTGGTCTGCGCCGCGGTATCTCCAGCACCCGCAGCTGCTGGCTGGTCGTGGTGCCGCGGGTGGCCGGCGTGCTCGACCAGAACGGTCCGATCGCCCCGTCGTTGTGGGCGCAGCGGATGCAGGTCAAGCTCGGCTTCCGCGACATCGTCGCCGGTTGCCCCGGCGGCCAGGACCGCACCCTGACCGTCGGCTCGGAGCTGCTCTCCGTGGCTGCGGCCTCGTGGACACCGGGCCTGTGCGCGGCGCGGAACATCGCGCTCGGCTACACCCAGCTCGGCGACCCGGTGGCTCGCGCCGAGTACCAGAACGGTGCGGCCGAAGCGGTGCTGACCACGCAACCGGCTGACACCCCGGCGTACTACGTGCCGGTGGCCCTGACCGCGCCGGTCATCGCGTACGCCCTGAGCTACCAGCCGAACTGCCCCGCACGGACCGAGCCGTACACCGAGGACGAGGCGCACCAGTGCGGCTACGCCAGCGTCGCCGAGCTCAACGCCGACATCCTCAGGTCGGGCACGCTGATCCGCAACCTCAAGCTCGACCCGCGGCTGGTGGCCAAGCTGCTCACCCAGAGCTACGCGTTCTCGATCTTCGACCAGGACGGATTCCGCCGGTCCGGTTGGATGGTGCACCGGCCGGTGTCGCTGGCCAAGGACCCGGAGTTCCTGCGCCTCAATCCCGACCTGGCGCACATCAGCCCGAACACGAGCTCGGCGAACAACCTCGACCACCTCGTGCTCGCCGCGCTGCGCTCGGACGCCGCCTCGGCGATCTGGGACTGGATCCTCGCCGACCCCGACGGCCGGTCGTTCCTCAACGGCTGCCCGGACACCGACGGCGTGGTGATCAATCCGTTCTACTCCACCCGCACCTACCAGGGCTGCGAGGACCAGCGCGCCGTCCTGGCGGCCCAGGCTGACGCGGACCGCAACGGCACCGCCACGCCGGCCAGCTACGCCGACCTCGCGGTCACCTACCCGCCGGACGGGTCGCCCTTCCCGCTCCCGGGCTGGCAGGAGGCGAGAGTCGAGGGCAACCCGCCGTACTCGGTCTACGACTTCCTGCCGCGCGTCGACTCGATGCCGGTGGCGGGGCGCGACGTCGCGATCGGCTACGTGCCGCGCAACTCGAACCTGTGCCTCACGGTCCTGGACACCGCGTGCGCGCCGGCACCCGGCAAGTGGACCGACCCGAAGAACCGCCAGGCCGGTGACCGACTCGGCGCGATGGCGATCACGACCGCTGCCACGGCAGCGCGGTTCCAGCTGCCGACAGCCCAGCTCTGCGACTCGGCCGGCGCGCACTGCGTCGGCGCCGATGCCACCTCGCTGACGAAGGCTGCGACCCGGTTCGTCGACGGCGACGTCGCCGGGGTCGAGAAGCCTGGTCCGACCGACTACGCGAGCGGCGCCTACCCGCTGGCGCAGCCGGTGTACGCCGGGGTCTCGAAGAAGCTGTCCGCCAACGACCGGGCCGCCTACGCGAACGCCCTGACGTACGTCGTCACCACGGGCCAGCAACCGGGCTACGCGCCGGGCAACCTCCCGCCGGGGTACGCACCCCTGCCGAAGTCGATGCTGAGCCAGGCCAGGACCGCGATCTCCGCACTGCGCAAGGGGTCCGGCGACACGCAGCCGGAGAACCCGAGCTCGACCGACGGCCCGGGTGGCTCGTCGAGCGACGTCCCGGTCGACGGACCGAGCGCGCCGTCCACCGAGCCGCCGCCGGTGCAGATCAGTGGCGCCCCGGTTGCCTCGCCGCAGTTCGTGACCCTGGCGGCCGGCTCCGAGCACTGGCCGAAGTGGCCGCTCCCGCTTGGCCTGGCGATCGCCCTGGTCGCCGGGCTCGCCGGCCCCGTCCTCCGCTTCCGACACACCTTCCAGATCGGCTGACCGTGACCGCCTCCACCTACCTCCCGGACTATCCGACCACCGGGCTCGACAACGCGCAGCCGCGCGAGATCTCGGTCTCGCACGCTCCGGTCGACCAGGCCTTCCGGCAGATCACCCGGCTCTCGGGCTCGTTCGTGCTGCTGATCATGGTGCTGGTCGGCACCTTCCTGAGCGTCAAGGGCGTCAAGGCGATCAAGTCGGTCGGGGTGTGGGAGTTCATCACCACCCAGGAGTGGTCGCCCGAGACGAACCACTTCGGCATCGCGGCGCTGCTGTTCGGCACCGTCGTGGTCGCGCTGATCGCGCTGGTGGTCGCGCTCCCGCTCGCGCTCGGCGGGGCGCTGTTCATCACCGAGATCGCCACCGGGTGGCGCAAGAGCGTGCTCACCGGCGCGATCGACCTGATGGCCGCGGTGCCCTCGGTCGTCTACGGCCTCTTCGGCCTGGTCTTCCTGCAGAAGCACATGGTGCCGTTCGCGTACTGGGTCTCGACGTACTTCGGCTGGATCCCGATCTTCAAGGTCAACGGTGCCGACCCGAAGAACCCGTTGCCCAACGACGCGCTCTACACCTCGTCCTCGCTGATCGGCGGCTTGATCGTCTCCATGATGATCATCCCGATCATGACCTCGATGATGCGCGAGTCCTTCTCGCGTGCACCGGCCGGTGAGCGCGAAGGCGCCTACGCCTTGGGTGCGACCCGTTGGGGGATGATCCGCAGTGTCGTGCTCCCCTTCGGCAAGGGCGGCATCATCGGCGGCACCATGCTCGGCCTGGGCCGCGCGCTCGGCGAGACCATCGGGGTCTACCTGGTGCTCTCGCCGATCTTCGACATCAACTTCCACATCCTGCAGAACGGCGCGAACACGGTCGCGATGACGATCGCGCTGCGCTACGGCGAGGCCAACGACTTCACCATGAGCGCGCTGATGGCCGCCGGTCTGTCGCTGTTCCTGCTCACCATGGCGATCAACTTCACGGCCTCGGCGATCATCGCCCGATCGCGCTCCGGCGCAGACAGCGAGGCGTGAGATGACCACGTTCCCGCAGAGCCACGACGTCGGCTCGACGGTCGTCCCGACCGCGCACCTGGCCCCGCGCACAACCGAGCCGGAGAAGGTCCGTTTCGGTGCCCCCCTGCACGAGCGGCTCGCCCTGCCCGGCGCACTGATCGCCGCGATCGCCTTCGGCCTGCTCGTCGGCCCCGTGCTCGGGCTGATCGGGGGCGGCTGGATCCCGATCACGGCGTTCGGCTGGATGTTGGTGACCTACGCCGTGCTGACCCGACTCACCGAGGACCTCCAGGCGGTGAAGGACCGCTTCTCCGGGGTGATGATCGGGGCCGCCGGTCTCCTGGTCGTCGGCATCCTGGCGCTGGTGATCGGGTTCGTGCTCTTCCAGGCGGCCAAGATCCTGGGCTCGATCCAGTTCAGCTTCCTGACCAGCGACATGGGTCTGACCGGACCACTGGCACCGTTGTCCGAGGGTGGCGTCAAGCACGCGATCGTCGGCACGCTCGAGCAGATCGGGATCGCTCTGACGCTCACGATCCCGC
>JBJMIP010000101.1:0-4404 GCA_045806825.1 Marmoricola sp.
CGGCGGCGAAAGTCGCCTCCGCGCCGAGGGTCAGGCCGTCGTACACGCCTTCGGCGACGTCGGTGATCGCCCGGATCAGCGGTTCGCGGTCGCGGGTGCGACCGCCGAAGATGATCGCGTCGATCGGCACACCCTTGGCCACGTCGTAATCGGGGGCGACGTTCGGCACGTTGGCCAGCGTGGTGGTGAAGCGGCTGTTCGGGTGCGCCCAGGGGGAGGTGTCATCCGGCGCCCGCTCGGAGATCAGCTCGCCCTTCCAGTCCGTCCACCCGGTCACGTCGGCGGGCGGCTGCTTGGTCTTGCCCTCCCACCAGACCTCGTGGGTGTCGGCGTTGTAGGCGACGTTGGTGAAGATGGTGCCGGTGCCGGGCGCGATCGCTGCGACCGCGGTCGGGTTGGTGTCCTCGTTGGTGTCCTTGGCGACGCCGAAGACGCCGAACTCCGGGTTGATCGCGTAGATCTTCCCGTCCTCCGGATCGACGCGGAGCCAGGCGATGTCGTCGCCGTAGAAGTGCACCTCGTAGCGGCCGCCCAGCGCGTCGGGGGCCAGCATCATCGCGAGGTTGGTCTTGCCCGAGGCGCTCGGGAAGCCGCCGCAGATGTGGTAGCGGCGCCCGGTCTGCTTGTCGTCGATCCCCAGCAGCATGAACTGCTCGGCGAGGAACCCGTTCTTCCAGCCGTCGTAGGCCGCCTGACGCAGACCGTGGGCGATCTTGCCCAGCAGCGCGTTGCCGCCGTAGGACGAGCCGTAGTGCAGGATCGTCCGCTCGTCGGCGACGGTGACGAAGTAGCGCGAGTCCTCCGGGGTGCCCTGGCCGAGGTTCTCCAGGTCGCCGGTGACGTGCACGGCGCGGACGAACTGGTTCGGGTCGTCGAGGTCGTTGATGTACTGCACGCCGACCCGGGCCATCCGGATCATGTGCAGGACGACGGTGCGGCAGTCGGTGAGCTCGACGCCCGTCGCCCACGGGGCCAGCGGGTTGCCGACCGGAGCCATCAGGTACGGGATCACGTACATGGTCTTGCCGGCCGAGGCACCGCGCATGTTGTTCTTCTGCAGCTCGGTCATCTCGGCGGCGTCGCGCCAGTTGTTGTACTCGCCCTTGTCGGTCGGACGGCTCGTCGCGACGACGGTGCGCTCCTCGGAGCGGGCGGTGTCCTTGTGGTAGCTGCGCGAGTAGTAGCGGCCCTCGCCGGCGGGCTCCAGCTCGCCGGCCTCGAGGCACTCGGCGATCAGCCGCGCGTCGTCAGCAGCGGATACGACCTCGATCCGGGCCGCCCCGGTCAGCTCGGCCCAGTACGCGACGTACTCGCGGACCTTCGGGTTCGTGACGCCAGCGGCGTCCAGGGCGGTGTCGACGTCAACCATTGCTGCTCGTTTCTCTGCGTAAGACGGACGGGCGCGACTGAGGTTACAGGGTGAGTTCGGGGCCGTGGTCACGGTCCAGGTTCCGGCCATACCCGGTCAGCGGGGGACGAGTACCAGGTGTCACGCACGCCACTCTTCTCCCACGTTCCGGCTGGCTGGTGTTCTAGGTCGGGAGCTCGTCCCCGCGCAGCTCCACGAGGGCGTCGGCCGCTGTCAGTCGCCAGGCCTCGAAGGTGAGCTCGGCGAGCTCGTCGCGCTCGATCCGCTCCAGGTGCACCACCACCCAGCCGAAGCCGCCCGAGGTGAACTGGACCTCGAAGACGTCCGGCCGCTCGGCGACGAGGGTCAGCTGCTCGACGAGCGTCTGCTTCAGCCCGACCGTGCTCGTGCGTGGCCACAGGTAGCCGAACGCCCGCCCGGAGACGTCGAACCGCGTCCAGGTCTGGGCGTCGGCGGAGCCGACCTCGGGCAGCTGGGCTGCCAGGTCGAGGAAGTCAGCGATCTCGCACGGCACGCGCTGATCATGTCAGCGGTCGCCGACGTCAGCTGTAGCTGACCGGGAGCACCTTGATGCCGTTGAGCCAGCCGGAGCGCAGTCGCTTCACATCGCCGGTCGCCTTGATGTTCGGGGCCATGTCCGCGAGGGCGTCGAAGATCATCTTGATCTCGGTGCGGGCCAGGTTCGCGCCGATGCAGTAGTGCGCGCCGTGACCGCCGAAGGCAAGGTGCGGGTTGTGGTCGCGGGTGATGTCGAAGACCCCGGGGTCGGTGAAGACGTCGGTGTCGTGGTTCGCGCTGGCGTAGAACAGGCCGACCCGCTGGCCCGCCTTGATCTGGACGCCGCCGAGCTCGACGTCCTCGAGCGCCGTGCGCTGGAACGAGGTCACCGGGGTGGCCCAGCGGATCACCTCGTCGACCATGGTCGAGGGGCGCTCCTTGACCCAGAGGTCCCACTGGTCGGGGTTCTCGAGGAACGCCTTCATTCCGTGGGTGGTCGCGTTGCGGGTGGTCTCGTTGCCGGCAACGGCCAGGGCGATCACGAAGAAGCCGAACTCGTCGTCGGTGAGGCCGCGTCCGTCGAGGTCGGCGTTGACGAGCTTGGTGACGATGTCGTCGCGCGGGTTCTCGCGCCGGTCGGCGGCGAGCATCATCGAGTACATCAGCACCTCGGCAGCGGCGGCCGCCGGGTCGTTGTCCTCGCGGGCCAGGTCCTCGTCCTCGGCGCCGGTCATCTGGTTGGTCCAGTCGAAGATCTTCTGGCGGTCCTCGGCCGGGATGCCGAGCATGTCGCCGATGACCTCGAGCGGGAACTGCGAGGCGACCTGGTCGACGAAGTTGCCGCTGCCCGCGGCGACGGCGTCCGCCACGATCCGCCGCGCGACCGTCTCCAGACCGTCCTCGAGAGCACCGATCGCGCGCGGGGTGAAACCGCGGCTGATGATCGAGCGCAGCTGGGTGTGGTCCGGGGCGTCCTGGTTGATGATCACGACCTTGGACATCTCGACGCTGTCGACGGTCGAGGTCTCCGGGTTGCGGATGATCACGCCGTTGACGTGGCTGCTGAACACCTTGCTGTTCTTCGAGACCGCCAGCACGTCGGCGTGCTTGGTGATCGCCCAGTAACCGGTCCCCGAGGCTTCCAGCATGCCGGCCCGGGCATGGGCCGGCTGTTCGACCCAGTGGACCGGCTCGGCGCGGCGGAGCTCGGCGAACTCCTCGTACGGGATCCGGTCCTGGTTGAGGTCCGGGTCGGTGAAGTCGAAGTCCTGGGGCAGCGTGGCGGTCATGACAGGAACCATACACATCTGGCAAAGTGTATGGAATGCCGAGGTTCGCGAGTGCCGACGAGGCGCGGTCCCAGATCCTCGCCGCGACCCGGCAACGCCTGGCAGAGTCCGGGACCACGAACATCTCGGAGGTCGCAGACGTCCTCGGCGTGACCCGGCAGACGGTGTACCGGTACTTCCCGACGACCGAGGACCTCGTCGATGCAGCGGCGCTCGACGCCGTCGCCGAGCTCACCGGCCGGCTCGGCGACCACGTACGGCGCCACCTGGCCCGCACCGGTGGCGACGCCGGGGACGCCGCCGTCGAGGTCGTGGCCTTCGTCTACGAGCACCTGCGCGACGACCCGGCCCTGAACCGGATGCTCGCGCCCGGCCGCCTCAGCTCCACCGTGGCCGGACTGACCTCCCCGGAGTCGATCGCGCTCGGTCGCGAGCTTCTCGCCGGCTTCGGGCTGGACTGGGCGGAGCTCGGGCTGGACGACGACGCCCAACGCGAGCTGGTCGAGCACCTGCTGCGAATGCTGCAGACGTTGGTCCTGGACCCGGGCAGCCCACCGAGGTCGGGCAATGAAGTGCGTGCCTACCTCCAGCGCTGGCTGGCTCCGGCGCTCCGCACCCCCCGACCGCCGAGTGGGTCCTAACTCCCCCTCGAGTGGGTCCTAACTCGCCTTGCGAACCCTCGCTTCCTAAAACCATGGGCGTACGACGGCGAGTGCGAAGCCGCTCGACGGCGAGCCCGAGCCCACTCGACGGTGTTTTAGGGCCCACTCGAGGGTGAGTTAGGGCCCACTCGGCGGTGAGTTGGGCCCCACTCGGCGAGAGGTTTACTTCGCGTAGGTGTAGAAACCGCGCCCGGTCTTGCGACCGAGCAGCCGCGCACTGACCATCCGCTCCAGCAGCGGCGGCGAGGCGTAGAGCGGTTCCTTGAACTCGTCGTACAGCGACTCGGCGATCGCCTTCACCGTGTCGAGCCCGATCAGGTCGGCCAGCGCGAGCGGGCCCTGCGGGTGGGCGGCGCCGAGCACCAGCCCCTGGTCGATGTCCTCGGCGGTGGCGAAGCCGGACTCCATCATCCGGATCGCCGACAGGATGAACGGCACCTGCAGCATGTTGACGACGAAGCCGGCCCGGTCCTGACAGTCGATGGCGTTCTTGCCGAGCTGGTCCTGCACGAAGGCGCGACCGCGCTCAGTGGTCTCCTCCGCGGTCAGCAGGCTCGGCACCAGCTCGACGAGCTTGAGCACCGGA
>JBJMIP010000102.1:0-3401 GCA_045806825.1 Marmoricola sp.
GGCCCGTCGGGCGGCGGCTGCTGGCCGGCGTGCTGGCTCGCCGCCTGGTCTTCGTCCAAGGCGCCCAGCAAGGACCCCAGCAAGGAAATCGCCCCGGACCATCGGGGGATGTGGTCCAGGGCGATGTGGTCGAGCCGGGGGGCGATGAGGGCTAGGCGTTCGCCTTCTTCTTCGCGCTCTTCTTGACCGGACGGTGCAGGTGCGCCGGGCCGATCTCGCCGCCGCGGAGGAGCTCCAGCCGCTCGGTCAGGATGTCCTCGAGCTCCTTGATGGAGCGACGCTCCAGAAGCATGTCCCAGTGGGTGCGAGCGGGCTTCTCGACCTTCTGCTCAGGCAGGATGCCGTCGACGCTCAGGCCCTCGGCGCCGCAGCGCGGGCACTCCCAGTTCGCGGGAACATCGGCCTCCACGGACATCGTGATCTCGAACAGGTGGCCGTTGGTGCACTGGTAACCGACCTGCTGGCGAGCAGCGAACTCGATGCCACGCTCGTCCTCGAAGCTCTGGCCACCGAGGCGTGCGCCTCGCAGTGTGCGGTCTCCCATGGTTCCTCCAAATAGTCATCGGCCAGATCGTGGCCTTACTCATGCGTACAACGTCAGGGACGCCCAGGCAAGTGGAACGTGACGTCGGACGGTCGGCCCGGCGGTTCAGTTCCCCATCATGCTGCGTTCGACCTCTCGATCGTCAACGAACAGCATCCCCTGAGGATTCCCGTTCCGGTACCTCGTTACCGGCCTCCCTGATCCCGCGCTCGGGGTCCAGGCGGAGCAGGAAGCCCGCTCCGAGCACGAAGAACACGATCAGGGCCAGGATCGCCGGTCGGTAGGAGCCCGTGATCTGGAACACAACCCCGAAGAGCAGCGTGCCGAACCAGGACGTACCGCGCTCGGCGGCGCCGTACAGGGCGAAGTACTCACCCTCCCGCCCGCGCGGGATCAGCAGGCTGAAGAACGACCGGGACAGCGCCTGGGTGCCGCCCATCACGACCCCGATGGCGATCGCGACCAGGACGAAAAGCAGCACGTTCTTGCGGGGCAGCGCCAGGGCGGCGACCACGATCACCATCCAGGCGAACGTGCCCCACAGGATCGACCGGTAGGCGCCGTAGGAGGCTGCGAGACGGCCGAAGAACAGCGCGCCGCCGTACGCGACGAACTGGATCAGCAGGATCGTCGCGATCAGCACCGAGGTCCCGAACCCGAGCTGTTTCTCGCCGTACGTCGAGGCCGCGTAGATCACGGTCTGGATGCCGTCGTTGTAGAACAGGTAGGCCAGCAGGAAGGTCAGCGTCATCGGGTAGTTGGGCAGGTCCCGCAGGGTCGTGAACAGCTGACCGAAGCTGCGCCGCACCACGTTGCCGCGCTCGGGGACGACGGAAGTGGGCTGGTAGTCGCGCAGCTTGACGAACGGGATGATCGTGAACGCCGCCCACCAGACGGCCGCGGAGAGCAGCGAGATCCGCACCGACATCGACTTCGACAGCCCGAAGCTGTCGTGCCCGAGGAACAGCACGAGGTTCAGCGCGAGCAGCAGGCCGCCGCCGAGGTAACCCCAGGCCCAACCGCGCGAGGATGCGTGGTCGCGCTCCTCCGCGGTGGAGATGTCCACCAGGATCGCGTAGTAGCTGACCAGCGAGCAGCCGGCCAGGATGCTGCTCACCACGACCGCGATCGCGCCGAGCTGCCAGTGGTCGCCGGCGAGGAAGAACAGCAGCGCGCCCACCGCCGCGCCGGACCAGGCGTACGCCGCCATGTGCCACTTCTTGCGGGCCGAGCGGTCCACGAACGAACCGACGATGGGCAGCACGAAGGCGCTGCTGATGGTGGCGAAGCTGGTCAGGTAGCTGGGCAGCGACCCGGCTGCGAGGTGCAGGCCCAGCACGTCGACGGTGCGCTTGCAGGTCTCGTCCGCGTCCACGCACCCGGCAGCCTTGCCGGCCACCGTGATCATGTACGGCGCGAACATCACCGACAGGACGGTCGTGTAGAACGCCGAGTTCGCCCAGTCGTACCAGTTCCAGGCCTTCTGCTGGGCCAGCCTCTCGGCCGCGCTGCTGGTCAGCGTGCTGGTGCTGCTCATGCTGCCTCCTGCCACTGTCCGCGTTCGAGGAGGACCGCCTTGAGCAGGTCGGTCCGGTCGGTGAAGATCCCGTCGACCCCGAGGTCCAGGAGCCGGTGCATCTCGGCCTCGGTGTCGATGGTCCAGACGTGCACCTGTGCCCCGGCGGCGTGCACGCGGCGCACGAAGCCCGCGGTCACGATGCTCAGCCCGTTGCGCCGTGGTGGGACCTGCAGGGCCGAGACCTCGCCCCGGGTGACCAGCCGGGCCAGCTGCGCACTGGGCTGCAGGAACGCGATGGCCTCCGCGGGGGTGGCAGCGGTGGCGACCCGTCCGGCGGCCAGTCGGCGGAACTCGCGCATCCGTTCGAGCGAGAACGCGCCCACGCAGATGCGGTCGAAGGCGTTGCGCGACTCGACGAGCTCGATCAGCGCCGGACCCGAGCCCGGCGACTTCAGGTCGATGTTGAACCGGCAGTCCGGGAACTCGTCGAGCAGGTCGGCCATCAGCGGCAGCGGGTGCTCCCCGGCGATCCGGGCTCCGTCGAGCACCTCCGCGGCGGCGGACGAGATCGGGCCCGCCGCGTCGGTCATCCGGTCGAGGACGTCGTCGTGGAACGCCACCAGGCGCCCGTCAGCGGCCAGGTGCACGTCGGTCTCCAGGTACCGGTACCCGAGCGCGACGGCATGACGGAACGCGTGCGTGGTGTTCTCCAGGCCGATCAGCTCCGGGTGCTCGGCACCACCACGGTGCGCGAACGCGATCGCCGAGTCCGGCGGCCCCTCGTCGAGATATCTGAACCCGGTGACGGGTCGTTGCATTGCCCCCTCCGATCCCTCCCTGAACCGTGACCCCAGTATTCATCCACCAGGCGTGGTTCCGCAGCCGACCGGCCGAGCAGGAGTACCTTCGGAGGGTGGACGAACTCACCTGCCCGCAGTGTCAGGGAACGATGGCCGTGCGTACCTTCGGTCACGTCTCCGTACGCCGGTGCGCGGACTGTTCCGGGGTGTTCCTCGCTCTTGCCGACCTGGGCGCGCTGGTCGAGGCGGAGAACGACTGGCACGAGTTCCAGTCGCCGAACACCGCGATGCTGCCCCGGATCACGCAGGACATGACCGCCCCGCCGAGCACACCGGAGCGGAGCAAGGCGTTCGTGGAGACGCTGTTCCGCGGGTAGACCGCTCGCTCAACGCAGGTCGGAGAAGGTCTCGATCCGCGCACCGAGCTGGTTGAGCCGCTCGGCGAGGTCCTCGTAGCCGCGGTTGATCACGTAGACAGACCGCAGCACCGAGGTGCCCTTGGACGCGAGCATGGCCAGCAGGATCACCACGGCCGGAC
>JBJMIP010000103.1:0-3093 GCA_045806825.1 Marmoricola sp.
CACCTTCGTGACCGACCGCGCCGGGGTCACCGGTGACGACGGCGCCAGCCACAACGGTATGTGGGACATGTCGATCTTCCAGGTCGTCCCCGGCCTGCGCCTGGCGGCGCCGCGCGACGGCGCCCGGGTGCGCGAGCTGCTCCGCGAGGCGGTGGCGGTCGAGGACGCGCCGACGATCGTTCGACTCCCGAAGGGCGCTCCGCCCGAGAACGACCTCCCGACCGTCTCCAAGGTCGGCGACGCCGACGTGCTCGTACGCCGAGGCGACAAGGACGTGCTCATCGTCGCCGCCGGCGCGATGGCCGCCATGGCCGTCGAGGTCGCGACCCGGCTCACCGACCAGGGGATCGGCGTCACCGTCGTGGACCCGCGCTGGGTCAAGCCGATCGAGCCGGCGCTGGTCCCGCTCGCAGCGGAGCACCGCCTGGTCGTCAGCGTCGAGGACAACGGCCGCGTGGGCGGGTTCGGTTCCAACCTGCTCCAGCTGCTCAACGACGAGGGTGTCGCCGTGCCGTTCCGGCTGCACGGCATCCCGCAGGAGTTCCTGTCGCACGCCAAGCGCGAAGCGATCCTCGAACGCATCGGGCTCACCGCGCAGGCCCTGGCCCGACGGATCGTCGAGGACGTGACCGCCCTGGACGCGGGCCACTCACTGGTGGACGCGCCCTAGGTCAGGCATGCGGACGACACGAAGCGGTTGGGGGGCCGCTGTCCTCGCCCTACTCATGCTCGGCACCGGCGTGCTCGCCGGGTGCTCGGGCGACACCTCGATCCAGAACACCGCGACCACCGGGAAGGTGAGCGCGACCGAGCAGCAGGACCTCCTCGACCGCCGGGCTGACGCGGTCCTCAAGGGTGACCTGGGCGCCTTCCTGGCCACCCTCGACCGGAGCAACGCGAAGCTGGTCGCCCGTCAGCGGAGGTTCTTCGCGAACATGCGCGACCTGCCGGTGCAGACGCTGCGCTACACGGTGCTGAAGGCCGGGTGGCCCGACCCGCTGCGAGCCGCGGGTTGGGACGGGCACGTCTCGTTGCCGCAGGTCCAGGTCGCCACCCAGCTGGCCGACTTCGACAGCACGCCGGTCATCCGCACGACCGGGTTCGCCTTCGCGCGCAAGGGCGGCAAGCCGGTGATCATCTCCGAGCTGACCGGAGCGGGGAAGCAGTTCCCCGGATCGGCACCCTCGCCGTGGGACCTCGTCCGCATCCACGTGCGCGAGAGCGGCCGGACCCTGCAGCTCTACGACAGCGTCACCTGGCACGACGCCGGGGAGATCGACAGCACCCTGAGCCGCGGGATCGCCGATGTGCAGCACGGACTGCCGTTCTCCTGGGAGGGACGGGTCGTCGTGTACGTCTTCAGCAGCAAGGTGGTGCTGGACAGCTTCGACGGTGTGCCCGGCGGGAACATCAAGCACCTCGGGGCGATGACCTTCCCGATGTACGCCGTCCTCGGCCAGCCCACGGTCGCCGGGGTGCGGTTCACGCTGCTGCCGAGCTCGGTCCGCGCCGGCCAGCCGTTCCTGGACCGGATCGTCCGTCACGAGCTCACCCACGTCGCGGTCGGGGTCCGCGACGACGGCGTACCGGTCTGGTTCGCCGAGGGTCTGGCCGAGTACATGGGGGCCCGCTCGATCCCGCAGGACAAGCGCCGGATCGCGACGGTCGCGGTGAACCGGGCACGCAAGGGCGTCTGGAAGCTGCCGTCCTCGGCGACCTTCAACGGCCCGGACCAGGCGTGGAACTACGCGCTGGCGTGGATGGCGTGCGACTGGATCGTCGCTGCCCAGGGCGGACCACGGCTCTGGGAGCTGATGGACGCGCTGCACGCCGGCGGTGCCGGGACCAGCGACGCCGAGCAGGACGCCGTGCTGCTCCGGGTGCTCGGGATCTCCAGCGGCGAGCTCGCGAAGAACGCGGCGCACCGCATCCTCAAGATCTACGGATAGGTTCGCCAGTAGACGTTGATCACCTTTCCGGTCGGGCATACCGGGGGCGGTCGTGACGTTGTGGACTCTAGGGTGGACCTACAGGTGGACCCAGCGGCACCGACCGAGGAGTGAGCGTGACCCAGGCGCGATTCGTGCACATCGTGGACGACGTCCCCGAGCTCGAGGGGCTCAGCGACGGTCCGGTGATGGTGATCGCCCTGGACGGCTTCCTCGACGCGGGCAACGCCTCGGCACTGGCCAGCGGGCACCTGCTGGAGAACTCGAGCAGTCGCGTGGTCGCGAGCTTCGAGGTCGACGAGTTCTACGACTACCGTGCGCGCCGGCCCGCGATGACGTTCTTCGAGGACCACTACACCGACTACGACGCGCCCCGGCTCGTCGTACGGCTGCTGCACGACCTGAACAACGCCCCGTTCCTGCTGCTGACCGGTCCGGAGCCGGACATGCGCTGGGAGGGTTTCGCCGACGCGGTCCGCAAGGTCATCGAGCACTTCGAGGTGCGGCTCTCGGTCACCCTCGGTTCGGTGCCGATGGCCGTCCCGCACACCCGACCGGTGCAGCTGACCAACCACGCCACCTCCAAGCGCCTGCTGATCACCGAGAACGTGTGGGCCGGCGAGATCCGGATCCCCTCGAGCGCGCAGTCGGTGCTCGAGGTGCGCCTGGGCGAGTGGGGCCACGACGCCACCGGGTTCGTCGCGCACATCCCGCACTACCTGGCGCAGTTCGGCTACCCCGAGGCCGCCTCGGCGATGCTGACCCAGGTCGGTGCCGTCACCGGGCTCGCGTGGGACACCAGCGAGCTCGACGAGGCCGCGGACGACCGACGCGTCGAGATCGCCAGCCAGGTGGCGGACTCCGAGGAGGTCCGTGCCGTGGTCGAGGGGCTGGAGCAGCAGTACGACGCGTTCCACCGCGGCGAGGCCGACAGCCTGATGGCCGAGGGTGGCGAGCTCGACCCCGAGGACCTGCCCACCGGTGAGGAGATCGGCGCCCAGTTCGAGGAGTTCCTGGCCGGTCTCGACGACGACGCCTCTGGCGGACCCGCCTGATGCCCTCGACGATCAGCGAGTTCCTCGACCTGCTCGACCTCGAGGTCATCGAGGACAACCTGTTCCGCGGCCGCCAACCGGCGACCTCG
>JBJMIP010000104.1:0-4940 GCA_045806825.1 Marmoricola sp.
GCCGTGTAGAGGCGCTCGACCTGGTCGGCGGTCAGGTAGGGCGCGGGCGCCTCCTCGACCAGCTTCTGGTGGCGCCGCTGGAGCGAGCAGTCGCGGGTCGAGACGACCACGACGTTGCCGTGCTGGTCGGCCAGGCACTGGGTCTCGACGTGGCGGGGCTTGTCGAGGAACTTCTCGACCAGGCACTCGCCACGGCCGAACGCGCTGATCGCCTCACGGGTCGCGGACTCGAAGAGCTCCGGGATCTCCTCCAGGGTGCGGGCGACCTTGAGGCCGCGACCGCCACCGCCGAAGACCGCCTTGATGGCGACGGGGAGGCCGTGCTCCTTCGCGAAGTCGACGATCTCGTCGGCACCCTTGACCGCGTCCTTCAGGCCGGGGGCCAGGGGTGCGCCGGCAGCCAGAGCGATCTGCTTGGCCTTGGCCTTGTCGCCGAGGCCCTCGATCGCGGCCGGGGAGGGGCCGATCCAGATCAGCCCGGCGTCGAGAACCGCCTGGGCGAACTGGGCGTTCTCGGCGAGGAAGCCGTAGCCGGGGTGCACGGAGTCCGCTCCGGAGGTGCGGGCGACGTCGATGATCTTCGCGATGTCGAGGTAGGTCTCCGCGGGGGTGGCGCCGCCCAGCGAGTAGGCCTCGTCGGCCAGGCGGACGAACTGCGCGTCCCGGTCAGGCTCGGCGTACACCGCTACGCTGCCGATGCCGGCGTCCTTGCACGCGCGGATGACCCGCACTGCGATCTCGCCGCGGTTGGCGATCAGAACCTTCTGCAAACCGGTCACGGGCACGCTCACTCCTGATGGTCTCTCGAATCCTCCGGGAGTCTATTGGTCGGCTCACCGGACGCTGTGGCGGGTCTCAGACGTCGGTCCGGGCGGCGGCGACCTCGGCGGTCAGGCCGACGGGGAGGCGTCGTCGAACTCGGTCGGCGTCAGACCGAGAGGCGCGAACGACGGCACCGGGTCGCCGTCGATGAACGCGTCCAGGCGCTGCGCCAGGGTGCGGTCGAGCTTGACGGTGTACCCGTACTCCTCGGGGTCGGCGTCGTCGTACGCCGTGGAGACGATGTACCGGCCGGTACGGAACAGCGTGAACCAGGTGCCGGTGTCGTAGTGGTCCGGGTCGTCGTCGTAGCGGATCGTCCCGATGGCGGAGATGTTGAGCTCCTCCTCGACCGAGTCGTCCGCCGGGAGGTGGTCGGTGATCACGTGCAGGTCGTAGTGCTCGCCGTACTCGGTGCTGGACTTCTGCACCCGGTGGCACTGGCTCATCCGCATCGAGTAGGCCTTGAGGGCCGTCTCGGCCTCGTCGGCCGAGCGGTACTCCGTGATGCGCTGGACGATCGCCGGCAGCTGCTCCTCGGTGTCGGCGACGATCCGGCGGCGCTCGCTGAGCTGGGGCTGCGGCATACCGGTGAGGTTGTAGATGAAGACCAGGCAGCCCAGGTCGGGGATGTCGTCGAACCAGTCGGTGCCACCGTCGCGGACGAAACCCTTGCCGAGGTCCTTCGGGTCGAGCAGGACCGTGCGGAGGTCACCCGCCGCCGTGAGCGGCCGTGCCGAGGTCGACGGGTGGGCGGGCGCGGCTGCGTGGTCCCGCAGGCACCCGGACGTCGCGAGCAGGCTGACAGCGACGCACGCCGCCCCGATCGCTCCTCGAGCTCTCACCTTGCTCCTCCTCCCGGATCCCGGCAGAAGCGTAGGGCAAAGGCCGTCCCGCGGTGGGTTAACAATCATTAACCTTCTGCTCTACGATGCCTCCATGAGCTTCCAGCTGTCGCCCGAGCACGAGCAGTTCCGCCGGACCGTCCGCGAGTTCGCGGAGAAGGAGATCGCGCCGCACGCGGCCCAGTGGGACCGCGACCACCACTTCCCGGTCGACGTGGTGGCCAAGATGGGCGAGCTCGGTCTGTTCGGGCTGACCGCACCGGAGGAGTTCGGCGGCGCCGGCCTGACCGGCGAGGAGGGCGGGTTCACCAGCCTGTGCCTGGCCATCGAGGAGCTGGGCCGGGTGGACCAGTCGATGTCGATCACGCTCGAGGCGGCGGTCGGTCTGGGGATCACCCCGCTGCTCGAGTACGGCACGAAGGAGCAGAAGGAGACCTGGCTGCCCGACCTGGTCGCCGGCAAGGCACTGGCCGGCTTCGGGCTCACCGAGGCCGGAGCGGGCTCCGACGCCGGTGCCACCAAGACCAAGGCGGTGATCGACAACGGTGAGTGGGTCCTCAACGGGTCGAAGCAGTTCATCACCAACTCGGGATCGTCGATCACCTCGCTGGTCACGGTCACCGCACGCACCGGCGAGGTCGACGGGAAACCGGAGATCTCGGCGATCATCGTGCCCTCGGGTACGCCCGGTTTCACCGCCGAGAAGGCCTACGACAAGCTCGGTTGGCACGCTTCGGACACGCACCCGCTGTCCTTCTCCGACGTCCGCGTCCCGGAGGCGAACCTGCTCGGCAAGCGCGGGCGCGGCTACGCCCAGTTCCTGGCCACCCTCGACGACGGCCGGGTCGCGATCGCGGCCGTGGCCGTCGGCTGCATCCAGGCCTGCCTGGACATGGCGGTCGAGTACGCCGGCGAGCGGACCACCTTCGGGGTGCCGATCGGCCGCAAGCAGGGCGTCGCCTTCCAGCTGGCCGACCTCCAGGTGATGCTCGAGGCGAGCCGGGCGCTGACCTACAAGGCCGCCGCGATGAAGGACGGCGGGGCGCCCCAGGCCGCGTTCAAGCAGGCCGCCTCGATCGCCAAGCTCTACGCCACCGAGTCCGCGGTGACCGCGACCCGGATCGCCACCCAGGTGTTCGGCGGGTACGGCTTCATGGAGGAGTACCCGGTCGCCCGGTTCTACCGCGACGCCAAGATCCTGGAGATCGGTGAGGGCACCTCGGAGGTCCAGCGGATGCTGATCGCCCGGGGTCTCGGCCTGCCGGTCGAGTAGACCGCTCGGACGGACCAGGAATATCTGCAGGTCAAACCGGGGTTCTTGCTGCTGAGCACCCGGACGCGCCGGATAGAGTCGGTGCTCGTGAGTCGGGGGACGACAAGCGAGAGGTTGGCATGAAGCTCTGGGTCAGCGGTGGCACCCGGCCGGGCCGGGCCTGCTGACGTGGGCAAGCGACTGCGCCGGCTCTCGGGCGAGGTGGCCCGTTTCTCCGCGGTGAACACCGTCGCCACGCTGGTGGCACTGTTCCTCTTCAACGCGCTCGTCCACGGGATCCAGGGCTGGTTCGACGGCTCGATGAACGGCCAGCCGATCCCGGCGTACCTGGTCGCCAACAGCGTCGGCATGTTCGTCAGCTACTACGGCGCGCGCTACTACGCCTTCCGGCACCGCCACGCCGCCGGCCCCGGGGGCGGCCTGCTGAACTACGTGATCATCAACCTGCTCTCGTTCGTGATCCCGGTGACCTGCCTGTTCGTCAGCCGCAACCTGATCGGCTGGGACAGCATCTACGCGGACAACATGTCCGGCAACGTGATCGGCGCGCTGCTCGGCAACGCGTTCCGGTTCTGGGCGTTCCGCCGTTTCGTCTTCACCCCGCGCCCGGTGACGCTGCTCGACGTGGTCCTCGCGGACGAGCACCCGACTGCTGAACCCGCCCAGCGGTCAGCGGACTAGCGCCCGCTCCAGAACTCGTGCCAGACGAAGCCCAGCTCGTCGAACATCAGGCGCAGCAGCGGCACGCTGATCCCGACCACGTTGTGCGGGTCGCCAGTGATCCCCGAGACGTACGCCGAGCCGAGGCCGTCCAGGGTGAAGGCGCCGGCCACCCGGAGCGGCTCGCCGGACGCCACGTAGGCGGCGATCTCGTCCTCGCCGATCATCGCGAAGCGGACCTGGGTGGCGGCTGAGCGGCCGAGCCAGACCTCGCGGTGGGTGTCCATGACGCAGTGGCCGGTGTGCAGCACGCCCGTCTTGCCGCGCATCCGCAGCCAGCGGGCGGTCGCGTCGGCGGCGTCGGCCGGCTTGCCGAGGATCTCGCCCTCGAACTCGAGCACCGAGTCGCAGCCGATGATCACGGCCCGAGGCTGGTCCGCGGCGACGGCGACCGCCTTGAGCTGGGCGAGCTTGAGCGCGTACTCGGCCGGGGCGTCGAGCTCGACGGCGTCCTCGTCGACCCCGCTGACGATCACCTCGGGGTCGAGGCCGGCGGCACGGAGGGTGGCCAGCCGGGCAGGGGAGGCGGAGGCCAGGATCAGGCGGGCGGGAGCGGGCACGCGCACAGCGTAGTGCGGCGAAACGGGCTGACCGCGCTCCGACAGCGTCCGCAACGCCGTGGCGAAACCGCCGGCCTCAGCGGGGCAGGGTGCTGGCGCGCCAGCCACCACGGCCGTGCGCGTGCACCGGCCGCACCCGGCGGGCGTTGGCCGCCCAGGCCGGCACCGGCTTGCGGGCCGGAGCAGGGGCGCCTCCGAGGGCGGAGAACACCGCGACGATCGCGGCGATCTCCTCCGGGGTGGCGTCCGGGTTGACCACGCGCAGCACCGGCTGCGCGGGCTGAACCGGGGTTGAGTCCTCGCTCACAGCGGGATGTTCCCGTGCTTCTTCGGCGGCAGCGTCGCGCGCTTGGTCGCCAGCAGGCGCAGCGCCTTGACGACCTCGGCGCGGGTCTCGTGCGGCGGGATGACGCCGTCGATGTAGCCGCGCTCGGCAGCGATGTACGGGTTGGCCAGGGTGTCCTCGTACTCCTGGACCAGCTGGGCGCGCTTGGCCTCGACGTCGCCGCCGTCGGCCTCGACCTTGGCGAGCGTGCGTCGGTGCACGATGTTCGCCGCGCCCTGGGCGCCCATCACTGCGATCTGACCCGTGGGCCAGGACAGGTTCATGTCGGCGCCGAGGTGCTTGGACCCCATCACGTCGTACGCGCCGCCGTAGGCCTTGCGGGTGATGATCGTGACCAGCGGGACGGTGGCCTCGGCGTAGGCGTAGATGAGCTTCGC
>JBJMIP010000105.1:0-4970 GCA_045806825.1 Marmoricola sp.
GGCCGAGCGCCACGTGGAGATCCCCGAGCAGGTCGTCCAGGTCAACGACGACGTCATGGTCAAGATCATCGACATCGACCTGGAGCGTCGCCGGATCTCGCTCTCGCTGAAGCAGGCGAACGAGACCTCGACCGCTGCCGAGGCCGAGGACTTCGACCCGACCCTGTACGGCATGAGCGCGTCCTACGACGAGGCCGGCAACTACATCTACCCCGACGGCTTCGACCCGGACACGGGCGAGTGGCTCGAGGGCTACGACGACCAGCGCAAGGTCTGGGAGGACCAGTACGCCAAGGCGCACGCTCGCTGGGAGGCGCACGTCAAGCAGCAGGCCGAGGCGAAGGTTGCCGAGGTCGAGGCCGGCGAGGCGACGTCCTACTCCAGCGAGGCCGGCGACGTCGACACCGCCGAGGGCGGCTCGCTCGCGTCGGACGAGGCCCTGCAGGCCCTGCGCGAGAAGCTCACCGGCGGAGGTTCCTGAGCGGTCGCGCAGCGACCGTCTCGAACGGAACTGAGCCTGAACCGAAGGGCCCCGACCACTGGTCGGGGCCCTTCGGCGTTCCTGGGGACCACGACCTAGGCTGCTCCGCATGGGGTACGGCCGATCGCTGCTGTGCGCCCTCGGCCTGGCGCTGGGGGTGACGCTGGGGGCTGCCGGTCTACCGGCGTCCGCGGTGGACGACCCGACGCAGTACGACCCGGCCTGCCCACCGGCCGCCGCGCCGGACCCGGCATCGAACCCCGTCCGGATCATGCTGACCGGCGACTCCATGACCAACGGCACCTCCGGCGACTACACCTGGCGCTACTTCTTCGACCACCGGCTGCGTGCCGCCGGCGTGAACTTCGACCTGGTCGGGCCGTGGAGCGACCTGATCGACTACACGACCTTCCAGTGGGGCCACCACGACTACGCCGACTGCGCTTTCGACCAGGACCACGACGCCCGCGGCGGGGCCCAGCTGGCCGAGCAGCTGCAACCGGCCGAGCTGAGCCCGGAGGGGCACACCCGGATCCGCTTCGCCACCGAGACCTACGCGCCGGACGTGGTCGTCGAGTTCTTCGGCTACAACGACCTGGCCGAGCCCCGGGTGCGCACCGATCCGACCAGCGCGCCGTACACCGTCGACGAGCTGCTGGTGAACGCCAAGAAGTTCATCAACGAGGTCCGGGCGGCGAACCCGGACGCGACCATCGTGATGACCGACCTGGCCTACGCCGACGTCCCGAACGCATCGGCGGGCCACCAGCTGCTCGTCTCCGAGGCTCCGGACTACAACAGCCGGCTCGCGGCGAAGGTGCCGACCTGGTCCACCGCGCAGAGCCGGGTGGTGCTCGCCGACGTCGCGAACCCCGACTACTGGCGAGGCTTCTCCGACACCTACGACGGGGCGCACCCGAACGCGCAGGGCGAGGTCGACCTGGCCGCGGGCATGGCGGACGCGTTCGCGCAGGTCGGCATCGGGCACGCCGCGACGTTGCCGTTGCCGGTGGTCCCGATCGGCCCGCGCACGGTCCCGCAGCTCGCCGGTCGTGGCGGCCTGGGCTCGGTCACCCTGTCCTGGAAGCCGGTACCGGGGGAGACCCGGATGCTGGTCTACTGCCGCGAGCCGGCGCTGTCGACCAGCTGGAACCGGTTGCCGGACGTCAACCGGACGCTGGGCGCGGGCGGGGTCGTGAGCCCGAGCTCGGTGACCCTGACGCGGTGTGCCCAGGGGGGCTCGGCCCTCGTCGCGACGCACACCTACGAGTTCCGGGTCCAGGCCGCCAAGGTGCTGGCTGTCGCCACCGACATCGTCTCGAACACGGTCAGGGTGACCGTGCCCGTCCAGCTCGGTCGGGTCTCCGGCCTCGTCGGGACACCCGCGCCGCACCGCGCCGACCTGGTCTGGCGACCCGTCGCGGGGGCGGACCACTACCTGGTCGACTGGCGCAAAGCAGGCAGCAGCGCGTACAGCACCGTGGCGGCGTACGGCACCAGCCGGTCGGTGGGCAATCTGGTAGCCGGCCAGCCGTACGACTTCCGGGTGCGTGCCGTCGGCACCTCGCCGGCGGGCCCGTACGCCGCCCCGGTGACGGTCACGCCCCGGGGGAACGTCACGACGGTTCCGCCCCGTCCGACCCTGGTCCGAGCCACCGGCCACCGGATCAAGGTCTACTGGCACGGCGTCCCCGGAGCGACCCGCTACCTGGTGCAGATCCGCACCGGCTACGGCCAGTGGCGCTCGCTGTCCTTCTCGACCGGCACCAGCTACCTGACCCAGGGCCTGCACGCCGGCACGTCGTACGCGTTCCGGATCCGCCCCTACGACCAGCTCGCCGGCGGGGGGACCTCCTCGGCCAGCAGGATCACCGCGTGACACCCTGCTGCCATGTCCACGGTTGACCCTGACGTCTTCGACCAACCGCTGCGCGCCCAGTTCGAGGTCTTCCTCGACGAGCACCGCGCCGGCCTGACCGCTTGCCTCGACGGCCTGACCGAGCAGGAGGCGCGCCGCAGCCTGGTGTCGTCGAGGACCACCCTGCTCGGCCTGGTCAAGCACGCGACGTTCGTGGAGAAGGTCTGGTTCGACGAGGCGATCAGCTGCCGCAGCCGCGAGGAGATCGGGATCCCGCCGATTCCGGACGACTCGTTCGTGCTGACCGACGACGACACGGTCGCCTCGGTCCGGCAGGCCCACCTGGACGCCTGCGCGGACTCGCGAGCGGCGACGGCGCCGCTCGGTCTGGACGACCTCGTCCTGGGCAACCGCCGCGGTCCGCTCCCGCTGCGCTGGGTCTACCTGCACGTCCTGCGCGAGCTGGCCCAGCACTGCGGTCACGCCGACATCCTGCGCGAGCAGGTCCTCGACGCCCGCAGCTAGGGGAGCGGGCTCAGCGAGGGCTGGGCACCGGCTGCCGACGGCCGCGGACGACGGCGCCGAGGTCGTCGGTCTCGACGTGCCCCGTCCCCGGGCCGGCGAAGGTGTCGTGACGGGTGAACACGATCAGCGACACCAGGCCGCTGACCAGGACGATGATGGCGATGGCTGAGGTGATGATCTCGTTCATGGCAGTAATCTTGCGCTCATCTGATTCCTGCCAACAGTGGCAGGAATGACACCTACCCTCGCTTTTCTGCCAACCTCGTGCGACCCTGGGCAGATGCTCACCAACGTTGCCGTGATCGTGTTCGACGGCGTCGCGCCGTTCGAGCTCGGGGTGCTCTGCGAGGCGTGGGGGATCGACCGAACCGAGCACGGCGTCCCCGCGCTCGAGTTCGCCGTCTGCGCCGCCCAGCCGCGCGTGCGCACCAGCATGGGCTTCGACCTGCACGTCGAGCACGGTCTCGACCGCGCGGCCGAGGCCGACCTGATCTGCGTCCCGGCCGTGAAGGGCGTCGACGCGGTGCCCGAGGAGGTCTTCCAGCTGCTCCGGGACGCGGTCGACCGCGGTGCGCGCGTGCTGTCGGTGTGCTCGGGCTCGTTCGTGCTCGGCGCGGCGGGCCTGCTCGACGGGCGCCGGTGCACCACCCACTGGATGCACGCCGAGGACCTCCAGGCGCGCTATCCGAACGCCTGCGTCGTCCCCGAGGTGCTCTACGTCGACGAGGACCCGGTGATCACCTCCGCGGGCTCCGCCGCCGGCCTGGACGCCTGCCTGCACCTGTGGCGCAAGGAGTACGGCTCGAAGGTGGCCTCGATGGTCGCCCGGCGGATGGTCGTGCCTCCGCAGCGCGACGGCGGTCAGGCCCAGTTCATCGCGCGCGCCGTGCCGGACTGCGACGTCCCGACGCTCGGCCCGCTGCTCACCTGGATCACCGAGAACCTCGGTGAGGACCACAGCGTCGAGGCCCTGGCCCGGCGCTCGCACATGTCGCCGCGCACGTTCGCCCGGCGCTTCCGGGCCGAGACCGGTGCCACCCCGCACTCCTGGGTGACCACGCAGCGGGTCCTCGCGGCCGAGGAGCTGCTCGAGGTCAGTGACGCCTCGGTCGAGTGGATCGCCGGGGAGGTCGGGTTCGGCAACGCAGCGACCATGCGCCAGCACTTCACCCGGGTCCGCGGGATCAGCCCCCAGGGGTACCGGCAGTCGTTCAGCTGCTCGGCGGAGGAGATGGAACGGCCGGCCTGAGCGAGCGCCGCAGCACCTTGCCCGTCAGGGTCCGCGGGATCGCCTCCAGCCGCCGGTAATCCTTGGGGCGCTTCGGCGGGGAGAGCCGCTCCTGCGCCCAGGCGGTGAGCTCCTCGGTCGTCGCGGAGCCCACGTAGGCAGCGCACACCTTCTGCCCCCAACGCTCGTCCGGTACGCCGTACACCGCGACGTCCTCGACGCCCGGGTGCTCGGCGAGCGCGTTCTCGACCTCGGCCGGGTAGACGTTCACCCCGCCGGTGATCACCAGGTCCTCACGTCGCGCGTCGAGGTAGAGGTAGCCGTCCTCGTCGAGACGGCCTAGGTCGCCGACGGTGAAGGCGTCCCCGCGCCAGGCCAGCGCCGTCTTCTCCGGGGCGTTGAAGTAGCGGAACCGTGCGAACTCCGGGACCGCGCACCAGATCAGGCCGTCCTCGTCGACGGCCAGGGTGCGCCCCGGTCGGGCGCGACCGACGGTGCCGGGCCTGCGCAGCCACTCCTCGCTGCGGCAGGCCGTGAACTGGCCCTCGGTCGAGCCGTAGAACTCCCAGGTCGAGCCGCTCGGGAAGACCTGGATCAGTCGCCGCTTGAGCGGGTCCGGGCACGGGGCGCCGGCGTGCGCCACGAGCCGGAAGCAGCTCAGGTCGGGCCAGGTGCCGCCGGCCTGCTGCTCGGCGTCCCAGTGCGCGAAGAGGCGCTGCAGGTGCGCCGGCGCGACGAACATGGAGGTCGGCCGGTGCTCGACGATCGCCGCTGTCAGCGCCGTTGCATCGAAGGCTCCCGGGGCGACGATCCGACCGCCGGCGAGCAGGGTCCCGATCGCGAAGCGCAGCGGGGCCGAGTGGTACAGGGGGCCGACC
>JBJMIP010000106.1:0-5983 GCA_045806825.1 Marmoricola sp.
GCTCGAGGGAATCATCGTCGGCTCGACCACCGCGATCTACTCGATCCCCTCGCTCGCGCTGTTCTCGCTGCTGGTTCCGTTCACCGGTCTCGGCCGCAGCACGGTGCTGATCGGGTTGGGCCTGTACTCCCTCACCGTGCTGGTCCGGGCGATCCTGGACGGTCTCGACGCGGTACCGGCCGAGGTGCGCGAGGCGGCTGCCGGTGTCGGCTACGACGGACGCCGGATGCTGCTCAAGGTCGAGATCCCGCTGGCCCTGCCGGCCTTCATGGCCGGCTTGCGGGTCGCCACCGTCTCGGCGGTGGCGCTCACCACCGTCGGGTCGATTCTCGACTACGGCGGTCTCGGTGACCTGATCCTCGAGGACGCCACGTTCAAGGCGCAGGTGCTCGCCGGGAGCGTGCTCTGCGTGGCCCTGGCGGTGGTGCTCGACGTGGTCCTGGTGCTAGGGCAACGGCTGCTCACCCCCTGGGCGAGGACGGCGAGGACCGCGTGAACGGCGTGATCAACTGGTTCCTCACCTCGGAGCACTGGCACGGCGACTACGGCGTCCCGGTGCTGCTGGGCCAGCACGTGCTGCTGACCCTGACGTCGGTGCTGATCGCGGTGGCCGTCGGCTTCCCGCTCGCGCTCTGGCTGGGGCACCGGCACCGCGGTGGGGTCCTGGTGATCAACCTGACCAACATCGGGCGGGCGGTCCCGATCGTCGCGCTGCTCGCGCTGTTCTCGCTGAGCGTCTTCGGCAACGGCTACCTCGGGCCGTACGGCCGGTCGGGGTTGGCGACCCTGGTGACGCTCGCACTCTTCGCGCTGCCCCCGATCGTGACCGCGACCTACACCGCGATGATCGAGGTCGACCCCGACGTCGTGGAGGCGGCTCGCGGTATGGGCATGTCCGAGCTGACGCTGCTGCGCCTCGTCGAGGTGCCGCTCGCCGCGCCGTTGATCGTCTCCGGACTTCGACTCGCGTTCGTCCAGGTGTGGGCGACCGCGACGATCGCCGCGCTGGTCGCCGGGCCCGGTCTGGGCAACATCATCACCCGGGGTTACGCGAACAACCAGACCGCCGAGGTCGTCTCCGGCTCGCTGATCGTGGCGGTCTTCGCGCTGCTGATGGAGGTCGGCTTCCTCGGTCTGCAGCGGGCCGTCGACCCGCGACCCCGGGTCACGGTCTGATCTCGCTGCCCTTGTTCTGTCCGCGCGATGTCCTAGGGTCGTGGACGCGGGCACGCGCACCGGTCCTCCCTCCGGTTGCGAGCAGGCCCGCCGGACACGCGCAAGCTCCTGGTTGCGGGACACAGAAGGCGGAGAACATGGACAACAAGCTCGTACGACGACTCGCGCTCGTGCTGGTGGTGCCGCTGGCACTGCTCGCCGCCGGTTGCGGCAGCAGCGACGACAGCAAGACCGGTTCGTC
Source organism: Marmoricola sp. (assembly GCA_045806825.1). Classification (GTDB taxonomy): domain Bacteria; phylum Actinomycetota; class Actinomycetes; order Propionibacteriales; family Nocardioidaceae; genus Marmoricola. The sequence goes on from JBJMIP010000106.1 coordinate 1,418, forward strand.
GAAGGACCTCGGCTCGGTGACGATCGTCGGGCAGAAGTTCCCGGAGGCCGACATCATGGCCGAGCTCTACAAGGGTCTGCTCGACCACGCCGGCTTCAAGGCCAGCGTCAAGGAGCTCGGCGGCCGCGACCTGTACCTGGACCCGCTGCAGAAGGGCGACGTCCAGATCTCGACCGACTACCTCTCCTCGATGACCGAGGCGCTGAACCGCAAGGCGAACGGTGACGACGCGAAGATCGTGGCTTCGCACGACGCCGCCGCGACGCTGCTCGAGCTGACCCAGCTGGCGAGCAAGTACGGCATGACCCCGCTGAAGCCGGCCCAGGCTCAGGACGCCAACGCCTTCGCGGTGACCAAGAAGTTCGCCGACGAGCACAGCCTGAAGACGCTCAGCGACCTGGCCGCGCTCGGCCAGAGCATCAAGCTCGGGGCGGCTCCGGACTGCGACAAGCGCCCGGACTGCAAGATCGGCCTGGTGAAGACCTACGGCCTGAAGATCAGCTCGGTCGTCCCGACCGGGTTCGGCTCGGACGAGACCAAGGCCGACCTGAAGAGCGGCGCCACCCAGCTGGGCCAGGTCGGCACCAGCGACGGCACGCTCACCAAGGACGGGCTGGTCCTGCTCGGGGACGACAAGGGTCTGCAGAACGCCGAGAACCTGGTCCCGATCGCCAACGCGGCGTGGCTCAAGGACCACCAGGAGGCGGTGAGCGCGCTCAACGCCCTGTCCGAGGTGCTCACCACCGACGACCTGGCGGCGATGATCGCGCAGGTCTCCGTCGGCCGCGAGAAGGCTGCCGACGTGGCCGCCGCCTACCTGAAGGCCAAGGGGCTCGTCTGACCTACCGCTGGGTGCCCGCGACCGGATCCCCGGTCGCGGGCACCTCGCGTTCCGGAGCCCGGTAATCTCCGACTCCATGAGCGACCCGAGGAGTGCTGCCGCGGTGGACGGCAACCGGTTGATCGACGTCGCCACCGGCACCGAGCTCACCTGGGCCGAGCTACCCGACCGGCAGATCCCGGCTCCGGCCGCGGTCGTGGTCGACTCCTCCTTCGAGGCCTTGTCCTGGGCCCGGGCGCACGCACGGACCGGCGAGGAGCTGGTTCTCGTCGCCCGTGGTCGGATGGAGGAGAACCTGCGCACCGAGCTGCTCGACGCCGGGTTCTCGGTGCTCGAGGACGGCGAGGTCGTCGCACCCGGGACCCCGCGCGCACCCGAGGACGGACGGCTCTGGCTGCTCACGTCGGGCTCGACCGGGCGTCCCAAGCGCATCGGGCACACGCTGGACTCGCTGACCACCGTCTCCGGCGAGCTGGCGCCGCGTCGCTGGCTGTGCCCGTACTCGCCGGGTACCTACGCGTGGTGGCAGGTCGTCACCCTGGCGCTGGGTTCTCCCGGCCAGGACCTGGTCGTGGTCGACCCGACAGCGCTGGACGGCTGGGTCGAGGCCGCAGTCCGGCACGGTGTCACGGCCGCGTCCGGGACCCCGACGTTCTGGCGCCAGACCCTGATGTCCCAGAAGGACCGTCTCGCCGAGGTGCCGTTCGAGCAGATCACCCTGGGCGGTGAGCCGGTCGACCAGGCCGTCCTGGACAAGCTGGCCGCGGTCTTCCCCGACGCCCGGATCTCCTGGATCTACGCCTCCTCCGAGCTCGGTGCGTCGATCGTGGTGCACGACGGCCGCGCCGGGTTCCCCGTCGAGTGGCTCGAGCGTGACGACCCCGACCGGCCGCGCCTCGCGGTGCGCGACGGCGAGCTCGTGATCGCCTCGCCGCACCACGGCGCCGGGCTGGAAGGCGCGGTGCCGACCGGCGACGCGGTGGTGATCGAGGACGGTCGGGTCGTCATCACCGGGCGCGTCAACAGTGACGAGATCAACGTGGGCGGCGCCAAGGTCTCGGCGGGCGTCGTGCGCGGTGAGCTGCAGAAGCACCCGGCGGTCGCCTGGGCCAGGGTGCGCGGCCGCAGGTCACCCCTGGTCGGCAGCCTCGTGGTCGCCGACGTCGTGCTCGCCGAGGGCGTCGAGAAGGGCCCTGAGCTGCTCGCCGAGCTGACCCGGTGGTGCTCGGCGCGGCTGCCGGAGTACGGCGTACCGAGGCGGATCACGGTGCTCGACGAGATCGACAGCACCGAGACCGGCAAATCTGCCCTGTAGTCCCCAGCCGCGCCGGCGCCACGCCGTGTGATGCAGCCCACCAGCGAGTTCCCTGGTCGAGGGTCGAAGCGCGGGCGTACGCTTTTCAGGTCATCAAGTAGTGCGGTACCCGCCCGGGACTGCAACGAAAGGCGATGAGCCCACATGGCCCGTATCGGGGTTGTTGGCGCCGGCAGGGTCGGCGCCGTCCTGGCTGCTGCGTTGCGCTCAGCCGGTCACGAGATCGTCTCCGCAGCCGGTGAGTCCACCGCGTCGAAGACACGCATCGCGGAGCTGCTTCCGGGCGTGCCCGGCGGCAAGCCGACCGACGTCGCCCGCGGCTGCGACCTGCTGCTGCTCACCGTTCCCGACGACATGCTCGAGAACGTCGTGACCATGCTGGTCGGCTCCGGGGCGATCCGATCCGGGCAGTTCGTCTGCCACACGTCCGGCCGTCACGGCCTGGCGGTGCTCGACGCCGCCACCCGGATCGGCGCGAGGCCGCTGGCGATGCACCCGGCCATGACCTTCACCGGCACCACCGTCGACCTGGACCGGCTGGCCGGCACCGTCTTCGGCGTCACCGCCGGGGACGACGACCGCGCCGAGCTCGAGTCCCTGGTGACCGACCTGCGCGGAGTCCCGATGTGGGTACCCGAGGACAAGCGCACGCTGTACCACGCAGGTCTGGCACACGGCGCGAACCACCTGGTCACGCTGGTCGCCCAGGCGATGGAGCTGCTCGCCGCCTCCGGTGCCGAGGACCCTGCCGCCACCCTGCGCCCGCTGCTCTCGGCCGCCCTCGACAACGCCCTGAACTCCGGTGACGCCGCCCTGACCGGCCCGATCGTGCGCGGCGACGTGAACACCGTCCGTACGCACCTCGAGCAGATCGGCGACACCGCGCCGGCGACCATCCCGTCGTACGTCGCGATGGCGAAGGCCACCGCCGACCGGGCCGTCCTCGACGGCCGCCTGATGCCGATCCGTGCCGTGAAGATCGTCCGGCTTCTCGACGAGGCGCTCGCCCGCGTCGAGCCCGCGCCGGCCCGTTCCGAAGCCCGTTCCGAGGACCGGTCCGAGCGACGGTGACCACCACACTCCAGCGGGTGGACACCCGCGCCGAGCTGACCGCTGCCCTGGCCGCACGTCGGCAGGCCGGCGCGCGGGTGGCGTTCGTCCCGACCATGGGCGCGCTGCACGAAGGTCACGTCGCCCTGGTGCACCGAGCCCGCGCGGAGGTCGGGAGCGACGGAGCCGTCGTCGTCTCGGTGTTCGTGAACCCGACGCAGTTCGCGCCCGGCGAGGACCTGGACCGCTACCCCCGCACGCTCGACGCCGACCTGGAGGCCTGTGCGGCCGCCGGTGCTGACGTCGTCTTCACGCCGTCGGTCGAGGAGATGTACCCGGCCGGCCTCGGCGAGGGCGGCGTCACCGTCGACCCGGGCCCGCTCGGCAGCTTCCTCGAGGGTGCCGTCCGCCCCACGCACTTCCGGGGTGTGCTCACGGTGGTCGCGAAGCTCTTCGGCCTGGTGCGCCCCGACGTGGCGGTCTTCGGGCAGAAGGACTACCAGCAGCTCGCCCTGATCACCCGGATGGCTGCCGACCTGTGCCAGGGCGTCGAGGTCGTCGGCGCCCCGACCGTGCGCGAGCCCGACGGTCTCGCGCTGTCCAGCCGGAACCGCTACCTCGACCCCGCCCAGCGGGAGGCGGCGACCGTGCTCTCGCGGGCCCTCTTCGCAGCCCGGGAGGACGCTGTCCGTGGCGCGGCCGCGGCCCTGGGTGCGGCGCGGGCGGTCCTGCGCACCGCGGTCGACGTCGACCTGGACTACCTCGAGCTCACCGCCCCCGACCTGGGGCCCGCCCCGGTCACCGGAGAGGCCCGGCTGCTCATCGCAGCGCGGCTGGGCGCCACCCGACTCATCGACAACGTCGCCCTCGAGCTGGGGACGCCGAGCACCACACCAGGAGGCAGCTGATGTTGCGCACCATGATGAAGAGCAAGATCCACAGGGCCACCGTGACGCAGGCCGACCTGCACTACGTCGGCTCCGTCACCGTCGACGAGGACCTGCTCGACGCCGCAGACCTGCTGGCGGGCGAGCTCGTGCACATCGTCGACGTCACCAACGGCGCCCGGCTGGAGACGTACACGATCGCCGGCGAGCGCGGCTCGGGGGTGATCGGCATCAACGGTGCCGCGGCGCACCTGGTGCACCCGGGTGACATCGTGATCCTGATCGCGTACGGCCAGATGGAGACGGCCGAGGCCCGCACCTACGAACCGCACGTGGTCTTCGTCGACGCCGACAACCAGATCGTCACCCTCGGCAGCGACCCGCTCGACGTGCCGGACGACAGCGGCCTGCTCCGCGGCGACCTCGTCTCGGCCGGCCGCTAGTCTCCACCAATGGTCCTGCACGTTCCTGAA
>JBJMIP010000107.1:0-7515 GCA_045806825.1 Marmoricola sp.
GGAGCGGTGACCACGAAGGTGAAGACGCTCTTCAGGTCGGGCTGCTCGAAGGTGGTGAACACCCTGCGTGCGTCCGGCACCTCGAACTGGCTGTACAGGTAGACCCGGTCGTCGGCCGGGTCGACGAACCGGTGCAGGCCCTCGCCGCTGTGGCTGTAGGTGCAGTCCGCGCGGACGACCAGCACGTTCTCGACGTGCAGGTTGTCCAGCCGGATCCGGCTGTCGGTGTAGACCTCGGAGGGGTCCAGGGACTCCCCGTTGAGGGTGATCTCGTGCACCTCGGCATCGACGAGATCGGCGAACGCGCTGCCACCGGGCTCCCTCGAGGTGAACGCGATCGTGGTCGTGGAGGCGAAGGTCTTCTCGCTGGTCGTGAGGTCGAGCTCGATGGTGTACGAGTCGACGTCGATGATCCGGGCGCGGGTCTGCGCCTCTTCGCGAGTCAGGTTGGTTCCAGGCATGCGAGGATCATGCCACCCGCCGCGAAGCCGGAAAAAAAGGGCAGGAAACGAGCAAAATTACATGCTTGTAACGGCGTGTCGCACCGTTGTAGTTTGTGACAGATGGTAGTCAGAGTGGCGAAAGTTGCCTTAGCGTACGGGTGTGCCTTCCCGTCGCCTGCCCTTGGCTGCCCTCGTTCTGACCGTCTTCGGACTGGTCGCCGGGGTGTTCGTGGCACCCCCGGCCGGCGCCTCCTCGATCCTGCTGTGCCAGGGGTTCACGCAGTGCGAGGCCAACGGGTACAGCAGCTTCGGGTACGGCCCGACGAACTACCAGAAGATGTGGTGGCGGATGTACGCCGGGCACAACTGCACCAACTACGTGTCGTACCGGATGATCAGCCGCGGGATGTCGGCCACGCGGCCGTGGAGCGGGAGCGGCGACGCGCGCAACTGGGGCGTGGTGTTCTCCGACAAGGTCGACCAGACCCCGAACATCGGCTCGATCGCCTGGTGGAGCAGCAACCACGTCGCCTACGTCCAGAAGATCGTCGACGCGAACACGATCATCATCTCCGAGGACCACTACGGCGGTAACTTCGACTGGCGCCGGATCGTGCGGACCGGCGGCGGTTGGCCGACCGGGTTCATCCACCTCAACGACGAGCAGCTCGTCGCGACCGCGGCGCCGCGGATCAGGATCGACCCGAAGGTCGGGATCGCGACCGCCGGCAGCCGCGGGATGTGGGCCAACTCGCCGACCAGCTTCGCCTACAAGTGGTACGCCGACGGCGTGGTCATCCCGGGTGCGACGGCGGCGCAGTTCACGCCCACCCCGGACCAGTTCGGCAAGCAGCTGACCGTGAAGGTGATCGCCCGCAAGGTCAACTACCTGACCGGTGCGGCGACGAGCCTGCCGACCATCGCGACGCTGCCGGGTGACCTCGTGCCGGGTACGGCGCCGACGCTGAGCGGCACCGCGAAGGTCGACTCCCTGCTGACCGCCACGAACGGGACCTGGGCTCCCGAGCCGAGCAGCACCACCTACACCTGGCGCGCCGACGGGGTCGACATCCCTGGCGCCTCGGCGAGCACGTTCAAGGTGGGGCCGGACCAGCTCGGCAAGAAGATCACCGTCGTCACCACGGCCCTGCTGCACGGCTACGCCGACTCGCCGCAGGAGAGCCAGCCGACCGAGGTCGTCGTCCCGGCGAAGTTCGCGGTCGCGAGCACCCCGCGGATCAGCGGCACCCCGCGCCCCGGCCAGACCCTGCGCGCCGACATCGGCGCCGTGACGCCGGCCGCGAGCCGCACCACCGTGACCTGGCTGCGCGACGGCGTCCCGATCGTCGGCGCCAACAAGGCAACCTACGTCCCGACGACCGCGGACATCGGCCACGTCCTCGGCGCCAAGGTCCGCTACGCGCGGCCCGGGTACACCACGCTGGCCAGCACCGTGACGATGGCCGGGCCGGTGCGGGTCAAGCCCCAGTTCAACGTGCACTCGATGACCGACGGCCACGTGACGGTCGCGGTGACCGCGCCGGGCCTGGACCGCGTCTACGGCAAGGTCCGGATGGCGAACGCCCAGGGATTCTGGGTCGAGCAGGCCCTCGTCGGCGGACGGACCACGTTCGCACCGAAGTGGCTGCCGGCCCACGCCACTCGGACGCTGACCTTCTCGATCCCGGCGACGCGCACCACCGAGGCACGGACCGTCACCCTGGTCGTCACCATCAAGTAGTCGCCCGGATCCTCACCGCGGTCGGGAATGCCGGCCCGGACGAAGTGGTTGAAACTGTTATGACAGTTTCAGACGCTGCTTCCCGGGACACCGCTGACTTCTGGTTCGACCCGCTCTGCCCGTTCGCCTGGATCACCTCGCGGTGGATCCTGGAGGTGGAGAAGGTCCGCGACATCGACGTGCACTGGCACGTGATGAGCCTGGCCTACCTGAACAAGGACAAGGACATCTCCGAGGAGTACCGCGAGCTCCTGCGTCCGGCCTGGGGCCCGGTGCGCGTGCTGATCGCCGCCTCCCAGCGGCACGGCGACGGCGTGCTGTTCGAGCTCTACAACGCCTTCGGCGAGCGGATCCACCACCGCAAGGAGAAGATCGACCGGGCGATGGTCGAGGCCGTGCTGGCCGAGGTCGGGCTCGAGCCCGAGCTGGCCGACGCGATGGACGACAGCTCGTACGACGCGGACGTCGCCAAGTCGCACCACCTGGGCATGGACCAGGTCGGCAGCGAGGTCGGTACCCCGACGATCTCGATCAACGACGTCGCGTTCTTCGGCCCGGTCCTCACGCGCATCCCGCGCGGCGAGGAGGCCGGCCGGCTCTGGGACGCCTCGGTGACCCTGGCGGCGTACCCGGACTTCTTCGAGCTCAAGCGGACCCGGAACCGGGACCTGGACTTCAGCTGAGCTGGTTCGCGGCGAGCTCGAAGTAGATGCCGCGCCGTTCGACCAGCTCGGCGTGGGTGCCGCGCTCGACGACCCGGCCGGCCTCCAGGACGAGGATCTCGTCGGCGTCGCGCACGGTCGAGAGGCGGTGCGCGACGACGAAGACCGTCCGGTCGGTCAGGGCCGTGCGCAGGCTCTCCTGCAGCGCTTGCTCCGACTCGGAGTCCAGCGCGCTGGTCGCCTCGTCCAGGAGCAGCAGCACCGGATCCCGGTAGAGCGCGCGGGCCACGCAGATCCGCTGGCGCTCGCCACCGGAGAGCCGGATGCCGCGCTCGCCGACGCGGGTGTCGTACCCGAGCGGCAGCCGGCGCACGAAGTCGTCGGCGGTGGCCACCCGGGCCGCTCGGGCAACCCGCTCGAGGTCGACGCGGTCCTCGCCCAGGGCGATGTTCTCGGCGATGGTGCCGTCGAAGAGGTGGGCGTCCTGGAGCACCACGCCCAGCTGACGCCGGTAGGCCGGGCGGTCGATCGCGGCGAGGTCGATGCCGTCGCAGGTGATCGAGCCGGACTCCGGCTGGAGCAGCGCGGTGAGCAGGTGCAGCAGCGTGCTCTTGCCGGCGCCGGAGCGGCCGACGATGGCGATCGTCTGGCCGGGGTGCGCTTGGACCGACACGTCCTTGAGCACCGGCTGGTCACCGGAACCCGGGTGCCGGAACGTCACCCGGTCGAGGCGCACGTGGCCGGTGATCCGGCCCGGCGCGACGCCCTCGTCCGGGGCCTGCTCCGGGGGTTGGTCGACGAACTCGGCGAGCCGGTCGAGCAGCACCCGGGCCTGCTGCACGACGTCCCACATCGCGAAGAGCTGCGTCAGCTGCGGTGAGGTGAGCATGACCAGGCTGAGGAACGAGACGTACTGCGGGAAGCCGAGGTCCCCGTGCACGACCTCGTAGGAGCCGAAGGTGATGCCCAGCGCGAGCGGCAGCAGGGACACGACCGAGAGCGCACCCTCGTAGAGCATGATCGTCAGGTCGGCGCTGAACAGGCGGTCGGCGAGGTCCCCGAACTGACGGTCGAGGCCCGAACGCACCTGCTGCTCGGCCCCGGCTGCCTTGACGGTGTCGATGCCGCGGATGGTGTCGATCTGGCGGGACTTGTAGCGGCCCCAGGACTCCTCGAGGCTCTGGAACGCCGGACGCAGCTTGCGGCGGGAGACCACCATCAGCACCAGGTACAGCGGCACCACCGCGGCGTAGAGCAAGGTGAGCTGGACGTCCCAGCGAGCCATGATGATCAGGGCCCCGATCACCTGGAAGACCGCGACGAAGGCACCGACCCCGCGGGTCAGGAAGAAGCTGCGCACCTCGCGCAGGCCGTTGAGCCGGCGCTCGATGTCGCCGGTACGACGGGTGTGGAAGTAGTGCGCGGGCAACCCGAGCAACGTCCCGGCGACGTGGTCGAGGCTGGCGCGGTCGATCCGGAGCGCGGCTCGGGTGATCACGTAGCGCTGGGTCACGGTGAGGACCAGGGCGAGCGCGAGGACCGAGAGCACCAGCAGCACGACCGGGAGCAGCGACCCGGTGTCGTTCTTGGTGATGACCTCCTTGATCACCCACTCGCTGGACAGCGGCACCGCGAGGTTCGCGGCCGCGATCGCGATGCCGAAGACCAGTGCCAGCACGATCGCGGGGACCTCGGCCCGCAGGAAGGGCCGGAAGAACCCGGAGCCTGATGCGGTCGTCGGCGCCTGCTTGAGCCGTTCGGTCGGCGCGAGCAGCAGCGCGAAGCCGCTGAACGTCTCGACGAACGCTGCGCGCGGCCAGGATCCACTCGCGCCGAGCGGATCCATCACCCGGACCTCGCGGCGCCCGACCTTCTCCAGGACGACCCAGTGGTTGCCGTGCACGTGGCAGATCGCGGGCAGCGGGAGCTCGTCGAGCCGCGAGGCCGACACGGTCGTCATCTGCGCGTCCAGACCGAGCGCGGTAGCGCCCTGGTGCAGGCCGAGCAGGCTGGTGCCGTCCGAGGCCGTGGAGACGGCATCGCGCACCGCGGCGAAGCTGATCGGGTGCCCGAAGGCGCGGGTGACTCCGGTGAGGGCCGCCGGCCCGCAGTCCATCTCGTCGATGCCGAAGACCACCGGCACCTTCCAGCGGCGGCGCCGGGTCCCGAAGCGGTCCCAGTCGGCGTTGGTCGCGCCGTGAGGTACCTCGGCACTCTCGTCGGCCGTGATCAGGTCTCGGCGGTCCTGCGCGGCCTCGGCGCGGGCGGACCGGCGCCCGACCGGCTGGGCCAGGCTGGAGGCGAGCTCGCGGGCCCGGTCGACGACGGCTTGCTGCAGGACACCGGCGGTCGGCTCCCAGAGCTCGCCGGCGGCGCGGGCGACCGAGCCGTGCAACCGGACCGTGCTCAGCGGTCCGGACGCGCGCACGGTGACCGGGGACGCAGTGTCGAAGGCGGCTTCGGCAGCGACCACGTCGCCCGGGCCGAGCATGCCGACCTCGCGCTCGACGCCGTCAGGTCCGCGTACCGTGCACCGCGCGCGGCCCTGCGCGATCACGTGCACCGTGCCGGGTGGGTCGCCCTCGGTCGCGAGCTCCGCGCCGAAGTCGTGGACAGCCTCCTCGAGGCACGCCTCCACCATCAGCCGCAGCTGCAGCGGTGCCTCGGCGAGCGCGAGCGCGTCGCTGGGGAGGTCGGACGTCACGAGGTGTTCCTACCGCAGTCAGGCGCTCACGTGGCGCAGAACCGCACGCTCGACGGCCGCGGTGGCGACAGCCGCACGGGCGCGCGCGAGGATCGTCGGGTCTCCTGCGTCGGGCTCGATCCGCTCGTCCAGCCGCAGCACGGTCCAACCGTGGCCGGCGTCGAGGGGCCCGACCAGCTCGCCGGGCCTCGAGCCGGAGACCCGGGCGCGCAGCTGGGCCGGGCCGAGGTCCTCGAGCACCCCGTCGACGACGTACGTCGGACAGTGGACCTGCGACGCGGCGGCGGCCAGGTCCAGGCCTTCGGCGAGGACCCAGTGCCGCAGCTCCTCGGCCACGGCGCGGGAGCGGGCGAAGACGCCGGCGCCGCGGATCGTGGTCCAGCCGAGCCGACGGCGGGCGATCTCGGCGTGCACGGTGTCCGGGGTGACCTCCCGCGACGTCAGCCGGGTGACCCACCCGTCCGGGTCGAAGGTCGCAGCAGTGGCGGGCGGCTCGCCGAGTGCGCAGGCAGCCGCCGCGGCCGAGGCGAGCTCGGCACTGTCGAGATCAAGCCGCCCGGAGCAGACGTATCCGGTCCAGGTCTCGGTCCTCGGGTCCTCGGACCAGGCGACGAACTCCTCGGGCGTGATCGCCCACCCGGCCAACCAGGACTCGAGCTGGTCGGAGGTGAGCAGGCCGCGGGCGCGGCGCACCGACTCCTGGACCGCCGCCGGGCTGCCTTCGCTCCCGGGGGAACGAGCAGGCTCACGGCCGCCGGGCCGCGCGTGGCGCGCGACGTCGGCAACCGTGAACTCGGTGTCGTGGACGGCGAACAGCCGCCTACGGGTGATGACCGAAGGTGCGTCGGGGAGGTCGACGCCCGTCGTCATCGTGGATCGAGTTGACCTGATCAGTCGATGTGGACAACCGCAGCGACGATCACGCCGGCCAGGTTGAGCACGGGGGTGAGGTCGAGGAACGCAGCGCCGCCGACGACGCCGGCTGCCTCGAGCTCGGTGGGAGCCAGATCAGAGAAAGTAGCCATGATGTACCCCATTTTCATGTTTGGCCCGGACGCGATCCGGGTAGGTGCCCTTCCTTTGTAGGCGCCTGTGGTGACATTTACAACGCTTGGTGCGCGTGGTGCCCGTTACGTTTTCATGAACGACGGACGGTCTGTTCCGGTTACGTCGTTTATGTCCACCCGAAACCCGTGCACGGGCCCGCGCGGCGGCTCACTAGGATCCACGCATGACCCGAGTCCTGTCCGCAGTCGCCTGGCCGTACGCCAACGGTCCGCGCCACATCGGCCACGTGGCCGGTTTCGGCGTGCCCTCCGACGTGTTCAGCCGGTACATGCGGATGGCCGGTCACGACGTGCTGATGGTCTCGGGAACCGACGAGCACGGCACCCCGATCCTGATCGCCGCCGACGAGGCCGGGATGACCCCGCAGGCGCTGGCCGACCAGAACCACCGCGTGATCGCGGAAGACCTGCGCGACCTCGGCATCTCCTACGACCTCTACACCCGCACCACCACCCGCAACCACACCGCGGTCGTGCAGGAGCTGTTCATCGGCGTCTTCGAGAACGGTTACTTCCTCGAGCAGACCACCAAGGGAGCGATCTCGCCGTCGACCGGGCGGACGCTGCCCGACCGCTACATCGAGGGCACCTGCCCGCACTGCGGTTACGACGGCGCGCGCGGCGACCAGTGCGACAACTGCGGCAACCAGCTCGATCCCGACGAGCTGATCAACCCGCGCTCGAAGATCAACGGGGAGACGCCGGAGTTCATCGAGACCCAGCACTTCTTCCTGGACCTGCCGGCGCTGGCCGACGCCCTCAAGGTCTGGCTCGACGAGCGTGAGGCCACCGGGCTGTGGCGGCCGAACGTGATCAAGTTCAGCCAGAACATCCTCGAGGACATCCGGCCGCGCGCGATGACCCGCGACATCGACTGGGGCATCCCGATCCCGCTCGA
>JBJMIP010000108.1:0-1976 GCA_045806825.1 Marmoricola sp.
CGTCAAGGACGCGATCCCCGGCGGCAACGTCAAGAAGGGTGACGTGGTCAAGGCCGTGATCGTGCGGACCGTGAAGGAGCGCCGTCGTGCAGACGGTTCCTACATCCGCTTCGACGAGAACGCCGCCGTGATCCTCAAGGCCGATGGTGAGCCGCGAGGAACCCGCATCTTCGGCCCGGTGGGCCGCGAGCTGCGCGAGAAGAAGTTCATGAAGATCATTTCGCTGGCCCCGGAGGTGCTCTGAGATGAGTGTGAGCATTAAGAAGGGCGACACCGTCCGCATCATCGCGGGCAAGGACAAGGGCGCCGAGGGCAAGGTCATCCAGGTGCTGCGCGAGCAGGACCGGGTCATCGTCGAAGGCGTGAACCGGATCAAGAAGCACACCAAGGTGATCAACCAGGGCGGTCGCGCCGGCACCACCGGCGGGATCATCACCACCGAGGCCCCGATCCACGTGTCCAACGTGATGCTGGTCGAGGGCAAGGGCGTGACCCGCATCGGGTTCAAGCGCGTCGAGGTCACCAAGACCCGTCCCGACGGCTCGACCTACAAGGCCCACCGGAGCGTCCGCATCTCGCGGAAGACCGGAGACGAGATCTGATGAGTGAAGCAATGACTGAGAACACGATGCCGCGGATGAAGACGCGCTACCGCGAGGAGATCCTCCCGGCGCTGCGCGACGAGTTCGAGTACGCGAACGTCATGCAGGTCCCCGGCCTGGTCAAGATCGTGGTCAACATGGGTGTCGGCGAGGCTGCTCGCGACTCCAAGCTGATCGAGGGTGCCGTCAAGGACCTCACCGCGATCACCGGGCAGAAGCCGCAGGTCACCAAGGCCCGCAAGTCGATCGCCCAGTTCAAGCTGCGCGAGGGCATGCCGATCGGTGCGCACGTCACGCTGCGCGGCGACCGGATGTGGGAGTTCCTGGACCGCCTGCTGGCGCTGGCCCTCCCGCGCATCCGCGACTTCCGTGGTCTGAGCCCCAAGCAGTTCGACGGTCGCGGCAACTACACCTTCGGTCTCACCGAGCAGGTCATGTTCCACGAGATCAACCAGGACAAGATCGACCGTTCGCGAGGCATGGACATCACCGTCGTGACCTCCGCGACCAACGACGACGAGGGTCGGGCGCTGCTGAAGCACCTCGGCTTCCCGTTCAAGGAGAACTGACATGGCGAAGACTGGACTCAAGGTCAAGGCCGCCAAGGCACCGAAGTTCAAGGTGCGCGGCTACACCCGCTGCCAGCGCTGTGGCCGCCCCAAGGCCGTCTACAGGAAGTTCGGCCTCTGCCGGATCTGCCTGCGCGAGATGGCTCACCGCGGTGAGCTGCCCGGCGTCACCAAGTCGAGCTGGTAACAGCCAACCCCACTGACGTAGAAGGTCGCCCCGTCGCCGTACGGAGCGAAACCACTTCGAGAAGGAAACACACACCATGACAATGACTGACCCGATCGCAGACATGCTGACGCGTCTGCGCAACGCCAACCAGGCGTACCACGACGCGGTGAACATGCCGTACAGCAAGCTCAAGGCCGGCGTCGCGGAGATCCTGCTCCAGGAGGGTTACATCACCTCCTGGAAGGTCGCCGACAACTTCGACGACAAGGGCGAGCCGGCTGTCGGCAAGACCCTGACCATCGAGCTCAAGTACGGCCGCAGCCGTGAGCGCTCGATCGCCGGCGTCCGCCGCATCAGCAAGCCCGGTCTGCGCGTCTACGCGAAGAGCACCGCGCTGCCCAAGGTCCTCGGTGGCCTCGGCGTCGCGATCATCTCGACCAGCACCGGTCTGCTGACCGACCGCCAGGCTCACAAGAAGGGCGTGGGTGGGGAAGTCCTCGCCTACGTCTGGTAATCCGGAAACCAGGAGAAGGAGAAAGCAATGTCGCGGATTGGCAAGCGTCCCGTCCCGGTTCCTTCCGGGGTGGACGTTCAGCTCGACGGCAGCGTCGTGACGGTCAAGGGTCCCAAGGGCAC
>JBJMIP010000109.1:0-5178 GCA_045806825.1 Marmoricola sp.
AGCGACAACATCCGCACCGCCCTGTACGACGCGGACTACTCCGCGACGCTGGCGAGCCGGGTCTCCGACGCCCCGGTGCTGCTCTCCCGGGTGGTGGGCATGCACTGCGAGGCCGGCGACATCGTGGTCAAGGACGAGTTCCTGCCCGGGGACCTGGAGCCGGGCGACCTCCTCGCCGTGCCCGCGACCGGCGCCTACTGCCGCTCGATGGCGAGCAACTACAACCACGCGCTGCGCCCCCCGGTCGTGGTCGTCAAGGACGGCGCCTCCCGCGTGGTCGTCCGTCGCGAGACCGTCGACGACCTGCTGAGACTCGACGTCGACGGCGGCACCGGAGTGGGAGACTGAGCGCGCGATGAGCCAGCAGAGTGACAAGTCGACCATCCGCGTGGCCCTGCTGGGCTGCGGGGTCGTGGGTACCCAGGTAGCCCGGCTGATCTCCGAGCAGGCCGCGGACCTCACCGCCCGGGTCGGTGCTCCGGTCGAGATCGTCGGCATCGCCGTGCGCCGCCTCGGACTCGAGCGCGACGCCCACCTCCCGGCGGAGCTCTTCACCACCGACGCGGAGGCCCTGGTCGCCCGCGAGGACGTCGACCTGGTCATCGAGGTGATCGGCGGCATCGAGCCGGCGCGCACCCTGATCCTGAGCGCGCTGGAGCACGGCGCGAGCGTCGTGACCGCCAACAAGGCGCTGCTGGCCGAGGACGGCGCGACGCTGTTCGCGGCGGCCGAGAACGCCGGTCGCGACCTCTACTACGAGGCGGCCGTGGCGGGCGCGATCCCGATCCTACGGCCGCTGCGCGAGTCCCTGGCCGGTGACAAGGTCACCCGCGTGCTGGGCATCGTCAACGGCACCACCAACTTCATCCTCGACAAGATGGACACCTCAGGTGCCGGCTTCACCGAGGCGCTCGAGGAGGCCCAGGCCCTCGGGTACGCCGAGGCCGACCCGACCGCCGACGTCGAGGGCTTCGACGCCGCCGCCAAGGCCGCGATCCTGGCCAGCCTCGCGTTCCACACCCGGGTCACCGCCGGCGACGTCTACCGCGAAGGCATTGCGGAGGTCACCGCGTCCGACGTCGCCTCGGCCCGGGCGATGGGCAGCGTGGTCAAGCTGCTCGCGATCTGCTCGCTGGTCGAGGGTCCCGACGGTCCGGCCGTCTCGGCCCGGGTGCACCCGGCGATGATCCCGAACTCGCACCCGCTGGCCAGCGTGCGCGGCGCGTACAACGCGGTCTTCGTGGAGAGCGAGGCCGCTGGCCAGCTGATGTTCTACGGCCCTGGTGCCGGTGGCGCACCGACCGCCAGCGCCGTGCTCGGCGACCTGGTCACGGTCGCGCGCAACCGGCTCAGCGACGTCCGCGGCGCGGGGGAGTCGGCCTACGCCGCCCTGCCGGTGCTGCCGATGGGGAGCACCGAGACCCGCTACCACGTGCAGATCGACGTCGACGACAAGGCGGGTGTGCTGGCCGCGGTCGCGCAGGCGTTCGCCGAGCACGACGTCTCCATCCAGACCGTCCGCCAGGAGGGCCGCGGCGACGACGCCCAGCTGGTCGTCGTCTCGCACACCGCCAGCGACGCCGACCTGTCGGCCACCGTCGAGTCGATCCGCCGGATGGCCTTCGTCCGCGACGTCTCCAGCGTCATGCGCGTAGAAGGAGCCCAGGAGTGAGCAGGCACCAGTGGCGAGGCGTGATCGAGGAGTACCGGGACCGCCTCGACATCCCGGCCGGCACCCCGACCATCACCCTGGGTGAGGGCGGCACGCCCATGGTGCACTCCGACTGGCTCTCCGGTCTCACCGGAGCCGAGGTCTGGCTCAAGGTGGAGGGCAACAACCCGACCGGGTCCTTCAAGGACCGCGGCATGACCGTCGCGCTCTCGGTCGCGGTCGGCGAGGGCGCCAAGGCCGTCGTCTGCGCCTCGACCGGCAACACCTCCGCCTCGATGGCGGCGTACGCCGCGAAGGCCGGGATCAAGCCGCTGGTGCTGGTGCCGCAGGGCAAGATCGCCGCCGGCAAGCTCGCCCAGGCGATCCTGCACGGCGCCCAGGTGATCATGGTGCGCGGCAACTTCGACGACTGCCTGCGCATCTCCCGCGCGCTCGCCGAGGACTTCCCGGTCGCGCTGGTGAACTCGGTCAACCCGATGCGCCTGGAGGGGCAGAAGACCGCTTCCTTCGAGATCGTCGACTTCCTCGGTGCCGCCCCGGACGTGCACGTGCTGCCGACCGGCAACGCCGGCAACATCTCGGCGTACTGGAAGGGCTACAAGGAGTACGTCGAGTCCGGCGATGCCACCGCCACCCCGGTGATGCGCGGCTGGCAGGCGGCCGGGGCTGCCCCGCTCGTCCTGGGTGCGCCGGTGCCGGACCCCGAGACGGTCGCCTCGGCCATCCGGATCGGCAACCCGGCCTCGTGGGACCTCGCCGTCGCGGCTGCGCAGGAGTCCGGCGGCATGTTCCGCAAGGCGACCGACGACCAGATCCTCGCTGCCCAGCGCGAGCTCGCCTCCCGCGACGGAGTCTTCGTCGAGCCGGCCTCGGCGGCCGGTGTCGCGGGCATCCTGATCGAGCACGCCGAGGGCGCCGACCTGCACGGCAAGACCGTCGTGGTCACCGTGACCGGTCACGGCCTGAAGGACATCGACACCGCGCTGTCGACCTTCACCGACCTGGTCGACACGGTCGTGGACGCCGACGTGATGGCCGCGGCCCGCGCCGCCGGCCTCGACTGATGGGTTTCGTCACCGGGCCGGTCACCGTCGCGGTCCCGGCCACCAGCGCGAACCTCGGCCCCGGCTTCGACTGCTTCGGGCTGGCTCTCGACCTGCACGACCTGCTCACCGGTGAGGTGACCGCCTCCGGCCTGGAGGTGGACGTCGTCGGCGAGGGCGCGGACACGCTGCCGCGCGACGAGCGGCACCTGGTCGTCCGCGCGATGCGGGCTGCGTTCGGAGTCCTCGGTGTCGAGGTCCCCGGGCTGCGCCTGCGCTTCGAGAACCGGATCCCGCAGAGCCGGGGGCTGGGCTCCAGCTCGGCCGCCATCGTCGGCGGACTCGCGCTGGCCCGGGCGCTGGTGGAGGGCGGGCAGCGCTTCGACGACGACTCGCTGCTATTCCTGGCCAACCAGATCGAGGGCCACCCCGACAACGTCGCACCGGCCGTGGTCGGTGGCTTCGTCGTCGCCGGCCAGACCACCGACGAGGTCTGGGCGCTCTCGGCCCCGATCGCCCGCTCGATCAGTGCGGTGGCGTTCGTGCCGCCGACCGGGGTCTCCACCGAGGCAGCCCGCGGGCTGCTGCCCGAGCAGGTGCCGCACGCGGTCGCCGCGGCCAACACCGGCCGGGCCGCGGTGCTCGTCGCCGCCCTCGCCGGCGCGCCCGACCAGCTGCTGCGCGGCACCGAGGACTTCCTCCACCAGAGCTACCGCAGCAGCGCGATGCCGGAGTCGTTCGCGCTCGTCAACGCACTGCGGGCCGACGGGCTCGCGGCCTTCATCTCCGGAGCCGGTCCGACCGTGCTGGTGCTGCTCGCCGACGGTGCCGACCTGCTGGACCGCTGCCCCGCGGGCTGGACCTCCCACGCGCTGGCCGTCGACCACGCTGGTGTCCGGGTTGTCGCGTCTTGAGCACCACCCAGTGCTAGTGTCGGTCCCGCGTCCAGTGAGAACACCCTGACGCACATCTCCTGATCGAAATCCTGACCCAGTACCTCTGCGTCTGCATGCACGAGCCCAGGATCCCGGTCGGACAACTCCTCTCTGCGAAGGACTCCAGATGACCGAAACCACCGAGACCACCGGCGCGCGCGGGCTGAGCAGCATGCTGCTGCCCGAGCTCAAGCGGGTGGCGGGCGGCTTGGGGATCAAGGCCACCGGCATGAAGAAGGCCGACCTGGTCGCGGCGATCAAGGCTGCCCAGGGCGGTGGGGGCGGCAGGTCGCAGGCCCCGAAGCAGGAGCCGAAGCAGGAGCCGAAGCAGCAGAAGGCCGAGAAGCCGGCGAAGGCCGAGCACGCTGACGCTGGTGAGACCCGCGCCGATGGTGACAAGCAGGCCGACAAGCAGGACCAGAAGCAGGACCAGAAGCAGGCCGAGAAGCAGGACCAGAAGCAGGACCAGGGCGGAAACCGCAACCAGGGCAACCGCCAGAACCAGGGCGGCCAGCAGAACCAGCAGAACCAGCAGAACCAGCAGAACGCCGACGGCGAGGAGGGCGGCAGCCGCCGCAACCGTCGTCGCCGCGGTCGTGACCGCGTCACCACGCAGCAGGGCGCGGCCCCGGTCCAGCAGCCGCGGGAGAGCAGCGGTCGTAGCCACCGCAACGAGCCCGACCTGCAGATCCTCGAGGACGACGTGCTCGCGCCCTGCGCCGGCATCCTGGACGTCCTCGACAACTACGCGTTCGTGCGGACCAGCGGCTACCTGCCTGGCTCCGACGACGTCTACGTCTCGCTCTCCACGGTCCGCAAGTACGGCCTGCGCCGCGGTGACGCGGTCACCGGCCAGGTGCGCCAGCCGCGCGAGGGCGACCGCAAGGAGAAGTTCAACCCGCTGGTGAAGCTCGACTCGGTCAACGGTGGCGACCCGGAAGCCGCCCGCACCCGCATCGAGTTCAGCAAGCTGACCCCGCTGTACCCCTCCGAGCGGCTCCGGATGGAGACCACCTCGACGAACATGATCGGCCGCGTGATCGACATCGCCGCGCCGATCGGCAAGGGCCAGCGCGGTCTGATCGTGTCCCCGGCCAAGGCCGGCAAGACCATGGTCCTGCAGTCGATCGCCAACTCGATCACCACCAACAACCCCGAGTGCCACCTGATGGTCGTCCTCGTCGACGAGCGCCCCGAGGAGGTCACGGACTTCGAGCGCTCGGTCAACGGCGAGGTGATCAGCTCGACGTTCGACCGCCCGGCAGCCGACCACACCATCGTCGCCGAGCTGGCGATCGAGCGGGCCAAGCGCCTCGTCGAGCTCGGCCACGACGTGGTGGTGCTGCTCGACGGCATCACCCGGCTCGGTCGGGCCTACAACCTCGCAGCGCCCGCCAGCGGCCGGATCCTGTCCGGCGGGGTCGACTCCGCGGCGCTGTACCCGCCGAAGAAGTTCTTCCGTGCGGCCCGCAACATCGAGGACGGCGGCTCGCTGACGATCCTCGCCACCGCGCTCATCGAGAGCGGC
>JBJMIP010000110.1:0-5114 GCA_045806825.1 Marmoricola sp.
CGAGGTCGACGAGCTCGACCACGTCGGCCGTGCGCTCGAGCGGGTCAAGAAGTTCGGGGCCCCCCTGTCCGCGACCCTGGGCCGGCACATGAACGACGAGATGGTGTCGTTCTACGTGAAGTCCCCGGGAGGCTTCGACTTCGAGTTCGGCTGCGAGGGCCTGCAGGTCGACGACGCTCGCTGGGTGGCGCGCGAGAGCACGGCCGTCTCGTACTGGGGCCACACCTTCGGTGGGGGCCAGTAACCCGTGAACAATGGTGGGGTGACGCGCGAGATCAAGGGTGAGGTCCCCGAAGGGATGAATCCCGACGCGCGCGCGAACTGGCCCAGCCAGGAGCTCGTCCAGTCGTGGTTGGGCAACGAGCTCGACTTCGAGCTGCGCCT
Source organism: Marmoricola sp. (assembly GCA_045806825.1). Lineage (GTDB taxonomy): Bacteria > Actinomycetota > Actinomycetes > Propionibacteriales > Nocardioidaceae > Marmoricola. The sequence goes on from JBJMIP010000110.1 coordinate 385, forward strand.
CGGCGAGCACACCCCGATCCCGGACGACCCCGAGGCAGCAGCGCAGGCGCGCAAGTTCCGCGACGTGCTCGGCCTGTTCTGCAGCGGGGTCACCGTGGTCACCTCGGTCTCCGAGGGCAAGCCGGTCGGGATGACCTGCCAGTCGTTCTCCTCGGTGTCCCTCGAGCCGCCGCTGATCATGTTCAGCCCGGCGAAGACGTCCCGTGCCTGGCCACTGATGCGCCGCGCCGGGTACTTCTGCGTGAACATCCTGGCCTCGGACCAGTCCGAGCTCTCCAACGGCATGGCCACCAAGGGTGACGAGAAGTTCGACGGCGTCGGCTGGACCACGGCCGCCACCGGCGCGCCGGTCATCGAGGGCGTCCTGGGCTACATCGACTGCACGGTGCACCAGGTCGTGGAGGCCGGTGACCACTACATCGTCGTCGGCCAGGTCAAGGAGCTGTCCTTCGGCGACGCGAGCGGCGCCTCCACGAAGGTCGACCCGCTGCTGTTCTTCCAGGGCCGGTACACCCAGCCCGAGTCCTGAAGACTTTCTCAGCAACGCGGTGCAGGATGCGTCCATGACTGACGCAACCCAGGCCCCGGGGCCGAAGCAGGACGCCGCGCACCCGGCGTACGTCAAGATCGCCGAGCAGCGCGCTGGGCAGGTCCAGCTGCGCGTGGCCGACACGATCACCCGGTTCGCCGGCTCGATGAACTTCGTCTACCTGCACGCGCTGATCTTCGGCGTCTGGATGCTCGTGGTGGAGAAGTCCCCGTGGCCGACGCTGACCCTGGTCGTCTCGCTCGAGGCGATCTTCCTCTCGACGTTCGTGATGATCGGCCAGAACCGGCAGGCCCAGTTCCAGCAGGCGAAGGCCGACCACGACTTCGTGGCCCAGGAGCTCGAGCTGAAGACGAACACGGACCTGACCCGCGAGATCCACCGGCTGACCACCGAGCTGCACCGGCGCGCAGTGGAGCAGGGCTGAGGGCTACGGTTGTCGCCTGATGATGCCGGTCTTCCCCGATTCCCCGACTGTCGTGGCCGCGACGGAGGCTGCGCTCGCCCAGATCGCGATCGACGGGGACCCGGAGGCTGACTTCGCGGTCCGCCTGCTGCGCAACTTCCTCGGCCTGTGCGAGAACCCGCGGACCCGCCAGCACATGCTGCGGATGGTGCGCGCGTCGGTCGGCAGCGCCCGCGCGGGGCAGGCGTTCTACCGGGTGCTGAACCGGAGCGTCGTGAACCCGGCGGCACGGGCGACGGGCATCCATGCCTCGGCCCTGCGCATCGAGCTGGTCAGCAGCCAGCTCATCGGTCTGGCCATGATGCGCTACGTCCTCCAGCTCGAGCCCGTCGCCTCCACCCCGGCCGAGGAGATCGTCCGCCAGTTCGCGCCGGCGATCCGGGCCACGCTGCAGACCGGCTGATCCCTGTGGACGACGGCACCCGCCGTCGAACGGCATCGTTCAAGGTGTGCCGGTGCACGCCCACTCACTGCTCGAACCGTTCACGCCGGCGATGGCCGCTCAGGCCGGGATCGGCCGGTCAGCCCTGGAACGGCTGCTCCGCCAGGGACAGATCGTCCGGGTCCTCCGTGGGGTCTACCTGGATGCCGGGGTCGAGCCCGACTGCTCGCTGCGGGCCCGCGCCCTGGCGCTGGTGCTCGGTGGGCGGCACCTGGTGGTCGACCGGACTGCTGCGTGGGTGCACGGCGGCGACCGGATCGAGTCCGCAGGCAGTGCCGGTGTCCCGCTCGACCTGCACGGCCGCCGACGCCACCTCGGTCACGACCTCCCGATCGGGGACCACGAGGTGGTCCGGTTGGGGCCGGTGCGCGTCACCTCGCCGCTGCGGACGGCGCTCGACGTGGCCCGCCGGCTGGCGCCGGACCGGGCTCTGGCCGCACTCGACGGGATGCTCCGCACGGGCACGCTGGAGCACTGCCGACTGCTCGCCGCGGCCGGGTCGCTCAACGGCCTCCCGGGAGGGACCCAAGGGCGCGAGCTGATCGCGATGGCGGACGCGCGCGCGGCCGACGGCGCCGAGTCGGTGCTGCGGATGTGCTGGTTGCACGCCCGCATCCCGACCCCGGTGCCGGGGCTGGTGGTCAACGGCCGACGGTTGGCCCTCGCCCTGCCGGTGCAACGGTTCGCGGTCAGCCTGGACCCGGTCCCTGCGGCCACGCACTGGCCGGCCCCGGAGTGGCGGGTGCTGGCGCTGGACCGCGGGCGCGTGCTCACCGGCGACCGTGGCTACCTCGCCGAGCACCTCGAGCGCGAGTTCCACCAGCACCTGCTCGCCACCGTCTAGATTCGCGGGCATGGGAGCAGGGATCGGACTCGGCTGGACGACCGACCTCGCGGTGCTCCGCTTCGGCGGCTCGCTCGTCGAGGAGCACAGCGACCACCTGGTGGTGCGCACCCCGGAGAACCCGGCGTACCACTGGGGCAACTTCGTACTGGTCACCGACGCCGCGTCCGCCGACGACGCCGAGCGCTGGCGGGCGGTGTTCGCGGCCGAGTTCCCCGACGCGAAGCACCTCGCGGTCGGACTGCCCAGGGAGCCGAGCAAGGACGCCTGGCGCGGGTCCGGGATCGAGGCCAGTGATGTCCTGGTGAACGAGGGCGAGGTCCTGGGGCGGCCGCTGCCGCGCGGCTACACCGTGAGGCAGATCAGGAGTGCGGCGGACTGGGACGCCTCGACGGCGATGAACGACGAGCACTACCCGGGCGAGCCGGAGTTCGCGAGGCTGCGCTCGGTCACCCGGGCCCGGCTCGTCGCGGAGGGCCACCTGGCGTGGTTCGGCGCGTTCACCAAGGCGGAGGACCGGTTGGCGGCCGAGCTGGGCATCGTGGCGGTCGGCGACGGGCTCGCCCGCTACCAGAGCGTGCTCACGCACGTCGAGCACCGTCGGCGGGGCCTGACCGGCCACCTGCTCGCCGTCGCCGCCGAGCTCGCACGCTCCCGGGGCGCGCAGACCCTGGTGATCATCGCGGATGCCGACGGGGACGCCGGACGGCTCTACCGGGCCGCCGGCTTCCAGCACACCGAGACGGACTGGCAGGCCTACTGGCGGCCGAGGTCCGCGATCGCCTGAGCGATCGACAGCGTGCGCTTGGCGGAGTCGACGTGCAGGTTCTCGACCATCCGGCCGTTGTAGGTGACCACGCCGCCGGTCGAGGACTCGAAGGCCTCGATCAGTCCGCGGGCGTCCTCGACGGCCTTCTCCGACGGAGCGAAGGCCTCGTTGGCACCCTCGACCTGCCCCGGGTGGATCAGGGTCTTGCCGTCGAAGCCCATCTCGCGGCCCTGCTGGCACTCGGCCAGGAACCCCTCGGTGTTCTTCACGTCGTTGTAGACGCCGTCGATGATGGCCTTGCCGGTCGCCCGGGCTGCCAGCAGCGCGAGCGAGAGCCCGGTGAGCAACGGCTGTCGCCCGGGCACGTGCTCGGCGTACAGCTCCTTGGCCAGGTCGTTGGTGCCCATCACCAGCACGGTGAGCCGCTCGGACGCGCCGGCGATCTCCTCGGCGTGCAGCATCGCGTACGGCGTCTCGACCATCGCCCAGAGCTTGGTGTGCTCAGGCGCGCCGTGGTCCTCCATCGCGGCGACCAGGGTGCGCACCGCTGCGGCGGAGTTCACCTTGGGGACCACGATCGCGTCCGGACCGGCCGCACAGGCAGCCGCCATGTCGTCGTCGTGCCACTCGGTGTCGGCACCGTTGATCCGGATGGTCAGCTCGCGGTTCCCGTACTCACCGGACCTCACTGCAGCGCAGGCGGCCTCGCGCGCAGCCGGCTTCGCGTCCGGGGCGACTGCGTCCTCGAGGTCGAGGATCAGGCCGTCGCAAGCGATGGTCTTGGCCTTCTCCAGGGCGCGCTCGTTGGAGGAGGGCATGTAGAGGACGGAGCGACGGGCACGGAACTCCATCTCAGGCCTCCAGCTCGATCGCGTCGTACAGAGCCTTCAGGTCCGGGTCGATCGCCGCCAGCTGCTCGGCCAGGGCGACCATCACCTTGCACTGCTTGACCGAGGCGTCGTCCTCCATCTTGCCGTCCAGCATCACCGCGCCGGTGCCGTCGCCCATCGCGGCGATCACGCGGCGGGCGTGCTTGACGTCCTCCACCGAGGGGGAGAAGACCCGGTTGGCGATCTTGATCTGGACCGGGTGCAGCGACCAGGCGCCGACGCAGCCGAGCAGGAAGGCGTTGCGGAACTGGTCCTCGCAGGCGACCTCGTCCTTGATGTCGCCGAACGGGCCGTAGTACGGGAAGATCCCGTGCATCGCGCAGGCGTCGACCATCCGGGCGATCGTGTAGTGCCACAGGTCCTGCTGGTACGTCGCCCGGTCGCCGTCGTAGACCGGGACGTCGAGCTCGTTGCGCGGCGGGTCCTGGCGCACCAGGTAACCCGGGTGCCCGCCCCCGACGCGGGTGGTCTTCATCCGGCGGTCAGCGGCCAGGTCGGCCGGGCCGAGGGAGAGACCCTGCATCCGCGGCGAGGCGGCACAGATCTCCTCGATGTTGGCCACGCCACGTGCTGTCTCCAGGATCGCGTGCACCTGCAGCGGCTTGGTGATGCCGGCCTTCGCCTCGAGCTGGGCGAGGATCCGGTCGATGTAGTGGATGTCCTCGGCGCCCTGCACCTTCGGGACCATGATCACGTCGAGCTTCTCGCCGATCGCAGGGACCAGGGTGGTCAGGTCGTCGAGCACCCAGGGGGAGTCCAGGGAGTTGATCCG
>JBJMIP010000111.1:0-4310 GCA_045806825.1 Marmoricola sp.
GCCGTTGACGCCGCCGGGTCCCCCGATGCCAGCCGCCGCCTCACCGAGCCTGCCGGCGCCCGCGTACCCGCCACCCGCCTCGCCGCCGCAGGGCTACCCGCCACCGCCGTACCCGCAGAGCTACCCGCAGCCCGGCTACCCCCATCAGACCTACCCTCAGCAGCCCCCAGCGCAGCAGTCCTTCCCAGCACAGCCGTACCCGCCGGCCGCCTTCCCGCCGTACGGCCAGTACGGCTACGGGACTCCGTGGGTCGCTCCGCAACCGCGGGCTCGGCGGGTCCGCGGCTACGCGATCGCCGCGATCGTGGCGTCGGCCCTGCTGGCAGGTGTGCAGGTCGCGGGGGCGATCGCCGCGTGGCCCAGCGGAGCGTCGTACGCCGACGCCTGGAATCGCGGCGACAACGCCGACTTCACTGCTGCCTGGGATGTCACCGGCTACTTCTACCTCCCGCTGGTCCCGCTCGCCTACGTGCTGGGATCCCTGTGGTTGTGGCACGTCCGCACCAACGCGCCGCTGATCAGCACCGAGGTCCGCCAGGGACTGCCACGCGGCTGGGCGTGGGGCGGCTGGATCACCCCGGTCGTCTGGTTCTGGTTCCCGCTGCAGCTGGTGCGCGACACGTTCCGCGCCTCGGTGCCCGGCGCCCGCGCCACCCTCACGCTCAGCGCCTGGTGGGCGCTCTTCGGCGCCTGGCTACTGACCGAGCCGTGGGCCTCCTCCGTGGTCTTCGACCAGGCCCCCGGCGACCGCCAGCTGCTCGGCATCGTCGAGACCGCCGAGGCCGCGTTGTGCCTGGGCGCGCTGTACTTCTGGCTGCGGCTCGTCGTCCGGATCACCCGAGCCCAGGACTCCTGGTTCGACGGCCGGGAGACCGCCGTCGGGTCCGAAAGTCCCCTGTCTCCCGCGCAGCCTTGGAACGCTCCGCAGCCGTAGGTTACGGTTGCGTAGGTAAGAACCCCCTTGTACGGAGGAACCGCCCGCATGACCGCAGTCCTGGACGAGCCCGTCGCACACGCAACCCTGGGCGGTGAGACCCAGTCCCGGACCGAGCAGGTCGCCCTCGCGATCTTCATCGGGGTGCCGTTCCTGGCCCTGCTCGCAGCGATCCCGATCGCCTGGGGCGGATGGCTCGGCTGGACGGACCTGCTGATCATGGCCGGGATGTACTGGTTCACGGGTCACGGCATCACCGTCGGCTTCCACCGGCTCTTCACCCACAAGTCGTTCAAGCCGAACCGGTTCGTGAAGAACGCCCTGGCCGTAGCCGGCTCGATGGCGATCCAGGGCCCGATCGTGCGGTGGGTGGCCGACCACCGCAAGCACCACAAGTTCTCCGACCGTGACGGTGACCCGCACAGCCCGTGGAAGTACGGCACCAACCTGCGTGCGCTGTGGAAGGGCTTCTGGCACGCGCACATGATGTGGCTCTTCGACACCGAGCAGACCGTGCAGCGCAAGTACGCGCCGGACCTGCTCAAGGACCGCGACCTGGTCCGCATCTCCAAGAACTTCTGGGCGTTCGTGCTGCTCTCGATGCTGCTGCCGGCGGCCCTCGGCGGGTTGATCACCTGGTCCTGGCAGGGCGCGCTCACCGCGTTCTTCTGGGGTTCGCTGGTCCGCGTCGCGCTGCTCCACCACGTCACCTGGTCGATCAACTCGATCTGCCACACCATCGGCGACCGGCCGTTCGTGTCCCGCGACAAGTCAGCCAACGTCTGGTGGCTGGCGATCCCGTCGATGGGCGAGTCCTGGCACAACCTGCACCACGCCGACCCGACCTGCGCCCGTCACGGGGTCCGCAAGGGTCAGCTGGACACATCGGCCCGCCTGATCTGGCTGCTGGAGAAGGCCGGTTGGGTCAAGGAGGTCCGCTGGCCGGTGGCCGAACGGGTGCAGGCAAAGCTGGTCAGCAGCCAGGTCACCACCGCGGCCTGACCGGCCCCTGAGCCGTCCGTCCCGACGTCAGGAAGATCGCTCGCGGAACGTCTCCGCGGCCGCCTGGATCGTGGCGACGTAGTCGGACCAGTACGTCGCGTCGCCGATCTCCTGCGCATCAGCCTGCCCCGGCGACCCGTCGATGATCTCGCGGCAGATGTCCGCGTGCCCGGCGTGGTGCGCGGTCTCGTCGACCATCCGGATCAGCAGCACCCCGAGGGTGGTCGCGGCCCGCTCGGCCGGCCAGTGCGGCACCGAGCCCGGCGCGTCCAGGTCGAGCGCCTCGATGGTGGCGTCGCCGTGGCGACAGGCCTGGTCGTAGAGGTCCAGGACGTACTCGCGCGACTCCTCGGGCCGGACCCACATGTCGGCGTTGTCCCAGATCGACTTGTCCTCGACCCACGGCAGGGTGAAAGGCGTCGGGCGGCCGAACGAGTCGCCGAGATAGACCTGCTCGCACCCGACCAGGTGCTTGACCAGGCCCAGCAGGTTGGTGCCGCTGGCCGTGACCGGCCGGCGTACGTCGTACTCACTGAGGCCCTCGAGCTTGGCCACCATCACGGCGCGGGTCACCCGGAGCTTCTCGTGCAGCTCCGCCTTGAGGTCGGTCATGCGTCGACCTTAAGCGGGCGCGCCGACACGGCAGCGCTGGCAGGATGACCGGGTGCCTCCCCGCGACGAACGATCGAAGAAGCCCGCGCGCAGCCGGATGACCGCAGCCGAGCGCCGCGAGCAGCTGATCGAGATCGCGCGCACCGTGTTCGCCGAGAAGGGCTTCGACGGCGCCTCGGTCGAGGAGATCGCGGCCCGCGCCGGGGTCTCCAAGCCCGTCGTCTACGAGCACTTCGGCGGCAAGGAGGGCGTCTACGCGGTGGTCGTCGACCGCGAGGTGAGGCAGCTCCTGGGGATGATGCGCGAGGCGCTGGGCGCCGGGACGCCGCGACTGCTGCTGGAGCAGGCCGCGTTCGCGCTGCTCGACTACATCGAGCAGTCCTCCGAGGGCTTCCGGATCCTGGTGCGGGACACGCCGCTGGGGTCGGCCAGCGGTTCCTACGTCTCGATCATCGGCGACATCGCCACCCGGGTCGAGGGAATCCTCGTCGACGAGTTCAAGCGCCGCGGCTTCGACCCGAAGACCGCTCCGATGTACGCGCAGATGCTGGTCGGGATGGTCGGCACCACCGGCCAGTGGTGGCTGGACGCGCGCAAGCCGGCCAAGGAGGTCGTCGCGGCGAACCTGGTGAACCTGGCGTGGAACGGGCTCGCGGGTCTGGAGCCCGATCCCGACCTGCGCTCGCGCGGCTAGGCCGAGAGCAGGATCGCAGCGGCGACCGCCTCGGGCTGCGACAGCGCAGCCAGGTGCCCGCCGGGCACGATCTCCGGCTCGATCCCCACGCGCGCTCGCGCGACCCGCAGCTGCAGCGACAGGGGGAAGAAGCGGTCGTTCGCGCCAGCCAGGATGCGCGTCGGCACCGGGGGCCAGGCCTCGATGTCGCAGACGGAGGTGAAGACGGCTTCCGCCTCGTTGTGCTGGTGCTGCTCACCCTCGGCCGCGACGGCTGGGTCGACGTCGTGCAGGAAGTAGTCCTCGAGGTCGTACGGATCGGTGGACCAGCCGCCCGCCTCGGCCGCTGCGAGCCGTTCCGGCTCGGAGTCGACGGCGCCCCACCACTCTCCCGGCGTCTCACCGAAGACCGGCACCATCGCGTTGAGCAGCACCAGACCCCGCGGCGCCCGACCGTTGCGGCACAGCTGGTCGGCGGCCATCACCGCGGTGAAGCCGCCGAGCGATTGGCCGACCAGGAGCAGGTCGGAGTGGTCCGCACAGGCACTGACGGCGAGCTCGACATACTCGGGCAGGCCGGCGGACTCGTCGTCGGCCGGCAGGTCGAGCGCCACGGTCGTGTGCCCCGCGGCTTCGAGGATCGGCACCACCCGGCTCCAGTACCAACCGGCGCCGCCGGCTCCCGGGATGAGTACGACGTGGGTCATGAGGTCGGGGGCACCCGGTGGCAGACCGCCTCGACGTTGTTGCCGTCGGGGTCGCGCACGAAGCCGCCGTAGTAGTGGTCGTGGTACTCCGGGAAGTGCCGCGGTTCGTGCAGCACCTCGGCGCCGAGGGCGACCGCTGCGTCGAAGAACGCGTGCACGGTCGCGGCGTCCGGCGCGGCGAAGGCCAGGTGCATCTCGCGGTTGGGGCCGAGGTCGACCCCGAGGTCACTGATCCAGAAGTCCGGCTTGCCGTTGCTGCCGTAACCGACGGCGCCGATCCCCTCAGGGTTGGAGTAGTCGAGGACACGGCCGTGCCCGAGCGGGGCCAGCACCGCGTCGTAGAACTGCTTGGACGCCTCGAGGTCCGAGCAGTTGATGCCGA
>JBJMIP010000112.1:0-4070 GCA_045806825.1 Marmoricola sp.
GCGCCTGCCACCAGGCGTAGTCCTCGACCGAGTAGGCGTAGACCCGCATGTACTCGTCACCGTGGTTCACCGTGTCGGCGACCGCGTTGCCTTCGACCCCGTCGAAGGTGATCCGCACCGGGCCGTCCACCGGCCGCTTCTCGATCCCGGTGGTCGGCAGTGACGTCGTTTGGTACGGCACCGCCTTGGGCAGACCCACGTTGACCGAGACGACCGATGCCATGCCCTGATCCTGCACGCTCGGGAAACCGAAAGTCGGAGAAAAACATTTCCGCAGGGCTGTCGTATCCCCCAGGTCGTGTTCGTGGAAGGGGTGACACGACAAGATGGGTCGCAGGCACCGCCCGGCCCCGGAACCGAGGAGCACCCATGACCACCTACCTGCTGTCCGTCATCCACCCCGACGGCGTCACCGACGAGTGGAAGCCGAGCCACCTGACCGACGAAGAGGTCCAGCAGTCGTTCGCCGACACCGGTGTGTTCAACGAGGAGATCCGGGCCTCGGGGCACTGGGTGTTCGCCGGTGGCCTGGAGCCGCCGACGAACGCGACCGTCGTCGACAACAGCAACGGCCAGAACGTGATCACCGACGGCCCGTTCGCCGAGAGCAAGGAGCAGCTCGGGGGCTTCTGGGTCATCGAGGCCGCCGACCTGGACGAGGCCCTGGCCATCGCCGCCCGCGGCTCGAAGGCCTGCCGGAACCCTGTCGAGGTCCGTCCCTTCCAGGGCGTGGCCTGAGCCTGGCGGATGAGCGCTTCCCCGTCCGATCCGGAGTTCACCGACCGCGTGACCTCCATCGTCCGTGCCGAGCACGGCCGCGTCGTGGCGCAGCTGATCCGGCGCCTCGGTGACATCGACCTCGCTGAGGACGCTGTCGCCGAGGCGCTGGTCACCGCGCTGGAGAAGTGGCCGGTCGACGGCATCCCGCCCAACCCGGGCGCCTGGCTGACCACGACGGCCGGCAACAAGGCGATCGACCGGATCCGGCGGGAGGGGAAGCGCGACGCCAAGCACCAGGAGGCGCTGATGCTCACCGACGACACTCCCCACGAGCCGACCGGACCGGTGCAGGACGACCGGCTGCGGCTGATCTTCACCTGCTGCCACCCGGCCCTGGCGCCGGAGAACCGGGTCGCCCTGACCCTGCGGCTGCTCGGCGGCCTCACCGTCGCCGAGATCGCCGCCGCCTTCCTGGTCCCCGAGACGACCATGGCCCAGCGGATCACCCGGTCGAAGCAGAAGATCAAGACCGCGAACATCCCGTACCGCGTGCCCGACCAGGCCGACCTGGTCGGACGTCTCGCCGGGGTGCTCTCGGTGCTGTACCTGATCTTCAACGAGGGCTACCTGTCCTCGGGGCCGACGATGCGGGTCGACCTCGCCGAGGAGGCGATCCGGCTGACCCGGCAGCTCACCACGCTGATCGAGCACCCGGAGGTCGACGGGCTGCTCGCCCTGATGCTGCTGACCGAGGCACGCCGCCCGGCTCGGGTGGCGGGCGGTTCGCTGGTGACTCTCGACCTGCAGGACCGCTCCTTGTGGGACACCGAGCTCATCGACGAGGGTCACGCCCTGGTACGACGCTGCCTGGAGGCCAACCGGCCGGGGCCGTTCCAGGTGCAGGCCGCGATCAACGCGGTGCACACCGATGCGCTGGACGCCTCGATGACCGACTGGTCGCAGATCGTCCGGCTCTACGACCAGCTGCTCGTGCTGACGCCCTCACCGATCGTCGAGCTGAACCGCGCGGTCGCGCTCGCCGAGCTCGACGGCCCGGAGGTCGCCCTCGCGGTGGTCGACCGGCTCGACCTCGCCGGTTACCACCCGTTCCACGTCACCCGGGCCGAGCTGCTGCGGCGGACCGGGCGCAACGAGGAGGCTCGAGCGGCGTACGACGCGGCGCTCGAGCTCACCGAGAACGAGGCCGAACGGGCCCACCTGATCAGAAGATCGGCCTCGATCCGCTAGTCCGGCCCGGTCCGTCCGGTCCCTGGCGCAGGTTCGGAAGATGCCGGACCTGCAACGAGTCCGGCCCGGTGACTCCGGCCCCTCCGGACGCCGCCTGCGCGAGGCCGCCGATGGTCAGCCTGCGAACGATCACCAGGGCGAGTGCGGCGCAGACGATGCCGACCGCTGAGCTCGCCAACCACCAGCCGACCTCCGTCTTGAGCGAGGACAGCCCGACAGAGGCGTCCTGAGCAGAACCGATGCGTTGGAAGAGCCAGCTGAGCAGCACCGTGGTCCACCACCAGCCGAGGATCAGGGCGTCAACGGCGACGAGCCGGCGCCACAGGTCGCGCAGGTTCTGGAACGGCATCCAGAGGTTGCCGACGGGGATGAAGTACGAGCCCACGTGCCACCCGGGCGAGCGCTCGAGGTCACCCGGCGTGATCGACCGAGCCAGCCGGAACTGCCAGACCAACCAGACGACCCCGGTTGCCACGAACAGCACCGCGTCGCTGATCGAGAGCACCCTGTTCACGTTGTCGAACAGGGAGAGCTGGTCGAGATCCGCGGCCGCGATGGCGTCGTCGAACATCGAGAGACCCCATGCGTAGAGCAGGACCTCGCCGACACCGACCAGCAGCGAGAGCCTCAGTCCGATCCGGATGACCCGCCCGAGCGTGGCGAACCCGCTGCCGAGCCGCGGCGTCGCGGGCTCGGCGGCGTACGTCTGCGCACCCCAGGCGCCGCCGTCCCAGAAGCGCACCTGGTCAGGGGCGTACGGGTCCGGGTACCACCCGGGATCGGGCGTCGGGGGCGTCTGGCTCATCGCGTGATGATCGCGGAGCCGAGGCCCCGGCGCAGCAGAATCCGCAATCTGTGGATCACCGATCCGACCCACGTGATCTTGACGCTGCCCTAGTCCTGGACGGCCTTGGCGACCGCTATGCACCGGGTCAGCTCGTCGGGCGTCTGCGCCTGCACGGCTCGGTCGACCGCGCGCAGCACCACCCAGTCGCGGGCCCGGTCCTCGTCGAACCCGGCGGCGTCGATCGCGGCGTGGAACCGTCGGCGCAGCCCGTTGCGGACGTCGCCGGCGAGCTCGTCGAACCTCGTCCACAGCAACGGCGCCACCTCGAAGTGCGGGTTGCCGGAGAACGGCTTCGGTGAGAGCGCGAGCACTCCGCGCTCGCTCTCCACGGCGTGGCCGTAGTGCAGGTTCCCGTGCACGAGCACGCCGTCGGTGTCCTCGTCGCCGGTGAACGCCTCGGCCAACGCAGCTCCCTGCTCGACGAGCCGGTGCGGCACCGGGCCGTTGCGCGGCAGACCCTTCAAGGAGGTGGCGAGCTCGGCGGCCCAGTGCGAGAGCCGCGGGAACGGCGCTCCGACCGGGCGGTGCAGCTGCCGGTACAGCCCGGCGATCTGCTCGCAGGCGTCCACGTCCCAGGCTCCGGCCAGATCGGGACCGTCCGCGCGTTCGAGGAGCAGCGCGCCCCGGTGCGGGTCGGCCCGAAGCAGCCGGACCGCGCCGTCACCGTCCCAGCGGGTCAGTGCCAGGTGCTCGAACGTGTCCGGAGCACCGAGCTTGAGCACAGCTGGACGTCCGGGCCGGGTCAGCACCGGCCGCACCACCGCGGCGCTGCCGGGGTAGGCAGGACCGTCGGCGGTCAGCTCCCACTCCTCGAGCACCGAACCGGCCTAGGCCGTCACTTCTTCTTCTCGCCGCCGCCGGTGGTCGACAACGCCGCGACGAACGCTTCCTGGGGGACCTCGACGCGGCCGACCATCTTCATCCGCTTCTTGCCCTCCTTCTGCTTCTCCAGCAGCTTGCGCTTGCGGGTGATGTCACCGCCGTAGCACTTGGCGAGCACGTCCTTGCGGATGGCGCGGATCGTCTCCCGCGCGATCACGCGCGACCCGATGGCCGCCTGGATCGGCACCTCGAACTGCTGCCGCGGGATCAGCTCGCGGAGCTTGCCGGCCAGCATCACGCCGTACGCGTAGGCGGCGTCCCGGTGCACGATCGCGGAGAACGCGTCGACCGGCTCGCCCTGGAGCAGGATGTCGACCTTGACCAGGTCACCGGCCTGCTCGCCGGCGAACTCGTAGTTCAGCGAGGCGTAGCC
>JBJMIP010000113.1:0-9333 GCA_045806825.1 Marmoricola sp.
CGTGGTCGCGCTGCACCGCGCCGCGTTCCTGCTCTACGGCGACCGCCGCCGCTACGAGACCGGCGGCGTGCTCGTCGTCGGTCCGTCCGGGGTGTTCATGCGCTACATCGAGCGGGTGCTGCCCTCGCTCGGCGAGACCGCGGTCGCGCTGCGCTCCCTGGGTGACGTCGTGGACGGCATGACCGCGACCCGTCGCGACGACCCGCGGGTGGCCGAGGTGAAGGGCGCCGCCGCCATGGCCGAGGTGCTGCGGCGCACGGCACGGCAGTCGGTGCCCGGTGGCCCGCGCGAGTTCCGCACGTTCTACCGCGACGACGTGCTGGTGCTCGGCCGCCGCGAGCTCGGCCAGGTCCGTCGCCAGCTGCTCTCGATGGGGCCGCGCAACCGGTCCACGAACAAGGTCGCCAGCACGCTGATCGACCACCTCTGGCGCCAGGTCCGCTCCGAGCGGGCGCGCGAGCGCACCAAGGAGGACTTCGCCGACGAGATGCGCACCGACGACGCGTTCCTCGACTTCGCCGCGAGCTGGTGGCCGGTGCTGGACGCGGCCACGGTGCTCGGGTGGTTGCGCGACCACGACGTGCTCACCCGCGTCGCCGAGGGAGTCCTGGACGACGAGGCGGTGCGACTGCTCACCAAGTCCTGGGGCGAGGACCTGGCCGTCGAGGACATCCCGCTGATCGACGAGCTGCGCTACCTGCTCGGCGACCCGCCGCTGGTCGGCGACGAGGACGAGGACCCGCTGGGCCTGGCCGACACCTCGCTCGTCGAGCTGACCACCGCTGCGGACCGCGAGTACGGCGGCCGCCGGTCGTGGTCGCCGCCGACCAACCGGGTCGAGGACGACGGCTACGCGCACGTGCTCATCGACGAGGCCCAGGACCTGACCCCGATGCAGTGGCGGATGGTCGGGCGACGCGGTCGCACCGCGACCTGGACGATCGTCGGCGACCCGGCCCAGTCCTCCTGGCCGGTCCCGGTCGAGGCCGAGCGCGCTCGTGGCGAGGCGCTCGGCAGCAAGGACCTGCACGAGTTCCACCTCTCCACGAACTACCGCAACTCCTCGGAGATCTACGCCTTCGCAGCGGCGTACGCCGAGCGGGTGGGCCTGCGCGCCGACCTGCCGAACGCTGTCCGCTCGACCGGCATCGACCCGGAGGAACGCACGGTCACCGACCTCGAGGACGGCACCCGTACCGCGCTGGCCGACCTCATCACAGCGGTGGGCGGCACGGTCGGCATCGTCGTACCGGTCGCCCGGCACGCGGAGGTCACCCGGTGGCTGGCCGGGTGGTCGGACTTCGCCGACCTCTCCACCGGCGAGGACGCCCGCGTGGTGGTGCTCACCGGGCTCGAGACCAAGGGCCTCGAGTTCGACGGCATCGTCGTCGTCGAGCCGCTCGAGATCGAGCGTGAGTCGAGCACCGGCCGCGCGACGCTCTACGTCGTGCTGACCCGGGCGACGCAGCGCCTGGTCACCCTGGCCCGCGGCTGAGGGCCCTCGCCCTGCCGACAGGTGGCTAGGAAGCCTGACGCAGCCCGAGCACGGCCTCCAGCCGGCTGCGCACGCCCGGGAGCCGGTCGACGAGCTCGGTGAAGCGGTGGCGGGGGATCACCAGGACCAGCGCGGGCGAGGTCACCACGACCGTCGCGGTCCGCGGACGGCCGGTGAGCAGGGCGATCTCCCCGACGAAGTCGCCCGGGCCGAGGTCGGCGACCTTCTTGCCGTGCTTGTAGACCTCGGCCGACCCGGACACGAGGACGACGAACTCCTGGCCCTGCGCACCCTCGGTGGTCAGTCGCCGTCCGGGTTCGAGCAGAAGCTCGTCCGCGATCGCGGCGACGTCCTTGAGCTCGCTGCCGGAGCACGACTCGAACAGCGGCAGGGTGCGGAGCAGCGCCTGCTTGGGGTCACGGTGGATTCCGATCATGACAACACCTCCATACTCACGGTATGTGACCGTTCAAGCATGTCAGGCGTAGATGACCGGGAGATGTCGGCTAGATCACGGCTTCCAGGCGCCGAGGTAGGCCGGCACCGGCGGGTCCCCGCGCAGGTCCGGGGCCGGAACCGGCTCGCCGTACGTGGTGCGGATCGGCAGCACGCCGGCCCAGACCGGCTCGTCGAGGTCCTCGGCCGGGTCGTCGGGGTCGCCGTCGCTGATCTTCACCGACCACTCGACGAGCGGGAGCTCGAGAACCAGCGTCGCGGCGAGCTCCTTGGCGCTCGGGGGACGCAGGGTGTCCCAGCGACCCGGCATCCAGGCCTCGCTCATCGCCCGCAGCGCGGGCACCTGGTCGGAGACCGGTGCGGCCGAGCCGAACACCATGGCCGAGCGGTAGTGCATCGAGGACTCGAAGGCCGACCTCGCCAGCACCATCCCGTCGAGCAGCGTCACGGTCACGCAGGCAGGGACACCGGAGGCCAGCTCACGCATCATCCGGCTGCCGGTCGAGCCGTGCAGCAGCAGGCGCTCGCCGTCACGCGCGCACGCAGTCGGTACGTTCACCGGCGAGCCCGCGTGGACGAAGGCGACGTGCGCGACCCGCGCGTTGTCCAGGACCGCGTTCAGGGCCGTTCGCTCTGTCGCCGCCTTCTCGGGGAGGCGGCGGATCCGGGTGCGGTCGGTCATGCGTTGATTCTGCCGCCCGGCCGCTCGTCTCGCCCGCGGAAAACCCGGCTGGAGGCCCGGTGAAGCGTTGGTAGCGTCAGCCCATGAACGCCAGCCAGCCGACCGCGACCGCCGCCCTCGAGCAGGTGACGGGTCAGCAGGCTTGGGCGGTCATCCGGCTGCGCGACAGCGACACCGTGACCTTGGTCGGCGGCCCGCTGGTCGCCACGCAGCGACTGGCCGACATCCCCGTCGGCGACGGTGTGCCGGCTCCGGGTCGCCGCTTCGACACCCTCGTCGCGGTGCCGTTCCGCCAGGTCGCCGAGCGTGGCTTCGACGTGCACGACGACGGGACGCCGCTCGCTGTCGTCGACATCGCCACCGAGATCGAGGTCCCGCTCGCCGAGCTGATCGCGGCGCTGCCGGACGAGGACGTCACCTTCACCGACCGCGGCGGCTTCGAGACCTCCGACGAGGATTACGCGGGCACGGTTCGCCGGATCATCGACGACGAGATCGGCAACGGCGAGGGCGCCAATCTCGTCATCGGGCGGCACTACCGCGCCCAGCTCGAGGACTGGGGTCCGGAGACCGGCACCGCGAAGGCGCTGACCGTGCTCCGCCGGCTGCTGGAGAACGAGCGCGGCGCCTACTGGACCTACTGCTTCTGGACCGGCGAACGCTTCCTGATCGGCGCCTCGCCGGAACGGCACGTGAGCGTGCACGGCGGCGACGTACGGATGAACCCGATCTCCGGCACCTTCCGGCTGCGCGGCCTCGAGCCGGCCGAGCGCAAGGCCAAGCTGCTCGAGTTCCTCGCGGACGAGAAGGAGATCTACGAGCTCTTCATGGTCGTCGACGAAGAGCTGAAGATGATGTGCGACATCTGCCACGAGGGCGGCCAGGTGCTCGGGCCCTTCCTCAAGCCGATGACGCACCTCGTGCACACCGAGTACCTCCTCGCCGGCAGGACCCGGTCCGACGTGCGCGACGTGCTGCGCGACTCGATGTTCGCCGCGACCGTGACCGGAGCACCCGTCGAGAACGCCTGCCGGCTGATCAAGCAGTACGAGGCGGAGGGGCGCGGCTACTACGCCGGCGCCCTCGCCCTGATCGGCCGCGACGAGAACGGCGCCCAGACCGCCGACTCCCCGATCCTGATCCGCACCGCCGACGTCTCGGTCGACGGCGCTCTCAAGGTCACGGCCGGCGCCACCCTGGTCCGCGACTCCGACCCGTCCTCGGAGGTCGCCGAGACCGCGGCCAAGGCCGGCGGCATCCTGTCCGCGTTCGGGCTGGTCCCGGCCGCGACCGGCGCGCCCTCCCAGGTCGAGGACCTCGCCCACGACGAGGACGTCCTGATCGCGCTGAACTCACGCAACCAGCGGCTCTCCAAGTTCTGGCTCACCGACCAGTCCGGTGCCGCGCCGGCTCCGGTGCTGACCGGGAAGACGGTCGGCATCCTGCACGGCGAGGACGACTTCGCGAACATGCTCTGCCACGTGTTCAGCGTGCTCGGCATGAAGCCGTCCGTGATCCGGCACGCCGACTTCGCCCCCGGCGGCTTCGACGCCTTCGACCTCGCCGTCGTCGGCCCCGGTCCCGGTGATCCGCGCGACACCGGCAGCGCCAAGATCCGCACCTTCCAGGGCGCGGTCGAGGAGCTGCTCGCCTCCGGCAAGCCGTTCCTGTCGGTGTGCCTGGGCCACCAGGTGCTGTGCGGCAAGCTCGGCATCCCGCTGGCGTTCAAGGACATCGTCTTCCAGGGCACGCAGTCGACCGTCTCGATCGGCGGCCGCGAGGAAGCGGTCGGTTTCTACAACACCTTCGTGGGCCGGCTCGGCCCGGACGACGTGCTGCCCGAGGGGGTCACCGTCGAGACGGACCCGGCCACCGGCGACATCCACCTGGTTGCCGGCCCGCACTTCCGCGGCGTGCAGTTCCACGCCGAGTCGATCCTCACCGAGAACGGCGTCGCGCTGCTGCAGCGGCTGCTGCTGGATCTGGTCGCCGGCTGATGGACGTGCTCGTGGTCGACCACCACGACTCGTACACCTGGAACCTGGTGCACCTGATCGCCCAGGTCACCGGCGTCCTGCCCGACGTGGTCGAGCACGACGACCCCGGCGTGCTCAAGCGCGCCCGCGGCTACAGCCACCTGGTGCTCTCGCCCGGTCCCGGCGACCCCGCCGAAGCCGGTGACTTCGCCCTGCGCCGCGACGTCTTCGAGCTCGGCCGTCCGGTGCTCGGGGTCTGCCTGGGGATGCAGGCGCTCGTCGCGATGTACGGCGGGTCGGTGGATCGGGTCACCCCGGCTCACGGTGACGTCGCCCAGGTCGACCATGACGGGACCGGTGTGTTCGCGGGCCTGCCGCAGGGCTTCGACGCGGTCCGGTACCACTCGCTCGCGGCGACCCTGGTGCCCGATGCCCTGCGGGTGACCGCGTCGGCGGACGGTGTGGTGATGGGGGTCGTCCACCGGACGCTGCCGCTGCACGGCGTCCAGTTCCACCCCGAGTCGGTCCTCACCGAGCACGGTGCCCCGCTGGTCGCCAACTTCCTGGGGCTCGCGTGAACGCCCTCGAGGAGTTCGCGCGGATCGCCGCCCGCCACGAGCGCTGCTTCTGGCTCGACGGCGGCGGGTCGCAGTCCTGGTCCGGCAGCCGCTCGATCGTCGGCCGGCTCGAGGAGGACGACGTCTCGCTGGTCTACGACCGGAGCACCGGATCGGTCCTCGAGCTGCCGTCGGGTCGTGTGGTCGGCAACGACGTCTTCGCCGCGCTGCAGGAACGGCTCGACGGCGACCCGGCCACCCACTGGGTCGGCTACTTCGGCTACGCCGCCCGTCCCGACCTCCCGGCCCGGTCCCTGCGGGGTGTGCCGGACGCGATCTGGATGCGGGCCCGCGACGTCCAGGTCATCGAGGGCCCGGCGTCCGCGGTCGGGGTCCAGGTCGAGTCGGTCGGGGCGCCGGTGCCGACCTGGTACGCCTCGGCCTTCGACCGCGTTCAGGAGCACCTCCGGGCGGGTAACTCCTACGAGGTCAACCTGACCTACCGCGACGAGCACCGCTCGGACCGCGAGCCGCTGGAGATCTACACCAGCCTGCGGTCCACCAACCCGGCCCCGTACGCCGGCGTCCTGCGCCACGGTGACACCTGGCTGCTCTCGGCCTCACCGGAACGGTTCGCCACCATCGACCGGAACCGGCAGCTGGAGGCACGTCCGATCAAGGGCACCACCCGTCGGGGCGCGGACGCCGTCGAGGATGCTGCGCTGCGCGAGCTGCTCGCGACCGACCCCAAGTTCCGGGCCGAGAACCTGATGATCACCGACCTGCTGCGCAACGACCTCTCCCAGGTCTGCGAGCCCGGCACCGTCGCGGTGCCCCAGCTGATGGAGGTGGAGTCCTACGCCAGCGTGCACCAGCTGGTCAGCACCGTCACCGGTCGGCTGCGCGAGGACGTCGGCACCGTCGACGCGCTGCGGGCGCTCTTCCCGGCCGGGTCGATGACGGGAGCACCGAAGCTGCGCACCATGCAGATCATCGACGAGGTGGAGAGCAGCGCCCGGGGTGTCTACGCCGGGGCGTTCGGCTGGATCTCCGGCGACGGTCGCGCCGACCTCGGGGTGGTGATCCGCTCGTTGTTCCGCTCGGGGGCCAGCCCTTGGAGGCTCGGCACCGGCGGCGGCATCACGGTGCGCTCCGACGTCGAGGAGGAGTGGGCCGAGACGCTGTGGAAGGCGGCCCGTCTCCGGGCCGCCCTCTCCTAGCTCTGCTGGGTGTTGGCGTCCGAGCCGAGCGTCGCCTTCACGGTCTGGGTCTTTCCGTCGCGCACGTAGGTCACCGTGACCTGGTCCCCGGGACGGTGCCCCCGGACAGTGGCGATCAGCGACTCGGAGCCGTCGATCACCTCGTCGTCGACCTTGGTGATCACGTCGCCGGACTTGAGTCCGGCCGCGGCCGCGGCGCCGCCGGCCTCGACCTCGCGGACCTCGGCGCCCTGGGTGAGCTTGCCCGCGGCGACGTCGGACACGGTGATCGCCAGCCGTGCGTGGGTCGGGTCCTGGCCCTTGATGATCTGGTTGATGATCGGCTGCAGCTCGTCGATCGGGATCGCGAAGCCGAGACCGATGGAGCCGCCGGAGGTGGTGGTCCCGTCCGCGGTGCGGATCGAGGAGTTCACGCCGACGACCTGGCCGGCCATGTTCACCAGCGGGCCTCCGGAGTTGCCCGGGTTGATGGCGGCGTCGGTCTGGATCGCCGGGTAGGTGGTGCTGTCGTTCGGGGTCTGCTGCTGGAGGCCGAACGGGTTCGTCTGCTGCTCGTCGGTGGAGACCGACACCGGTCGGTTCAGCGCCGAGACGATCCCCGTCGTGACCGTCGAGTTCAGGCCGTACGGCGAGCCGACGGCGACGACCGACTGCCCGACCTGCAGGGCGGAGGAGTGGCCGATGACCGCCGGGGTGAGGTCCTTGACGCCCTCGGCCTGGATCACGGCCATGTCGGTGACCGGGTCCGTGCCGATGACCGTGGCCTTGACGGTGGTGCCGTCGTTGAAGCTGACGGTCATGCTGCCGCCGCCCGAGGCCAGGGAGACCACGTGGTTGTTGGTCAGGATCTTGCCGTCCTTGGTGAGCACGATGCCCGAACCCGAACCGGAGCCCTGGCTCCCGGAGACGTTGATCTTGACCACCGACGGCAGCACGGTGGCGGCCACCTTCTCGACCGAGCCGCTCGAGGGAGCCGCCGCGTTCGAGGCAGTCACCGGATCGTGGCTGCTCGCGGTCGCCGTCGGGTCCTCGCCCTTCCAGGCGTCGTACCAGGCGGCGCCACCGACCCCGGCTGCTCCTCCGAGGAGCAGCGCCCCGGCCAGAACTGCCGCCGTGATGCCTCCGGGTCGACGTGCGGGTGCGGTCGCAAGCGTCGAGGAGGCGGGCTGTTGGTACGGCGGCAGCGGCTGGGTGAACCCGATCGCGGTGTCCTCGTCGGAGGCAACCGGGGGCGGTGGGGTGACGGACCAGGTGAACCCGTCAGCAGCGTTTCCGCTCGGGTCGTTCTCGTTGCCTTCGGGAATGTTCTGGTCGGTCATGCCACCGATCGTGCCCAGTGATCCTGAGAACTCTCTTTGAGGTGGCTACGAGCGTGCCAAGACCTGCGCCGTCTCCGGCGGAGCCGGCTGCCCGGGCAGGCTCAGCCAGAAGCCGGCGCCGCCGCCAGGGCCCGTGCCGGCGCGCACGATGCCACCGTGACGCTCCGCCACCGAGCGCACGATCGAGAGCCCGAGTCCGGAGCCGGGCATGCTGCGCGACTCGGCTGCGCGGTAGAACCGGTCGAAGACGTGCGGGAGGTCCTTCGGCGAGATCCCGGGACCGCGGTCGGCCACCATCAGGGTGCCCTGGCTCAGCGAGACCATCACGGTCTCGCCGGCGGGGCTCCACTTGGCGGCGTTGTCGAGCAGGTTGGTGATCGCCCGCTCGAGCGCGTCCGCGTCGCCGGTGACCCACCACGGCGAGGTCCGGACGTCGAACTCGACGTCGGCGCGACGGCGCACGCGGGCGATGGCCTGCTCGAGCACGGCGGTGAGCTCGACCGCCTCGACGGTGGGGGAGACCGGCTCGTCGCGCGCGAGCTCGACCAGGTCGCCGATCAACGTCGTCATCTCCCCGATCTGGGCGCGCACGTCGTCGAGCAGCTCGGCCCGGCTCGCCGCCGAGAGGCCGGTGGTGGCCTCGGCCTGGACGAGCAGGTCGAGGTTGGTGCGCAGCGAGGTCAGCGGGGTGCGCAGCTCGTGCCCGGCGTCGGCGACCAGCTGGCGCTGCCGGTGCTGGGAGGCCGCGAGCGCGCGCAGCATGTCGTTGAACGACTGCGCGAGGCGGGCCACCTCGTCGCTGCCCTCGATCGGGATCGGGTCCAGGCGCTGCGTGCGGGCGATGTCCTCGACGGCGGAGGTGAGGCGGCGTACCGGTCGCAGGCCGTTGCGGGCGACCGCCCAGCCGGCCAGGCCGGCGGTGATCATGCCGGCGATGCCGAAGAGCAGCATCACCAGGCCGAGCCGGTCGAGCATCCGGTCGGTCGACTCCATCGACTGGGCGAGCACGACGGCCTGGCCGTCACCGGCCTGGACGGCGACCATCCGCCACCGGGAGCCGTTCCAGAAGACGGTGCGGGCCGAGTCGGTCTTCTGGCCCTTCGCGACGGCGACCTCGTGCTGGCTGACGCTGATCGAGCGGCCCGTGGTGCTGAAGGGCAGCTGCTGGGCCGGATCGGTCGTGGCGTCGATGAAGATGATGTTCACGTTGGCCGCACCGAGCGCCCAGGCGGGGACCTGCTGGTGGACCAGGTCGGAGATGCTGTTCGCGGTGGCCACCTGGCTGGCGCGGTCGCGCAACGACTCGTCGAGCGAACCGACGGCCTGGGCCCGCACCGTGGCGTACGCCGCGAACGCGACCACGCTGACCGCGAAGCCCACCGCCATCGTGGTCAGCAGGGTCACCCGGCTGGCCAGGGAGCGGCGGTAGTGCAGTCCGCCCCAGACGTTGCTCATCGGGCCGTCACGTGGGCTCTTCGCGCAGCACGTAGCCGACGCCGCGGACGGTGTGCAGCAGCCGCGGCTCGCCCTCGGCCTCGGTCTTGCGGCGCAGGTACCCGACGTAGACCTCGAGGCTGTTGGCGGTGGTGGGGAAGTCGAAGCCCCACACCTCCTCGAGGATGAACGAG
>JBJMIP010000114.1:0-5781 GCA_045806825.1 Marmoricola sp.
GGAGGGCGAGGAGAAGTTCGTCGAGCAGGCGCGGCTGTGCAAGAAGTACGGCGCCGCAGCCGTCGTGATGGCCTTCGACGAGGGCGGCCAGGCCGACAGCCTCGAGCGGCGTACGGCCATCTGCGAGCGGGCCTACCTGATCCTCGTCGACGAGGTCGGGTTCCCTCCCGAGGACATCGTGTTCGACCCCAACGTGTTCGCGCTCGCCACCGGCATCGAGGAGCACGCCACCTACGGCATCGACTTCATCGAGGCGTGCGCCTGGATCAAGGAGAACCTGCCCGGCGTGCACATCTCCGGCGGGATCTCGAACGTGTCCTTCTCGTTCCGCGGCAACAACCCGGTCCGCGAGGCGATCCACGCCGTGTTCCTGTTCCACGCCATCAAGGCGGGCCTGGACATGGGCATCGTGAATGCCGGCGCCCTGGTGCCCTACGACTCGATCGACCCCGAGCTGCGGGAGCGCATCGAGGACGTCGTCCTGAACCGCCGCGAGGATGCGGCTGAGCGCCTCCTGGAGATCGCTGAGCGGTTCAACAGCTCCGAGAAGGGCGAGGACCCGGTCGCGGCCGAGTGGCGCAGCCTGCCGGTCCGCGAGCGGATCACGCACGCGCTGGTCAAGGGCATCGACGCCGACGTCGAGGCCGACACCGAGGAGCTGAGAGCCGAGATCGCGGCGGCCGGCGGTCGTCCGATCGAGGTGATCGAGGGCCCGCTGATGGACGGCATGAACGTGGTCGGTGACCTGTTCGGCGCCGGCAAGATGTTCCTGCCCCAGGTGGTGAAGTCGGCCCGCGTGATGAAGAAGGCCGTCGCCTACCTGCTGCCGTTCATCGAGGCGGAGAAGCAGCCCGGCGACGCGGCCACCACCAACGGCACCATCGTGATGGCGACCGTGAAGGGCGACGTCCACGACATCGGCAAGAACATCGTCGGCGTGGTGCTGCAGTGCAACAACTACACCGTGATCGACCTCGGCGTGATGGTGCCTGCCCAGAAGATCCTGGACGCGGCCAAGGAGCACGACGCCGACATCATCGGTCTGTCCGGGCTGATCACCCCGTCGCTGGACGAGATGGTCAACTTCGCGGTCGAGATGGAGCGCCAGGGTCTGCAGATCCCGCTGCTCGTCGGCGGTGCCACCACGTCGCGGGCTCACACCGCGGTCAAGGTCTCACCCCGTCGCACCGGGCCGGTGGTCTGGGTCAAGGACGCCTCCCGGTCGGTGCCGGTCGCAGCCGCGCTGCTGGACGACAAGCAGCGCCCTGCCCTGCTCGAGGCCACCGAGGCGGACTACGCCGCGCTGCGGGAGAGGCACGCCCAGAAGCACGACCGGCCGATGCTGACGCTGGAGAAGGCGCGCGTGAACCGGACGCCGATCGACTGGGACGGCTACGTCCCCCCGGTGCCGAAGCAGGGTGGCGTCCGGGTCTTCTCCGACTACGACATCGCCGAGCTGCGCGAGTACATCGACTGGCAGCCGTTCTTCAACGCCTGGGAGATGAAGGGCAAGTTCCCCGACATCCTGAACAACCCGGTTTCGGGCGAGGCGGCCCGCAAGCTGTACGACGACGCCCAGGACATGCTGGACCGGCTGATCAAGGAGAAGTGGCTGACCGCCAACGGCGTGATCGGCTTCTTCCCCGCGAACGCGGTCGGTGACGACATCGAGGTGTACGCCGACGAGGCCCGCACCGAGGTGCTCCAGGTGCTCAGGAACCTGCGCCAGCAGGGCGAGCACCGCGACGGCATCCCGAACCGGTCCCTGGGCGACTTCGTGGCACCGAAGGACACCGGTCTGGCGGACTGGGTCGGCGGGTTCGCCGTCACGGCCGGGCTGGGCAGCCAGGACAAGATCACCGAGTTCAAGGCGGACCTCGACGACTACTCCGCGATCCTGCTCGAGTCCGTCGCCGATCGCCTGGCAGAGGCGTTCGCCGAGCGGATGCACGAGCGGGTCCGCAAGGAGTTCTGGGGCTACCAGCCTGACGAGGATCTCTCCAACGAGGCCCTGATCGGGGAGAAGTACGTCGGGATCCGGCCCGCGCCGGGCTACCCGGCCTGCCCGGAGCACACCGAGAAGGAAACCCTCTGGAAGCTGCTCGACGTGCACGCCAACACCGGCATCGAGCTCACCGAGTCGATGGCGATGTGGCCCGGCGCGGCGGTCAGCGGCTGGTACTTCTCGCACCCGCAGTCGCAGTACTTCGTGGTGGGCCGGCTGGCCCAGGACCAGGTCGCCGACTACGCCACCCGCAAGGGTTGGACGTTGAAGGAGGCCGAGCGCTGGCTCGGGCCCAACCTCGGCTACAACCCTGAGGACTAGTCCTGCTGCCGTCCTGTGGGACATGGACGGCACCCTGGTCGACACCGAGCCGTACTGGATCGAGACCGAGTTCAAGCTGGTCGCGGAGTTCGGCGGGACCTGGTCGATGGAGCACGCGCTGAACCTGGTCGGCAACGACCTGCTGGTCTCGGGCGCCTACATCCGCGAGCACGGCGGCGTCGACCTGGAACCGGCGGAGATCGTCGACCGCTTGCTGGACGGGGTCGTCGCCCGGGTCCGCGAGCAGGTCCCGTGGCGGCCTGGTGCGGTCGAGCTGCTCGGCGCGCTCAACGCCGCCGGTGTCCCGTGCGGCTTGGTCACGATGTCGTGGCAACGGTTCGTCGCCCCGATCCTGGAGGTGCTGCCGCCGGACACCTTCGCAGGAGTCGTCACCGGTGACCGGGTCGAGCTCGGCAAGCCGCACCCCGAGCCGTACCTGCTGGCCGCTGCCGAGCTGGGCGTCGATCCGACCCAGTGCCTGGCCATCGAGGACTCCAACACCGGTGCGAAGTCCGCCGAGGCGGCCGGGTGCACCGTCCTGGTGGTGCCGAACCACGTGCCGGTGCTGGAGGGCGAGCGCCGGGTGTTCCGGGAGTCACTCGTCGGGCTCGACGTCCCCGGCCTCGCTCGCATCTTCGCCGGCTGAGCCGGCCGGAACCTCCGGCAGCGGGAGCAGGGTTCCACCCCACTCCGGGCAGTGCTGGCGGAAGCTGCACCAGTCGCACAGCCGGCTCTTGCTCGGCCGCCAGTCACCGCTCTCGTGCGCCCGGGAGATGGCGGTCCACAACGCGTCCAGCTGACGCTCGGTGGACCGCAGGTCCTGCTCGTCCGGGGCGTAGCTGATCATCTCGCCGTTGCCCAGGTAGATCAGCCGCAGCATGGCGGGGATCACGCCGCGGGTCTTCCAGATGACCAGTGCGTAGAAGCGCATCTGGAACAGCGCCTTGGTTTCCCAGCCCTCGCTGGGGCTCGCTCCGCTCTTGTAGTCCACCACTCTGATCGCGCCGTTCGCGGCGATGTCGATGCGGTCGACGAAGCCGCGCAGGAGCAGCTTGGACTCCAGCAGGGTCTCCACGTAGAGCTCCCGCTCAGCGGGCTCGAGCGCGGTCGGGTCCTCCAGGTCGAAGTACTTGCGCAGCACGTCCCGGCAGGACTGCAACCAGAGCGCCTGGGCTTCTTCGTCGCTGCCCTCGGGAAAGAGGTCGACGGCTCGTTCGTCGTCCTGGCGCACGTGCCCCCACGCGGCGTCGATCATCTGCTCGGCCCGGTCGGGGGTGCGCTCGGCGGCGGGCAGGTCGAAGAGGTCCTCGAGCACCTTGTGCACCACGGTGCCGCGGACCGCGGCCGACGAAGGCGGCTCGGGCAGCTTGTCGATCGTCCGGTACCGGTACATCAGCGGGCAGGTCTTGAAGTCGCCGGCCCGGCTGGGGGAGAGGGCCCCGAGCACGTCGATGCCGTCGACCTGGGTCCCGCTGCGGACCTGCTCGGTCACCGACTTCGCCATGATCGTCAGCCTAGGTGCCGCCGACGACAGTTCTCCTGACCGAGCCGTCTATGCTTCGCGGCGTGGTGGCCAGCATCGTCGTGATCCCGACCTACGACGAGGCCGAGTCCGTCCTCGAGGCGATCGACCGGACCCTCGCGGCCTGCGACGCGCACGTGCTGGTCGTCGACGACGGCAGCCCGGACGGCACTGCCGACCTGGTCTTGCGTCACCGGTCCTACGGGGACCGGGTGTTCGTGCTGGCCCGCACCGGCAAGGCCGGGCTCGGGTCGGCGTACCGGGCCGGGTTCGCCTGGGCCTTCGAGCGCGGGTACCCGGTGATCGGGCAGATGGACGCCGACCTGTCGCACCCGCCGGAGGCACTGCCCGGGATGCTCGCGCTGTCCCGCGCCGCGGGCGGACCCGCGGACCTGGTCGTCGGCTCCCGGTACGTGCCCGGCGGCGGGACCGAGAACTGGCCGTTGAGCCGCCGGTTGATCTCCCGGGGCGGCAACCTCTACGTCCGGATGCTGCTGCAGGTGCGCGTGAAGGACGCCACCGCCGGCTTCCGGGTGTGGACGGCCGACGCGCTCCGCGCCTGCCAGGTCGCCGACTCGGAGTCCACCGGCTACGCCTTCCAGGTCGAGAACACCTGGCGCGCCGTCCGCGTCGGACTGGCGATCGAGGAGTACCCGATCACCTTCACCGAGCGCCGCCTGGGGCAGTCCAAGATGACCGCGCGGATCGCGCGCGAGGCGATGCTCAGGGTGCTGGCGTGGCGGCTGAACGGGATTCGTCAGCGTCTTCGGCGGCTGCTGCGGCAGCGCTGACGGTCCCCGCGGTGAAGGTCCAGTACTTGTTCACCAGGAACGTGACCGGCGTGACCACGACGACCGAGATCAGCTGACCCCAGTAGAGCCGGTTGCGCAGGCCCGAGCTGTCGTCGAGGTAGTGCGGCAGGCCGATCGGCGAGCCCGGGTGCAGCAAGGCGGTCAGCACCGCCAGGTTGCCGACCAGCGCGACCAGGCCGGTGAGCAGGAACGGCCAGTACTCCGAGAGCCACGCCGCGTGCTTGGAGGTGCGGAAGGTCCACGAGCGGTTCAGCTGGAAGTTCCACAGGTTCGCCGCGAAGAACGCGATGGTCGCGTAGACGTGGTAGTTCCTGATGTTGAACCGGCTCAACGGCAGGTTCAGCGCGATCGCGTGCGGGTCCGGGCCGATCTTGTTGCAAGCCACGATCACCAAGAGATTGACCACCACGCCGCTGCCGCCGACGAGGCCGAACTTCACCAGCTGGCGCATGCCGCGGTGGTTGCGCAGACGCTCGGCGGCGCCGGGGAGGGAACGTGCACTCACGGGACGAGGCTACGGGTGGGCGCCAAGGGTCCGCACGCTAGGTTCTTCCCGTGGCCGCACCGGATGCTCGACCGACGTACCAGCCACCGGGCAGCGTCCGGATCGGCTCGGTCTTCGGGGTCGACGTCTACGTCCGCGCGTCGTGGTTCGTGATCGCACTGGTGATCGCCTCGCTGCTCGAACCGCGTATCGAGTCGGTGCACCCCGGGCTGGGCATCTGGAAGTACGTCGCGGGCGTCGGGTACGCCGCCCTGCTCTACGGCTCGATCCTGCTGCACGAGATGTCGCACGCCGTGCTGGCCCAGCGGGCGGGCCTCCCGGTGCGCTCGATCACCCTGGAGTTCCTCGGCGGCAGCACCCACATCGACGCCGAGGCGAAGAGCGCGGGCCAGGAGTTCCGGATCGCGGTGGTCGGCCCGATCACCTCGCTGGTCGTCGGCGCCACGGCGCTGCTGGTGCTGGTCTGGGCGAAGCCGTCGGGTCTCACCGAGCTCGCGATCCAGGGTCTGGCCGGCACCAACCTCGTGGTGGGCGTCCTGAACCTCATCCCCGGCCTGCCGCTGGACGGCGGTCGCGTCCTGCGCGCAGCGGTGTGGCAGCTGCGGGGCAACATGCA
>JBJMIP010000115.1:0-5434 GCA_045806825.1 Marmoricola sp.
CGAGGCGGTGCTGACCCGTTGCCCGCAGGCCCACGTCGTCGGCGTCGACCGCGACGTGCACGCGCTCGAGCTGGCCCGCAAGCGCCTGGAGCCGTTCGCCGAGCGGACCACCCTCGTGCACGCGGTCTACGACGAGATCCCCGACGTGCTCGCCCGTGCCGGGCTCGGTCCGGTGCAGGGCGTCCTCTTCGACCTCGGGGTCTCCTCGATGCAGCTCGACGTCCGCGAGCGCGGGTTCGCCTACGCCGAGGACGCACCGCTGGACATGCGGATGAACGACACCACCGGCATCACCGCCGCCGAGGTGCTGAACACCTACAGCGCTGCGGACCTGACCCGGATCCTGCGGACCTACGGCGAGGAGAAGTTCTCACGCCAGATCGCCAGAGCAGTGGTCCGGGAGCGGGAGAGCGAGCCCTTCAGCTCCTCGGCCCGGCTCGTCGAGCTGCTCTACGACGTGATCCCGGTCCCGGCGCGGCGTACCGGGGGACACCCGGCCAAGCGCACCTTCCAGGCCCTGCGCATCGAGGTCAACGACGAGCTCGGCGTGCTGCGCCGGGCGATCCCCGCTGCGGTCGACTCGATCGGGCTCGGTGGCCGGGTCGTCGTCATGAGCTACCACTCCCTCGAGGACCGGATGGTCAAGCACGTCTTCGCCGAGCGCTCCCGTTCCACGGCTCCGGTCGACCTGCCGGTGGTCCCTGAGGAGCACCAGCCCGAGCTGCGGTTGATCACCCGCGGCTCCGAGAAAGCCACCCCGGCGGAGATCGCCGAGAACCCCCGCGCCGCATCTGTCCGGTTGCGCGCCGTCGAACGCATCCGGAGGGCAGCATGAGCCAGCTGACCAGTCCCACCCGCGCGGCCCGACCCTCGCTGCGCGGGTTGGAGCGGGCTGCGGTCGAGCGGGCGCGGCTCGCCCTGGTCCCGGTACGTCGTACCAACGCCCCGCGCGCTCCGTTCGCCGTGCTGGTGCTGCTGATCCTCGGCGCCGGCGTCGTCGGCCTCTTGATGTTCAACACCCAGATGCAGCAGGACTCGTTCTACGCCACCCGGTTGCAGCACCAGGCGGACAAGCTGACCGCCCAGCAGGAGTCCCTCCAGATGGACCTGGACCAGCTGCGCGACCCGCAGCACCTCGGCCAGCAGGCCCGCCAGCTCGGCATGGTGCAACCCGCGAACCCCAGCTTCGTCGACCTCGCCACCGGGAAGATCGAGGGCCAGCCGCTGAGCGCCACCGGTGAGAACGCCATCCCGATCAACCCGGTCCAGAAGCTGCGCACGCCGACCTTCGTGCCGCCGACCAAGTACATCGACGTGCCGGCCAAGGCGCCGGTCGAGAAGCCGACGAACGGACAAAAGGTCGCTGGTGGCGGCCCCGCCTCCCCGACGGGCGGCGCGGCCACAGGTACTAATGGGGCAGGAACTGCTGCCCAGGGAGCAACGCGTTGACCCAGCCCCGCCGACCGGCCGCCCGCCGTTCGCCGTCGCAGCGCAGCCGCACGTCCGGCTCGCGGTCGCTGCGCGGGTCCTCCGAGCTCCGGCTGCGGGGCGGCCTGATCCTGATCGCGATCATCCTCTCGGTCTTCGGCGTCCGGCTCTTCGAGCTCCAGGGCCTGGACCCCAAGGCCTACGCGAAGCTGGCTGACGCGCAAGGTCTGGTCACCGTGCCGCTGCCGGCCACCCGCGGCGAGATCACCGATCGCAACGGCGTCCCGCTCGCCGAGACCGTCACCGGGATGATGGTCGTCGCCGACCCGGCCCGCACCCGCGCGAACGCCGAGCCGATCGCCCGGATCCTGGCCAACCGGCTGCACCTGGACTACTTCGACGTGCTCAGCAGCCTGCGCAAGACCGGGCCCGACGGGAAGCCGACCGTCCGGTTCGCCTACATCGCCCGCCGGGTACCGGCGTCCAAGGCGACCGCGGTCGCCGACGAGATCACCAAGGCCGGCTACAAGGGCATCGACACCCGACCCGACCCGCTGCGCGACTACCCGGCGCACGACGTCGGAGCGAACCTGCTCGGCTTCCTGGGAACCGACGGGAACCCGTTGGCCGGGCTCGAGCTCGCCTTCAACAACCAGCTCGCGGGCAAGGACGGCAGCACCACCTACGAGGTCGGGGGCGGCAACCGGATCCCTCTCGGTGAGAACTCCGAGACCAAGCCGGTCAACGGCAAGAACCTGACGCTGACGATCGACCGCGACGTGCAGTGGTTCTCCCAGCGCGTGCTGCGCACCGCGGTCCAGAAGGCGCACGCCGCCTCGGGCGCAGCGGTCGCCCTGGACACCCAGACCGGCGAGATCCTGGCGCTGGCCGACTACCCGACCTACGACGCCAACGACGGGGCGAACGCGAACAAGGACGACTACAACAGCCGCGCGCTCAGCAACGTCTACGAGCCCGGCTCGGTCGAGAAGGTGCTGACCTCCTCGGCCCTGATCGACGCCGGGAAGGTCACGCCCGCCACGCGCATCACGGTGCCGCAGAACCTCCGGGTGGCGGACCGGACCATCCACGACTACTGGGGCCACGGCACCCTGCGACTGACGCTGGCCGGCGTGATCGCGAAGTCCTCGAACGTCGGCACCGTGCTCGCCTCGCGGCAGCTGCACCACCAGCAGCTGTGGAACTACCTGGACGCCTTCGGGCTCGGTCAGAAGACCGACGTCGGCCTGCTCGGCGAGACCCGGGGCCTGCTGCCGGCCGAGCCGACCTGGACCGAGCTGACCCAGTCCAACATCGCCTTCGGCCAGGGCCTCTCGGTCAACGCGCTGCAGATGGCGACCGCCGTGAACGCGGTGGCCAACGGCGGCGAGCGGATCTCGCCGAGCCTGATCAAGGGAGCCGCCACCAACGTCAAGGGCGACACCGTCGGCACCGACACCGCGACCCGGACCCGGGTGATCAGCCCGAGTGCCGCGTCCCAGGTCGCGCAGATGATGGAGGGGGTCACCACCCCGAACCTGGGTACGGCGCCCCGGGCCGGCATCGCCGGCTACCGGGTGGCCGGCAAGACCGGTACCGCCCAGGAGGTGGGCGCCACCTGCCGCTGCTACGACGGTTCGCTCGCGGTGTCCTTCGCCGGCTTCGCCCCGGCCGACAAGCCGCGGTTCACCGTCTACGTGGTGATCCAGAAGCCGGTCTCGAGCGCGAGCGGTGGCGGGACGGCCGGACCGGTGTTCCGCCAGATCATGAACTACCTGCTGCAGAAGTACGCGGTGCTGCCGACCAACACCCCGCCGCCCCTCCTGCCGATCATGTGGTGAACCGATAGGTTTGTCCGGTGCCAGGTAGTCCGTCGTCGCGTCCGCAGGATCCGGCCACGAGGACGTTGACCGGGCTGGCCGACCAGGTCGGTGCGCGGGTCGTCGGGCCGGCCGCCGGGGTCGGGGTCACGGGCCTCTCCTTGAGCACCGACCGGGTCATCCCGGGTGACCTGTACGCCGCGCTGGCAGGCACCCGGGCGCACGGCGCCGACTTCAGCGAGAAGGCGCTCGACGCGGGCGCCGTCGCCGTGCTCACCGACGAGGCCGGCCTCGCGAGCGCCGCTGCCACCGGGCTGCCGGTCCTGGTCGTGGCAGACCCGCGGTCCCTGCTGGGCCGGCTTGCCGCGATCGTCTACGGCACGCCGGCCGAGGGGTTGACACTGATCGGGGTCACCGGCACCCAGGGCAAGACCACCACCACCCGGTTGCTCGAGGTGGGTCTCGAGCAGGCGGGCATCGCCTCCGCCGTCGTCGGAACGGTCGGCACCCGGATCGCCGGCACCGACGTGAAGACCGCGCTGACCACGCCCGAGGCCCCCGACCTGCACGCGCTCTTCGCGGTGATGCGCGAGCAGCAGGTGCGGGTGGCGGCCCTGGAGGTGTCCAGCCACGCGCTCGTCCTCGGCCGGGTCGACGGGGTCGTCTTCGACGTCGCCGCGTTCCTCAACCTCGGCCGGGACCACCTCGACTTCCACCGGGATCTCGAGGAGTACTTCGCCGCGAAGGCCTCGCTGTTCACCCCCGAGCGCGCGCGGCTCGGCCTGACCAACATCGACGACGAGCACGGACGCCGGCTGCTGGCCGAGGCCCGGATTCCGATGCGCACGTTCTCCCCGAGCGGCGCCACGGACGCCGACTGGGCGGCCCTGGATCTCGAGCACCACCCGGACAGCACCGACTTCACCGTCCGTACGCCGCAGGGCCGGACGTTCGGCGCGCACGTGCCGATCCCGGGGGACTTCAACGTGGCCAACGCGCTCTGCGCGATCGCGCTCGCCGGGGAGGCCGGGCTCGACGCCGAGGCCGTCGCGGCCGGTATCGCGAGCTCCGGTGGTGTGCCCGGGCGGCTCGAGCGGATCGACGAGGGTCAGGACTTCCTGGCCGTCGTGGACTACGCCCACAAGCCTGACGCCCTGCTGGCGGTCCTGGAGGCGCTGCGACCGCAGACCCGTGGGCGGTTGATCCTCGTCCTCGGCGCGGGCGGGGACCGGGACACGGGCAAGCGGCCGCTGATGGGTAGCATCGCCGCGCAGCACGCCGACGTGTTCGTCCTCACCGACGACAACCCGCGCAGCGAGGACCCGGAGACGATCCGGGCAGCGGTGCTCGGCGGCGCCACCGGGGTCGGAACCTCGGAGGTCGTCGAGATCGGCGACCGGGCAGCGGCGATCCGGCACGCGATCGGCCTGGCCCGGGCCGGCGACTCCGTGGTGGTGGCCGGCAAGGGGCACGAGACGGGGCAGGAGGTCGACGGTGTGATCACCCCGTTCGACGACCGCGACGAGGTCCGCTCTGCGCTGCGGGAGCTGTCCCGATGATCGCGATGACGCTGGGCGAGATCGCCGCTGTGGTCGGCGGGGAGCTGGCCGATCCGGGCGATGCTGAGGTCGCGGTGTCCGGAGGCGCGTTCCTGGACAGCCGGGCCCCGGTGCCCCACGGGCTCTTCCTGGCCATCGCCGGGGAGAACGTGGACGGCCACGACTACGCCTTGGCAGCGGTCCGGGGCGGCGCAGCCGCGGTGCTCGGGAGCCGGGCGACCGACGCCCCGACCGTGGTGGTCCCCGACGTCGAGACGGCGGTGCAGGCGCTCGCGCAGCACGTCCTGCGCCGACTGCGCCAGCTGAACCCGGCGCTCCGGGTGGTCGCGGTGACCGGGTCCCAGGGCAAGACCACCGCCAAGGACATGCTGGGCGCGGTGCTCGGCGACGCCGGTCCGACCGTGGCGACGTACGGGTCCTTCAACAACGAGCTCGGCCTGCCGATCACGGTGCTCCGCGCGCAGCCGGAGACCCGGTTCCTGGTCCTCGAGATGGGTGCCCGGGGGATCGGGCACCTGGCCCTGCTGTGCACGATCGCGCCGCCGGACGTGAGCCTGGTGCTCAACGTCGGGCGTGCGCACATCGGCGAGTTCGGTAGCCAGCAGGCGATCGCGACGGCGAAGGGCG
>JBJMIP010000116.1:0-5456 GCA_045806825.1 Marmoricola sp.
ATGCATGGCGGGGTTGGATCTGAGAGCGAGCGCAGTGAGAGTTGCTTCTGCATCGCGATGAAAGTGGTGGGGTCGTGGGTCACGGTCAGCGCGGTCCGGTCAGCCCGGGCCTCCACGGCACGGGACATCGTGTTCTCTATCGGGCTGGCAACGAACGAGCCGACCGCGATCAACGCGAACAACAGCGGAAGCACCCGGGGGTCGCCGGCTGTTGGAGTGCCGGCTCTACGGAGCAGTCGGCCGTCGGCGAGCAGAAGCCCCAGCAGACCGATCCCGAGCGCTCCCCCGACCGCTCCGAGTACGGTGCCGACCAGCACGTCCTGATGCTTCGCGTGACCGAGCTCGTGGGCGACGATGCTTTCGATCTCGGCGTTCGAGAGGTCCTTCAGTACCGTGTCGTAGACGACCACGCGCCGGGTGCTACCGAACCCCGACACGTACGCGTTCAACATCGATGTCCGCTTCGAGGCGTCCGCGACCAGCACGTCGTCGACGTGCACGTGTTCCTGGGCGGCGAGCCTCAAGATGTCGGTCCGTAGCGGTCCCGCGGGCATGGACGAGAAGTTGTTGAACAGCGGCTCGACCACGACGGGGTAGACGAAGGAACCGAGCAGGGTCAGAGCCGCTCCGGCCCCCGCCGCCCACGCCGGCCAGCTGCGCGGTGCGCGGCGAATGAGGGCGAGCAACACGATCACACCGATTCCGGTGAAGACCGCAGCAACCAGCGCCGAGATCAGCTGGTCCGACAACCAGGCGCCCCACGGTTGACTGCTGAGCTGGTAATGACGCTCGACCTGATGTCCGAAGACAGCCAGCGGGAGCTGGACCACCATCGTGATCGCGGTCAGAGCGAACACCGCCAGCGCGCCCTGCAGCCACCACCGACCCGGCAAACGGCCGACCAGGCGACTTCCGGTCCTCGAGAAGCCGAGGACGAGCGCCACGGCGAGACCGAGAGCGAGGTTCGCCCAGCTCGAGTACCGGAAGAGCCCCGACACGTGCTCGGCCTTGTCGATCTCGGCCGGGGTGAAGACAGACCCGGCAGGGACCGCCTCGACGTGCTGGCCGGGCAGCCAGTGCCACGGGATGAGCACCGCCGCCAGCACCACGAACGCCGTTCCGGCAACCACGACCACCACCAGGCTGACGCGGCGACTGGTCCCGGCGGACGTCCCGGCCGGCCCTTGGTCGCTCATGCGATCAGCCTGCCATGCCCCCGGCTAGATCCTTCAGATCCGTGCGCCAGTGCTTCACGAACGCGGTCTCGCTGGTCCCGAGGATCGAGGTGAACGCTGCCCCGACCTTCGTGCCGCCGCTCACCGCGTAGTAGAACGCGACCAGCTTGCTCTCGCCGTACTCCTTGCCGATGAAGCGGGTCGCCAGCCACGCCTCCTCGTAGGTCGCTCCGAGCCCGTTGGCGCTCGGGTCCAGCTCGGCGGTCGACGGCAGGTGGTCCGGAGCGCCCTGCTTGCGGATCCTGGCCAGGATCTGCGATGCCGCGGTCGACACCGGGATGCCCGAGTGGACCAGCGCGACGTAGTCCGCGAAGCCCTCCAGCAGCCAGGTCGGCATCGAGGCGAAGGTGGCGCCGGTCGCGACGTGGGTCGACTCGTGACTGATCACGACCTGGGCCCCGCGAGGGCCGAGACCGGCGAAGACCTGCGGGTTGATGAAGACGTGCACGGGCGACGACCGCACCAGGGAACCGTCGACCGAAGCGGTGACCGCAGCGATGTTCGAGTACTGCGCGGCCGGTGCGCCCAGCGCCCTCTCCAGCCCGTCCTCGGTGGAGGGCACCTCTAGGACCAGCGGACCGTGCCAGTCCGGCAGAACACGGCCGACGTCGACCAGAGCCTGCTTGGCGAGGCGCAAGAGGCGAGCGCGGCCGCTCCCCCGGTCGATCACCAGAGCCCGCGGCGCAGAGAGCACGTTCACCGTTCCGGTGAGCCAGATCGGAGTTCGTCCGTCCGAGCCGCCGATGTCGACGATGGCTTGCCCACCGGTCGTGGGGGCGAAGACGAAGGTGGTCTCCACCTGGCTCGACTTGGTGTCCCAGTCCCGGAGTCGGTACTCCACCTCAACGGTGCCGCGCCAGGCATTCGGCCCGTAGGCCGAAGTATCCGTTGGATCGGCGGGCGCGTCGTCGTCGACCAGGCGGAACGCCAGATCGACCAGGTGCAGCTTCTCGACGTTAGCTGTGACGGCCGAGAGGAGATCCCGCGAACCGGCGAGACCTAGCCGGGAGGCAGCGGCGCTGTCACCGGAGCGGAGCGCCTCTCCGAGGTCGTGGACCGTCGTCGTAGCCGCCGCGACCCGGGCATCGGAGTTGTCCGACGACGCCTTCGGGGGCGGAATGCTGGTGTCTCCACCACAGGCAGCAGCACCGACGAGCAGCGCACCGGTGAGCAAGCAGGCCAGTAACGCCCGCCGCCGTCCAGGCCCAGGGTCAGCCAGGGCGGACCGCACCGACGTACGGCATCGAGTGCAGTCCGGTGACCCGCACTCCGGTGCTCGGGTTCTCGGCATTCACGATCAAGCCGTTGCCGATGTACATCCCGACGTGGCTGACCGGGCTGTAGTAGAAGACCAGGTCGCCGGGCTCGAGGTCGCCCTCGGCCACGCGGGCGCCCGAACCCATCTGCGCACCCGAGGAGTGCGGAAGGCTGACACCTGCGGCGCCCCAGGCGCGCATCGTCAATCCAGAGCAGTCGTAGGCGTTCGGACCCGTGGCGCCGTACGAGTACGCCTTGCCGACCTGGGCCAGCGCGAACTTGACGGCGGCAGCGGCTCGTGGGTTCGAGGGCGGCGCCGGCAGCGGTCCGGTGTAGCCGCGAGCGGCCGAGCGGTAGTAGCTGGCCCGAGCCGCCGGCTGGAGAGAGTCGAGCAAGCGGTGCGCCTTGGCAGCCTTCTTGTCGATCTCGATCTTCTCAGCCGCCATCTGGCTCTTCAGCTTGGTCAGACGCTTCGCCTCGGTCTTCACCGCGTTCTTGCGCAGGTACAGGCGGCTCAGCTGGGTGCTGAACTCCTGCATGACCTGGCCACGTTGGTTGTTGTACGCCGAGACGGCGTTGAGGTTGTCCAGGAACTTGTCCGGGTTGCCGGAGAGGACGACCTGCGACGTGGTCGAGAGGTCGTTGCCCTGGTACTGGTCGACGACCATGGCCGCGACCTGCTTGCGCATGCCGTCGACCATGCGCTGCTGACGACCGAGGTCCGCGTTCAGCGCGGTCAGTCGGGTCTGCGTCGCGGCGAGCTTCACCTTGGCGTCGTTGTAACGCTCCGAGGCCGCTTCAGCCTGGTGGTCGAGCTTCTGGACCTGCTTCTTGACACTCTTGAGGTCCGGCTTGGCGGTGGCAGAGGGGACGGCAATGCCGATCCCGACGGTCACCAGGGCAGTTAGAAGGGCGACAAGGGTCGCCACGAGAGCGCTGGTGCGCTTCCGGCCGTGGAGCACGAGCGGACGGTCTCCTCTTTCTTTGAACGCCTACCAGGTGAGCTGACGGATTCGGGCTCAAAGATCGCCCTACCTCTCGACCGCGCCATCACTGGCACAGGTCTTCGAGGATTCACCCCAAAAACTTGGTTCCCCGGCTCCGGTTCGCGCTGTCCGAGAAGCACGACGCCAGACTCGACGCGGCCCCTGAGCCACCGCGGTCGGCGGCTCGTGCAGGGACCTGATTCAGAACCATAAACGAACCGCAACGACGCGCCAAACCTGGGCGGCATGTCGCCGTGTGTTTCGGAACACGTTGGTCACACAAGCCACATCAGCCCCTGCAGACGCACCAGTCACGCGAAGCAAGGGAACGGTGAATCGCGCTGCTCTCAGGCTGATTCGACGCCGCGGCCGGCGATCGGGGTCACCATCCGCAGCGGAGGCACGAGGCCGGAGTCGGCGAGCACGGCGAGCGCCTGCTGCTCGTCGTTGTCGAAGCTCAGCTCGGGCGGTGGCCCGAGCAGGACGGTCACGACGCAGTCGTGGCAGGCAAGCCCGCGGACCAGGCAGCTGTCGCAGTCGATGCGGACGCTCATGGGTTCACTCCTTCTCTCTGCCCGTCGTGCAGGCTGGGCTCGAGATGAGAGTGACAGGGGCCACCGACACTTACCGTCGGGTCGACCTCAGGCCTGTGCCTCGACGTCGTTGCGATCGACCAGCTCGATCGCGTCCGACCGTCCGCACCAGCGGCAGGTCACGGCCTCCACCACCTCGTTGCGGAGCTCGGTCTCCTCGACCGCGTGGTCGCCGGCCAGGTCGAAGTGCCAGAACTCGGTCGTGCGACGGCTACGGGTCACGTCGAAGCGGGTGAGGTTGCCGCAGCCCGCACAGCGCCAGCGCTGGTGCGGCTCAGGAAGGGCGACGCTCACGGTTCTCTCCTCGCGGGTGGGACGGACCCAACACGGACACCCTATTGGGCGCGTCCGGAGCGAATGTGTCGGCGCTCTTTCCTACCGTCGAGACATGACTACTACCCACCTCGACGAAACCGCCGGCACGCCGGCCGGTGACGCCGGCCGGTGGGCGAGCCAGATGAGCTTCGACGAGCTCGGCAGGCCGCTGCG
The DNA here is from genome assembly GCA_045806825.1 of Marmoricola sp. Classification (GTDB taxonomy): domain Bacteria; phylum Actinomycetota; class Actinomycetes; order Propionibacteriales; family Nocardioidaceae; genus Marmoricola. The sequence goes on from JBJMIP010000116.1 coordinate 4,561, forward strand.
TGACCTGACCTTCTGCGTCGTCGACCTCGAGACCACAGGAGCCGCCGTCTCCCAGGGCTCGATGATCACCGAGATCGGCGCGGTGAAGGTGCGCGGCGGCGAGATCCTCGGCGAGTTCCAGACCCTGGTGAACCCGCACTCGGAGATCCCGCCGTTCATCGCGGTCCTGACCGGCATCACCAACAGCATGGTGGCCTCCGCTCCCCCGATCGACTCCGCACTCCCCGCGTTCCTGGAGTTCGCCCGCGGCTGCGTCCTGGTCGCCCACAACGCACCGTTCGACGTCGGCTTCCTCAAGCACTTCAGCGAGACCCTCGGGCACCCGTGGCCCACCTTCGAGGTCCTGGACACCGCCCGACTGGCCCGGCGAGTGGTCACCCGCGACGATGCGCCCAACTGCAAGCTCAGCTCGTTGGCGATCGCCTTCGGTGCTTCTACGACCCCGAACCACCGGGCGCTCTCCGACGCACGGGCTACCGTCGACGTCCTGCACGGGCTGTTCGAGCGGCTCGGCAGCCTCGGGGTGCACACGCTCGAGGAGTTGCAGACCTTCACGTCCCGGGTCTCCACCGCTCAGCGACGCAAGCGCCACCTCGCCGAGGACCTTCCGCACGCGCCCGGCGTCTACCTCTTCCGCGACGACCGCGACCGGGTGCTCTACGTCGGCACCTCGAGGGACCTGCGGACCAGGGTCCGCACCTATTTCACGGCATCAGAGACCCGGTCGCGGATGGGAGAGATGGTCGGTCTGGCGGCTTCGGTGCAGGGGATCGAGTGCGCCACCGCTCTGGAGGCCGAGGTGCGGGAGCTGCGGCTGATCGCCGAGCACAAGCCGAAGTACAACCGCCGCTCCCGTTTTCCCGAACGGGTCCACTGGATCAAGCTGACCCGCGAAC
>JBJMIP010000117.1:0-4893 GCA_045806825.1 Marmoricola sp.
GGCCTCGGCGAGCTCCGCGTCCAGGTCCGCCAACCTCCTCCGGTACGCCGCCAGAGCCTGCCGGTCGGCCAGCTCACCGAGTCCGCTCTCCTCCACGACTGCTCCACCGGCCCCGATCAGGTCCAGCGCCCCGAAGGCCTGCCCCGGATGTGAGACCAGCTCGCGCAGGTAGCCGAAGCCGCGCAGGCCGGCGACCGGCGTCGCGTCCGCACCGACCAGCCAGAGACCTCCGGCCGACGGGTGCAGGTGGACGCCGGACGACGGGGCCACGACGCCCGGCGCAGGACTCCCGAGCAGACGGTCGCGCCACCAGCGCGCGCCGATCCGTTCGTAGGCCCCCAGGGCCGCGGCCCGGTGCTCGGCCGCTTCCTCGGCCCGACCGAGCACGAGCAGGCCGCGGCTCAGGGTGTCGTCGGTGGTGCCGTGGAACATCACTGCTCCTGCGTTGACGACAGCGCGCCCGGCGTACGGGTGCAGCAGCTCGACCGCTTCCGCGATCAGGTCCCGGTCCTCGAGCTCCACGGCGAGCTCGAGGACGAGCTGCAAGGTGAGCATCCAGTCCACGTCGCGGGCGACCTCGGAGAGCACCCCACCGCGGAAGGGCCGCAGGAGCTCCTCGGCCCGGTCCCGACGTCCCGCCCGCAACCACATGAAGGCGGCCTCGGCGTGCACCACGACCACGCCCTCGGTCGTGGCGAAGTCCTCGGCACCCTGAGCCACCACCGCCAGCGGACCCGGCTCCTCGTTCTGGATGGCGGCGTAGCCGGTGACGACCGCGAGCACCGCCCAGTCGTCCGGGATCGTCACCTGGGCCGAGGCTTCCTGCGCCTGTGCCAGCAGACCCGGAACGGTGTCCGGTCGACCCCGCATCAGGTCGAGCATGCTGCGCCGGGTCATGGCGAAGAACCGGGCGCGCGGCGACTGCTCGCCGAGCACCTCCAGGGCGCGGATCTGCCGGTTCATCGCGTGCAGGTCGAGTGCCTCGCAGGCGACGTGCAGCCCCCACAAGTGCGCTTGCAGGCGCTTGTCCGGGTCGGTGACGTGCGCCGCCACCTCGTCGAGCTCCCGGGTCAGCGACCTGCGCAGCTCCAGGTCGTCCGGCCCCCAGTGCACCGCGAGTGCGGCATCCAGGGCATCGGCGAGCTGCGCGGGGTCGCCGGCGGCGCGAGCCCGCTCGACGGCTTCGTCGGCGAACGGCTGACCGCGCTCGGCCTGGCTGGCGTACGCCCAGCACCGGGCCAGCGCTGCCGCGACCCGCGAGCGCGGCAGGTCCTCGGTGGTGCGGACCAGGACGTCGTAGAGCATCGCCGGCAGCGGTCCCGGCTCGGCACCGAAGACCTGGACGGCCGCCAGACCGAGAGCTGCCTCGGTCCAGCCGTCCAGGTCGTCGACGCGGCGAGCGGCCTCGGCCGCCTCACCGTAGAGACGGTTGGCCTCGGCCCCCCGCCCGGCGTAGCGCTCGGCCAGCGCCTGGGCGAGGAGCTGAGCCTGCTCCGTCGTGTCAGTGCCCACACTGCATCGTAGGGTCGGACCTCACGGTCGCAGCAAGGTCACCGCGGCCGCGTGGTCGCGCCGGCGCTGCTCGTCCCAGTCGCCGGTGCAGTAGACCGAGAGCTCCACGATGGTGGCGCCCACCACGTCGGCGCGAATGATCTCTCGGCTGTACCACTGCTGGCCCTGGTCCTCCCAGCGCTCCTCGAACTCGATCACGAAGCCACGGTCGGTCGGGTCGACCCGGCTCACGTGCACCGTGCCCGGGTAGGGGTGGCTGTGCTGCCGGATCGCGGCGAGATCGTCGGCGGAGTCCGCCTGCAGGCGCCACAGCGGCACGGTCACGTCGGCGAACACGTCGGCCGCGAACAGGTCGGCCGCGATCTCACCGGTTTCCATCCACCGGATCAGGTTGGCGACCGCAGTCGTGGCGTCCGGCTTGGTGCCGATCTGGGTGCTCATGCGGACGCACCCGCTTCGGCCAGGTTCGCCCCGACGACGGCCATGGTGGCCTCGAGGTCGGAGGTCGGGCTGAACTCGACGATCGAGGTGCCGGCCGCGATCACCGGCAGGTGACCGGCCGGGGCGTAGTAGGCATCACCCTCGACGTAGGTCTCCGTGTGGTCGGCCCACCGGAAGGTGATCTGGCCGCTGGTCACGTAGCCCCAGTGCGGGCACTGGCAGCGGTCCTCGGGCAGCCCGACGAAGAACGGAGCGGGGTCGACGTCGTGCCGGTAGCTCTCGAACGCGACCGTGTAGGTGTCGAGCGGCGCGTAGCGGCCCTCGATGAGCTCCTCGTCCATCGCGACGGGAGTGCTGATCTTGTTGGCGCTGGGCATGGTGTCCTCCTGGGGGTGGGATGTGTTGACACCCAGGAGGCGTGACGACCGACGGAACATCGTGACGCGCGGTCCACAACGCCGTCAGCAGACCTCGGTCGGACTGCCGATCAGCTCCGTGCGGCTGTCGGCGTGCACGATCAGCCCGGTCCGGCCCCGGCGGCCGGCCAACCAGCACGCGGCCTCCTCGCCCAGGACGAAAGCGGCGGTAGCCTCGATGTCGACCCAGGTCAGGTCGTCGCCGATCACGGTGACCGAGGCCAACGCGGAGGACTTCTCCCCGGTCCGCGGGTCCTCGATGTGAGCACCGCGGTGCGCGAGGCCCGAGGTGGCGACGGCTCCGTTGCGCACCGGGACGACCGCGACGACCCGCCCCGGCTCGCGCGGGTCCTCGATGCCGATCCGCCAACCGTCCGAACCGGCACGTCGGGTCCGGCAGACCATGTCGCCGCCGGCGGAGAGGCAGAAGTCGGTGTCCTCGAGCTGCTCGAAGGCGGCGGCGGCACGCTGCACGGCCCAGCCCTTCACCACCCCGCTCGGGTCCAGGTGCTCGACCCCGTCCGGGCCGGGACGGCGTACGTCGAAAGCCCCGGCCGTCTCGATCCGGGCCCGTTCGGCGATGGCGAGCACCTCGGCGACCTCGGCCGGGCAGTCACCGAGCTCCACCTCTCCACGGTCCAGCCGGGAGATCGCCGAACCGCTGCGGTAGGTGCTGAAGACCCGGTCGACCTCGCGGAGCTCGGCCACCACCGCGGCCCAGGCCGCATCCACCCGCGGGTCGTCGGTGTGCCGGCCGCGCAGGGCCAGGCTGATCGGCATCCCCATCACCTGCTCGACACGCCGGTACGTCGTCCCGCTCGCGGTCACAGGTTCGCCTGGTCGAGCGCGCTCTGCAGCGACTGCAGGTAGCCGTCGCTGGTCACGGTCGCGCCGCTGACCATGTCGATGCTCGCGCTCTGGGCGTCGATGGTCTCCTGGATGAGCGTCGGCAGCGCGTAGCTGTTGATCTCCTCGTCCTTGCCGTTGCCGCTGGGGTACTGCAGCACGTTGACCGCGGTGATCTTGCCGCCGGCGACGGTCAGCTGGACCTGCACCGGGCCCCAACGCGTCTGCGCCACCGAGCCGGTCACGCTCTTCGAGGAGGAGGGCGCCGACCCGGACGTGGACGAGCTGCCCGATCCGCCGCTCTCGTCGACCGTGCCGTCCGAGCTGCTGGTGCTGCTCGAGCCCGAGGTCTGGCTGGTGCTGCTGATCACCGGCTGCTGGATGGAGGTGGTCGATCCGGTGGCCAACGGCCCCGAGGTCGAGGTGTGGTAGCTGAACAGCAGCACCACCGTGGACAGGGTGCTCATCACCCACAGGCTGATTCGTTTCACCAGGTCACCAAGCGAAGGTCTCGAGATGGATGTTGTCCTCGGGCACGCCGGCGGCGTGGAGGGTGCCCAGGACCAGGTAGGCCCAGGCGGTCGGACCGCAGACGTAAACGTCACGGTCCGCGATGTCGGGAACCCAGTACCGCAGCGCGGTGAGGTCGTCGGCCGCACCGACCCCGGACCCGAGCCAGGAGTCAGGCGACCGCCGCCGACCCGGCAGGCGCAGCACCCGCAGCCCGCGCTCGGTCGCGAGGTGGTCGAGCTCGGAGGCGAACAAGGGCTGGTCGGTGAAGCGCTCGAGGTAGACCGCCTCGCCGGGGCCGTAGGCCAGACCCTCCGCCAGGGAGCGCAGCGGGGTGCTGCCCACCCCGGCGCCGATGAAGGCGACCTTGTGCCGGCTCCGCGCGCGCGGGCTCAACCGTCCGAACGGACCTTCGACGAGCACGCGCGTGCCCGGGGACAGTCCTCGGGTCGCCAGGCTGCCCTCGCCGACACCCTGGACCGTGATCCGCAGGCTGCGGCCGTCGGGGGCGGCCGAGAGCGAGTACGGGTTCGACCGCGACCAGCCCGGCCCGGCCAGGAAGCGCCAGCTGAAGAACTGGCCGGCCTCGACCTTGAGCCGCTCCAGCCGCTCGCCGGTCACGTAGACCGACCAGATGCCGTCACCCTCGTCGACCACCGAGGTCACGCGCAGGCGGTGCCGCAGGTTCCGGTACGCCGGCTGCCCGACGCGCCAGAAGAGCACGGCCGCAGCGGTGAGCGCCCAGGCCGTCCACCAGAACACCGTCCTGGTCGGCGAGCCGGTGAACTGCTGCCCGGTCCAGAGCTGGTGCGGCAGCGCCAGCCCGACGCCGAGGTAGGCGTAGAGATGCATCAGGTGCCAGGACTCGTAACGAAGTCTCCGGCGCGCGGCCCGCACGCTGGTCACGACGACCATCACCAAGCAGGCCGTGCCGGCGAGAGCCAGCAGCATGCCCGCGTAGCTCGTGGTCAGGTCCCAGAAGGTCGCCGGGATCGCCGGCAGGCCGCCCCCGGCGTAGCCCCAGGTGATCGTGACGACGTGGAGCACCATCAGGTTGAACGAGGTGAAGCCGACGAGCCGGTGCAGGTGCGCAAGCCGGTCCTGGCCGAACGCGCGCTCGAGCACCGGGACCCGGGCCATCAGCAGCACCTGGGCGAGCAGCAGGACC
>JBJMIP010000118.1:0-2510 GCA_045806825.1 Marmoricola sp.
TCTTCGCCATGGCGGTGAAGACCGGACCGAGCCGGGTGACCAGTGACCACTTGGTCATGTCCGCAGCGGTGGCCGGTCCGTAGGCGCTCAGGTAGCGGATGACCAGGTCCTCGACGTCGGCCTCGACGAACTGACCGCCCAGGTAGCGGTCGGCGTACTGGTAGACCACTCCGCCGCTGCGCTTCCACAGCCCGCGCGGCGGAACCTGCAGCAACGGGAGCCGCTCGCGGGTGACGTGCCGGAGAGCCTCCTGGGGCACGTCCGGGTAGACCTCCGCCAGCGCTTGGCCGATGTCCGTGTGCGAGCGGGGTCCGGCGGCCAGGAACGGGCTCACGACCGCATCCAGCTCGTCTGTCGTCAGGTGGTTCGCAGGCCGCGAGGTCTGGTTCGTTGCGCTGACCCGGTCCAGCGCGGGCTGCACCCAGCCGCGCAGCTGCAGCGCGTCGCGCGCGGTGAGCACGTGCACGGTGCCACGCATGCTGAACAAACGCACCAGGGTCCGGTCCTCGAGCAGGTCGGACAGGTCCGCGGGGGAGAAGCCGTCGGTGCGAGCGGCCAGCGACAGGTAGGGCGGCAGGTTGTCCTGCGCCTGCAGACCCAGCACGTGCTCGACGACGCCCGCGACTCCGTGGACAGCACGATGACCCGGGACCAGCTGCTGGCGTAGCCAGAGGGTCCGGGTCAGCGTGCGCAGGGAAAGCGTCGTCACTCCTCGATCATGTCGCCAGCCGACGACATTTCACTGGACGACGATCTCCTTCGTGTCCTGGTTGACCGCTCGGCCCTCGCCGGACATGTCCTCGTCGTGGACGACGAGCGTGTAGCTGCCGGGCTTGAGGTCCTTGATCGTGAACTCGTACGGCGAGAGCGTGCAGCACTCGGTCGCCGTGGTGTGGCCCTGGTCGACGACCGCGTCGCCCCCGACGAGCAGCTCCCAGACGACGTTCGCCTCGAAGGTGGAGGCCACACCGGTGACCTTGAGGTCGCCGGTCCCGACCGTCATGCCGTTGCCCGGGCTGCTGATCTGGACCGGGGCGAGCACGGTGTCCCCGTCCGAGGCCAGCAGCGGCGCCTGGGCCGGCGTGCCCATGATGCTGTCGACCTTCTGGCCGTCCAGGAGCAGCTGGACCGGCACCCGTCCCTTGCCGAGGCCGGCTTGGGCCGAGTAGATGAGCTGTTGGACGGCGAGGTCAGGACTGGTCCGGCCGCCTCCCGAGTTAGCTGGATCACCCTGGATCCCGCCGTGGTCCGCGGTGGTCTGCGGGCCGTGCAGGTCGACCGTCAGCACGTTGCCGTCGTACGTCGCGCTCTTCACGGTCGAGCCCGCCGGCCACGGGTTCGTGTAGTCCGGGTCGTCCGGCGTGCCGGCGACCGCGGAGCGCGCGCTGGCCTCGAGCAGGCAGTCTGCGTCCCGGCAGACCTGCTCGGTCTGGAACTCGCGGTAGAGGCGCTTTCCTTGCGTCGTGGCGCCGACGAAGTAGACCGGGACCGTTGCGGTGACGGTTCCGGTGCCCTCGGTGGCGTTCCCGCTCGGTCCGCCGGCCGGACCGGGGCCGCCCGGCGAGTCGGAGTCGTTCGAGAGCCACACCGCTCCGCCGATCACGAAACCGATGACCGCGGCGGCGGCGACCACGGGAAGGAACCAGCGTCGTGCCATCGGGTCCACCTTCTTCGATCGATCGAGGATGTCGTCCAGCGAGCCGTGCGGACGGATGTCGGCGGTGGCGTCCGCGAACAGCTCGCGCAGGTTCTCGTCGTTGTCGTTCATGACTTCTCCAGGCTGGTTCGGAGGGCGGCAGCGCCTCGGGAGGCGTGGGCTTTCACGGCCCCTTGGCTGATACCGAGGGCGGAGGCGATCTCGCGCTCGGAGTAGTCGAGGTAGTAGCGCAGCACCAGCACCTCGCGCTGCCGCGTCGGCAGGGCGGCGAGCGCGTCGAGGACCGCACCGCGCCTTTCGTTGGCGAGCACCGGGACGTCGGCCCCGGCGGCGTCGGGCGCGGGTTCGGGTCGGTGCCGGGCGACCACGGTGCGGTGGCGCAGCGCGCTGCGGGAGCGGTTGACGACGGTGCGGGCCAGGTAGGCCGGCGCCGTGCCCTGGTCGATCCGGCGCCATCGCTGGTGCACCGCGACGAACGAGTCCTGCACGACGTCCTCGGCGAGCGCCTGGTCGCGCAGGAGCAGCACCGCCAGACGGACCAGGCGCGCGTAGTGGCCGGCGTACAGCTCCGCCAGAGCGGTGTCAGCGTCGATGACCGACTCCTCTGCGCCGATGACTGCTGCGATCGAGTTCACGCTAGTAGTACGCCGGCCCGTGTCCGGGGGTTTACCTGCGCTTGAAACTCGTCGAAAAAAGCCTGTGGATCGTCGTTTGACTCGAACAGGTGTTCGATCGAGGATGGATCCATGACCTTGCTGGCAGCGCCACCGACGACCGACCCCCTGGTCGATCTGCATGCCTGCATCGATGCGCTGGCCGCTCTCGCGCCCGACAGCCTCGGTCCTTCGGGTCA
>JBJMIP010000119.1:0-4589 GCA_045806825.1 Marmoricola sp.
CGAGCGCGGGTTCGTCGACCGCTCCCCCGACCCGAACGACCGCCGCGGCGTCCTCGTAGGCCTGACTGCAGCTGGCAAGAACGCCGTCGACGGAGCGTTCGAGACCCTGCTGGCCAGCGAGCGCGACCTGCTCGGCGAGCTCTCCGCCGCCGAGCGCCGCAACCTGGCCGACCTGCTCAAGAGGTTGATGCAGCCGTTGCGCCTCGGTGGTTGAGGTGCTCTGCAGTGAGGAACGAACGGAAGAGCCTCGAAACCCGAACGGAAGAGCCTCGAAACCCGGCGAGGTACCCGCAGACTCAGCCGGAGACGATCCGCAGGCCACCGGTAACAGCCAACGGCCGGTACCCGAGCCGCACGTAGACCCCGGTCGAGGTCTGGTTCTGCTCGTCGGCGAAGAGGCAGACCCGCGCGCCCTCGTCCAGCAGGCGTCGCGAGATCGCGGCGACCCCGGCGGCGGCGTACCCGTGCCCGCGGTGCTGCTTCGGCGTGTAGACCGGTCCGACGCGGGCGACCCCGAAGCTGGGCGGGTTGAACGCGGTCACGCCGACCGGCGCCCCGTCCGGGGTCTCCCAGAGAAGGACGTCGCCCGCGAGGATCCGGGCGCGGGTGCTCTCCCGGGTCTCGATCTGCGGGTGCGGATCGACCCGGCCGGCCTGCTCGGAGGCATCGGGCCCGAAAGCGTCGAACCACTCCTGGACCAGGTCGAGCTCGTCCTCGCGCGCCAGGCGCAGCTGTCCGGTGACCGCGGGCGGCTCCGCGAGCTCGGTGACCTCGTACAACGTGGCACGCTCGGTCGCGACCGGTACGCCGCCGTGCAGCGCCACCGTCTCGGCTGCGAACACGTCGATCGTGGGCACGTACCCGTTGACGGCCTCCACGACCTCGCCGCGCTCGTGCAGCGCCCGGGCGAGCTGACGGGCTGCGTCGTCCGGCATCGCCAGCAGGTACGGCGGGTACGGCGGAAGCGGCGCGGTGCGCATGCCGGCCCCGACCACGCGAGCTTCTTCGTCCCGCACGACGACCCACCACAGCGGCGGCGCGTCCGGCGTACGGGTCCCTCCGCCACCCCGGGCGAACCGGGCGGTGACCGAGGCGACGACCGTGCAACGGACCGGCTCGGCGGCGAGCAGCGGCTCGGCCGCGGCGAGGAACGCGTGCGGGTCGTCGAGGAACTCCAGCACGTAGCCCATGGCCGGAGACTAGCGCCGGGTATCCGCAGGCCAGAACTGGTTTTCGCCGCACCCGGCCGCATCCGTAGAGTTCTGCCCATGACTGACACCCAGAGCTCCCCCGAGACCACGACGACCGCTGCACCCAGCGGCGTCGTAGTACCGGACAAGCCAGCTCTGGAGGGCCTGGAGGCCACCTGGGCCGAGCGCTGGAAGAAGGCCGAGACCTACAAGTTCGACCGCACCCAGCCGCGCAGCAACGTCTACTCGATCGACACCCCTCCGCCGACCGTGAGCGGCAGCCTGCACGTCGGGCACGTCTTCTCCTACACGCACACCGACCTGATCGCCCGCTACCAGCGGATGACCGGGAAGTCGGTCTTCTACCCGATGGGCTGGGACGACAACGGTCTGCCGACCGAGCGCCGGGTGCAGAACTACTTCGGCGTCCGGTGCGACCCGAGCCTGCCCTTCGACCCCGACTTCACCCCGCCGGAGAAGCCGGACCCGAAGAAGCAGATCGCGATCTCGCGGCCGAACTTCATCGCCCTGTGCGAGCAGCTGGTCGAGGAGGACGAGCAGGTCTTCGAGTCGCTGTGGCGCACCCTGGGCCTGTCGGTCGACTGGTCGACCACGTACACGACCATCGGCAAGGACGCCCAGACCGTCAGCCAGCGTGCGTTCCTGCGCAACTTCGCGCGCGGCGAGGCCTACCTGCAGGACGCACCGACCCTGTGGGACGTCACCTTCCAGACCGCGGTCGCGCAGGCCGAGCTCGAGGCCCGCGAGTACCCCGGCGCCTACCACCGGGTGGCCTTCCACCGGGCCGACGGCGAGCCGGTCCACATCGAGACCACCCGTCCCGAGCTGATCCCGGCGGTGGTGGCCCTCATCGCGCACCCGGACGACGAGCGCTACCAGCCGCTCTTCGGCACCACGGTCAGCTCCCCCGTGTTTGGCGTGGAGATCCCGGTGGTCGCCCACGAGGCTGCCGAGCCCGACAAGGGCGCCGGCATCGCGATGTGCTGCACCTTCGGCGACCTCACCGACGTGCAGTGGTGGCGCGAGCTCCAGCTCCCGGTCCGCACCGTGATCGGCCGTGACGGTCGCCTGCTGCGGGAGACGCCGGAGTGGCTGGCGTCCCCGACCGCGGCCGCGGCGTACGCCGACCTGGCCGGCAAGACCACCTTCTCGGCGCGCGAGGAGATGGTTGCCAAGCTGCGCGAGACCGGCGACCTCGACGGCGAGCCGAAGCCGACCCAGCGGATGACGAACTTCTACGAGAAGGGCGACAAGCCGCTCGAGATCGTCGCGACCCGCCAGTGGTACATCCGCAACGGCGGGCGCGAGGCCGACCTGCGCACCGAGCTGATCGAGGACGGTGCCCAGATCACCTGGGTGCCGCCGCACATGAAGCACCGCTACGACAACTGGGTCGGCGGCCTCAACGGAGACTGGCTGATCTCGCGCCAGCGCTTCTTCGGGATCCCGTTCCCGGTCTGGTACCCGCTGGACGCGGACGGCGAGCCCGACTACGAGCACCCGTTGCTACCGCAGGAGTCCGCCCTGCCCATCGACCCGTCCACAGACGCACCGGCCGGCTACGAGGCTTCCCAGCGTGGCGTTCCGGGCGGATTCATCGGTGACCCGGACGTCATGGACACCTGGGCGACCTCCTCCCTCACTCCGCAGCTGGCCTGTGGCTGGGAGTCCGACCCGGACCTGTTCGAGCGCACCTTCCCGATGGACCTGTGCACCCAGGCGCACGACATCATCCGCACCTGGCTGTTCAGCCGCGTCGTCCGGGCGCACCACGAGAACCACGTGGTCCCGTGGACGCACGCGATGATGTCCGGCTTCGTCGTGGACCCGGACCGCAAGAAGATGTCCAAGTCGAAGGGGAACGTGGTCGTCCCGACCGAGATCCTCGACAAGTTCGGCGCTGACGCGGTCCGCTGGCGCGCAGCGATGGCCCGGCCCGGCCTGGACTCACCGTTCGACGAGTCGCAGATGAAGGTCGGCCGCCGGCTCGCGATGAAGGTGCTGAACGCCTCGAAGTTCGTGCTCGGCGGCGTCGGCGCGACCGACCCGGACCCGGTGCAGATCACCGAGCCCGTCGACCTGGCGCTGCTGGCCGGCCTCGCCGAGGTGACCGAGCGCGCCACCACCGCTTTCGAGGCGTACGACTACACGACCGCGCTCGAGGGCATCGAGAAGTTCTTCTGGGAGTTCTGCGACGACTACCTGGAACTGGTCAAGGAGCGGGCCTACGCCGAGGACGGCGGCGCCGCCACGGTGTCGGCCAAGGCCGCCCTGGCCACCGCGCTGCACGTCCAGCTCCGGCTGCTCGCGCCGTTCCTGCCGTACGTGACCGAGGAGGTCTGGTCCTGGTGGCAGGAGGGCAGCGTGCACCACGCCGCCTGGCCGTCCTTCGGCCAGAAGCCGACCGGCGACCCGCAGATCCTCGGCGCGGTCGCCTCCGCGCTGGGCGGGATCCGCGGTGCCAAGTCGACGGCGAAGGTCTCGATGCGGGCCGAGCTCTCCCGGGTGGAGATCTCCGGACCCGCCGCGTTGGTCGCGGCAGCGGAGACTGCTGCCGGGGACCTGCGCAAGGTCGGCAAGATCGTCGGCGAGCTGGTCTTCACTGCGACGGATGCGACCGAGCTGAGCGTCGAGGCCGAGCTGGCGCCGGTCGTTGAGTAGGCGGGGATCCCAGCGGGTTTCGAGGCTCGCGCCAGCGCGCTCGCACCTCAACCAGCGGACTGCGCCTAAGCGCTCTTCTTCTTGGGCTTGTCTTCCCTCGGCACCAACGTCGGGTTGACGTTGTCCAGGACGACCTCACCGGTCACGACGACCTTGGCGACGTCCTCGCGCGAGGGGACCTCGTACATCACGTTGAGGAGGACCTCCTCGATGATGGCGCGCAGGCCGCGGGCTCCGGTGCCGCGCTCCATCGCCTTGTCGGCGATCGCGGTGATGGCGTCCGGGGTGAACTCGAGCTCGACGTTGTCGAGGTCGAAGAGCTTCTGGTACTGCTTGATCAGCGCGTTCTTCGGCTCGGTCAGGATCTGCACGAGTGCCGCGTTGTCGAGCTTGTTCACGCTGGCGATCAGCGGCAGGCGCCCGATGAACTCGGGGATCAGACCGAACTTGACCAGGTCCTCGGGACGCACCTGGGCGAACATCTCGTCCGCCTCGGCCTCCTTCGAGGCACGCATCTCGGCGGTGAAGCCCAGGGTCTTCTTGCCGACCCGCTGCTCGACGATGTGCTCCAGGCCGGCGAAGGCGCCACCACCGACGAACAGGATGTTCGTGGTGACGATCTGGATGAACTCCTGGTGCGGGTGCTTGCGACCGCCCTGGGGCGGGACCGAGGCGGTGGTGCCCTCGAGGATCTTCAGCAGCGCCTGCTGCACGCCC
>JBJMIP010000120.1:0-9207 GCA_045806825.1 Marmoricola sp.
CCGAGTCGTGGACCTGGACCTGCGGTGCCCGACCGAGGCTCGACGTCTCCAGGGAGGGGACGTCGGGGGCAGACCAGGCGCGCATGCGTCGAAGTGTAACGAAGGACCCGAGGGGCCTAGAACGGCGGCCAGGGCAGCGACGGCCAGCCGGGTCCGGGCTCGGGGAAGCGCCCGGCCGACAGCAGCCGGCCGAGACGTCGTGCGGTGGCGCGGATCTCGTCGGCGTTGAGCAGGAAGCCCAGGGCGTCACCGGTCGGACCGTCCAGGCAGGCCGCGAGCTGCTCCAGGGCGACCCGCTCCTCGGCGTGCAGGCGGCGACCGGCGAAGCCCCAGAGCACGGTGCGCAGCTTGTCGTCGACGTGGAAGCAGACGCCGTGGTCGACGCCGTACCGGTGTCCGTCGTCCATCGCGAGCACGTGCCCGCCCTTGCGGTCGGTGTTGTTCACGACCAGGTCGAACAGCGCCATCCGGCGCAGCGGCTCGCTGTCCTCGTGCACCAGCATCACCGGACGCTCGTGGTTGTCGAAGGCGTCCAGGACGTGCAGGAAGCCGGTGGGCACCGGGCCCTCGGCCATCAGGTCCACCGCCCCCTGATCGGGGTCGGGTTCGCACCAGAGCTGCACCATGCCGGGACCGGCCGGGCCTTCCCGCAGCACGGTCGGGGGCACCACGGACCAGCCCAGCGCCTCCGAGACGACCCAGGCCGCGTACTCACGGTTGGCCAGCGTCCCGTCCTCGAAGTCCCACAGCGGGCGCTCGCCCGAGGTCGGCTTGTAGACCGCCTGCGGCCCGTCCTCCTCGTCACCGAGCCGGCACAGGTAGGTGTGGTTGGAGGCCGGCATGATCCGACCCAGCACGGTCAGCTCCCCGTCGGTGAGGAGCTCGGTGACCAGCTCGGGGCCGTTGCCGGTCATCGTGCCTGGGTGCGCCGGAACCCGTTGGCGCGCGGGCAGAGGTGACCGGCGGGATCGACCGGTCCCCCGCAGAACTGGCAGGACGGTCGGCCGGCCTGCACGACCGAGGCCGCGCGGGTGGCGAAGACCCGGGCCAGCACCGGGGTGAGCCGGACGATGAACAGCTCCTCCGGTTCGGGCTCGTCGATGGGGAGATCGACCAGGTCGTCCTCGTCGGCCTCGATCGGCGCCTCGACCTCGACCACCGGGAAGACCTCGATGACGATGCGCTCGTCGTCGCCGTCCCAGGACAGCGTGATGGTGCCGGCGCGGAACTCCTCGACGATGGGTTGGTCCAGCGGGCCGTTGTCGACCGCGTCCACCGGGGTGATCGCCGGGATCACCGTGGCGACGCCGCCGGCACTCATCAGCTCGTCGAGCAGCTCGTCGATCCGCTCACCGAGAATCTCGACCTGCTGCTTCTCCAGGGCGACGCTGGTGACCCGGGCTCCCGCGCGTGCCTGCAGGAAGAACGTCCGTTGCCCGGGCTCGCCCACGGTCCCGGCGATGAACCGCTCGGGCGGGTCGAAACGGTGGACCAGTGGGGGCATGACCCGAGACTACTGGGCGCCTAGCGGACCCGGTTGCGGCCCGGTCCGGACCCGCCGCCGAGCTTCTCCTCGGGCTTCTCCTGCTGCGCGGCGAGGTGCGCCAGGGAACCGTCGTGGGTGTTGGTGGCCAGCACGAAGGACCGCTTCGAGGTGTACCGGACCACCGAGAGACTGCCCGGATCCACCACGATCCGCTGGAAGGCGTCCAGGTGCATCCCGAGGGCGTCGGCGAGCACCGCCTTGATGATGTCGCCGTGGGCCACCGCCAGCCAGACCGCCCCGTCGCCGTGCTCGGCGCCGATCCGCGCATCGGCCTCGCGCACGGCCGCGACCGCGCGCGTCGACATCTGCGCCATCGACTCACCGCCCGGGAACCGGACGCCCGAGGGGTGCGCCTGGATGACCTTCCAGAGGTCCTCCTTGACCAGTTCCTTCATCGGCCGACCGGACCAGTCCCCGTAGTCGCACTCGTTGAGCCCCCGCTCGACCTTGGCGCGCACCCCGGTGCCGTTGAGGAGCAGCTTCGCGGTCTCCTTGCAGCGGTCCAGCGGGCTGGTCAGCGCGGCGGCCAGGGTGAGCCCCTCCAACCGGACGGCAGCCGCGGTCGCCTGGGCGGTGCCGACGTCGTCCAGCGCGATCCCCGGGGTGCGGCCCGCGAGGACGCCGGTGGCGTTCGCGGAGGTCCGCCCGTGCCGCGCGAGGATGACAGTTGGCATGGGGCGAGCCTACGGGTGCAGCGGCGGGCCCGGTCCTAACCTGGG
Organism: Marmoricola sp.; assembly: GCA_045806825.1. Taxonomy (GTDB): domain Bacteria; phylum Actinomycetota; class Actinomycetes; order Propionibacteriales; family Nocardioidaceae; genus Marmoricola. Next base: position 2,266 of record JBJMIP010000120.1, read on the forward strand.
CGGGTGATCGTCGACAACGCTCTGTACCGCCAAGGCGTGCGGGTCGACTGCGGCACCGCGACCTCGGACCTGACCGGCGTCCGGAGCCGGGCCACCGACCCGGGCGACTTCGTCTGGGTCGGTCTGCACGAACCGACCAAGCACGAGCTGGACACGGTCGCGAAGCTCTACGACCTGCACCCGCTGGCCGTCGAGGACGCGCTGCTCGCCCACCAGCGGCCCAAGCTCGAGCGGTACGACGAGTCGCTGTTCCTCTCGCTGAAGACGCTCTGGTACGTCGACGAGAACGACGCCGTCGAGACCGGTGAGATCAACATGTTCATCGGGGAGAACTTCGTGGTCACGGTCCGCCACGGCGCCGGCGGCGGTCTGCACGATGCCCGGATCGCCCTGGAGGGCATGCAGAACGTGCTGGCCCACGGTCCCTCGGCAGTCGTCTACGCCGTCACCGACCAGGTGGTCGACGCCTACGAGGACGTCGCCCGCGAGCTGGTCACCGACGTCGACGAGGTCGAGGCGTCCGTCTTCGCGACCGAGCGGACCAACGACTCCGCGCGCATCTACGTGCTCAAGCGCGAGCTCGCCGAGATGCGTCGGGCGGTCCAACCGTTGCGGGACCCGGTGAACCGGTTCGCCACCGGGGCGGTCCGCGGCGTCGACTCGGACGCTGCGCCGTACTTCCGTGACGTCGCCGACCACCTCAACCGGGTGGCGGAGACGATGGAGGACCTGGAGACCTTGCTGACCGCGGCCTTCCAGGCCCACCTGGCGCAGATCTCGATCCAGCAGAACGACGACATGCGCAAGATCTCCGCAGCCGTCGGGCTGGTCGCGGCGCCGACGCTGGTGGCCGGCATCTACGGGATGAACTTCATCCACATGCCCGAGCTCGCCTGGCACCTCGGGTACCCGATGTCGCTGCTGATGATGGCGGCGAGCTCGTTGGCGATCTGGATCATCGCGCGCCGTTCCGGCTGGTTGTAGCCCCTCAGGTCCGGCTCAGGTCGCGGACATCACGCCGCTGGCGAGCAGGCCGAGCACGACCACGCCGACGGCGATCCGGTACGGCACGAACTTGCCGATGCTGTGGTGCGCCACGAACTTCAGCAGCCAGGCCACCGAGGCGTAGGCCACCACGAAGCTGATCAGCGTGCCGACCAGGACCGGACCGACGCCGATGCCGTGCACGTCCTTCAGCTCGTACAGGCCGGCAGCAGTCAGCGAGGGGATCCCCAGGAAGAAGGCCATCCGGGTCGCCGCGACGCGGTCGAGGCCTTGGACCAGACCGGCCGAGATGGTCGCGCCGGAACGGGAGACACCCGGGACCAGGGCGATGCACTGCACCAGCCCCATGACCGCGGCGTCGCGCAGGGTCAGCTGGTGCTCGTCGCGCTCCTGCTTGCCCTGGCGCTCGGCGTACAGCATCACGCCGCTCCACACGATCAGCGCGGCGCCGACGACCCAGAGCGAGCGCAGGTCGCCGGTGATGAAGTCCTTCAGCGCGAACCCGACGATGCCGATCGGGATCGAGCCGACGATGATGTACCAGCCCATCCGGTGGTCGTAGGAACCCCGGTACTCGGGCTTGACCAGGCCGAGGGACCAGCCCTTGGCGATGCGCCAGATGTCGCCGGCGAAGTAGATCAGCACCGCTGCGATCGCACCCATCTGGATGACGGCGGTGAAAGCGGTCACGTCCTTGGCGTCGATCTGGAGCCCGAGCCACTTCTCCGCGATGGTCAGGTGACCGGTGCTGGAGACGGGGAGGAATTCGGTCAGGCCTTCGACGATGCCCAGGATCACGGCGTCCAGATAGTTCACGCGGCGGAGCCTACGGGGGAAAACCTGACTGGTACCTGACCGCACGCCCACCGGCGAGCCGACCGTTCGGGCGGGTCGCGGCTCGTTAATGTGTGCGCCATGCAGCAGCGGTACCTCGGCACCACCGGCCTCAAGGTGTCCCGCCTCGGGCTGGGCACGATGACCTGGGGCCGCGACACCGACGAGCACGAGGCCCGCGACCAGCTCGGCTCCTTCGTCGGGGCCGGCGGGACGCTGATCGACACCGCTGCCGGGTACGGGAACGGCGACTCCGAGAGGGTCATCGGCTCGCTGATCGGCGACGTGGTCAAGCGCGACGAGATCGTGCTGGCGACCAAGGCGGGCATCAGCCGGCTGCGCGGCGAGCGGGAGACGAACGCCTCGCGCGGGTTCCTGATCAGCAGCCTCGATGCCTCGCTCAAGCGCCTCGGAGTCGACCACGTCGACCTCTGGCAGGTGCACACCTGGGTCGACGACACCCCGCTCGAGGAGACGCTCAGCGCGCTGGACTACGCCGTCTCGACCGGGCGCGCGAGCTACGTCGGCATCTCCAACTACAACGGCTGGCAGTCCGCCCGCGCCGCGACCTGGCAGCGCGCGGTCCCCGGGCGGGCCGTGCTGGCCTCCAACCAGGTCGAGTACTCGCTGCTCAGCCGCGGTGTCGAGGCCGAGGTCATCCCGGCCGCCCAGGCTCTCGGCATGGGCATCCTGCCGTGGTCGCCGCTCGGCCGCGGCGTCCTCACCGGGAAGTACCGCACCGGGACGCCGGCGGACTCGCGCGCCGCCTCCCCGCACTTCGCCTCGTTCGTCGGTCGGCACCTCAACGAGCGCAGCCAGCGCGTCGTCGAGGCGATCGTCCGGGCGGGCGAAGGACTGGGCTGGACGCCGCTGGAGGTGGCGCTCGCCTGGGTAAGAGATCGTCCCGGGGTGACGGCGCCGATCATCGGGGCCCGCACCGCGGAACAGCTCAAGGGATCCCTACTCGTCGAGGAGTGCGAGTTGCCGAACGAGATCATCGAAGCCCTGGACGACGTCTCCCGCCCCGACGGGCCGGTCGAGCCGTGAGCACGGCCCAGCAGCGGGCGCCCCAGCGGCGAGCACTGCGTCCGGGCGTGGAGTACGAGTACGACCAGCTGGTGATCAGCCGCGACGAGTCACGCAACTTCGTCAACCGGCTGCTGGTCCAGCGCGCCGAGGCCGGCGGGTGGGAGCTCGACCGCCTCCGGATCGGCTCGGACGGCAAGCGTCGGGTGGTGCTGCGCCGCAAGATCATCCGGCAGCAGCTGTTCTACGCCTGGGACTAGGGCGGTCCCTCGGCAGCGCCGCCTACAGGCTCCCGAGGAACCGGTCGAAGACCCGCGCCCCGAACTGGAGCGAGTCGACCGGGACGCGCTCGTCGACGCCGTGGAACAGCGCGGTGAAGTCGAGGTCCTCGGGCAACCGCAGCGGCGCGAAGCCGAAGGACCGCATCCCGATCTCGGTCCAGTACTTGGCGTCGGTACCACCGCTCATCAGGTACGGCGCCACGACGGCGTCCGGGTCCTCGGCCAGGATCGCCGCCTTCATCGCGTCCACGATGTCGCCGTCGAACGCGGTCTCGGTCGCCGGCATCGCGACGTCCCGGGTGATCTCGACGTCAGGTCCGGCCAGAGCAGCCAGGGTGTCCCAGAACTCGTCCTCGTATCCGGGCAGGAAGCGACCGTCGATGCGAGCCTGTGCCTCGGTGGGGATGACGTTCACCTTGTAGCCGGCGTCCAGCATGGTCGGGTTGGTCGTGTTGCGGATGACCGCGCCGAGCATCCGCGCGGCCGACCCGAACTCCTCGATCAACGCCTCGGCGTTCTCGGGGGTCGCCTCGGTCCCGGCGAGCTCGGCCACAGCGGCGAGCAGCACCTCCATCGTCGGCGTCAGGCGGACCGGCCAGGTGTGGTTGCCGATCCGTGCGACGGCGTTCGCCAGGGCGGTCACCGCGTTGTCGTGGTTGACCATCGACCCGTGCCCGGCGCGACCACGGGCGGTCAGCCGGGTCCACGCCATCCCTTTCTCGGCCGCCTGGATCAGGTAGAGGCGGCGACCGCGGACGGTGGTGCTGAACCCACCGACCTCGCCGACCGCGAAGGTGCAGCCCTCGAACAGGTCGCGGTGCTCCCGGGCGAGGAACCCGGCGCCCAGCGGGCCGCCCGCCTCCTCGTCCGCGGTGAAGCAGAGCACCAGCGGACGCTGCGGCACCGCACCGGCTCGCGCCCGGGCGCGGATGCTGGAGAGCAGCATCGCGTCGAAGTCCTTCATGTCGACCGCGCCGCGTCCCCAGATCATGCCGTCACGGACCTCGCCCGAGAACGGGTGCACGGTCCAGTCACTCGCGGCAGCCGGTACAACGTCCAGGTGTCCGTGCAGCAGCACGGGATCCCCGACGTCACCGCCCCAGCGCCCGACCAGCGACGTACGCCCCGGCGCCGACTCGAAGACCTCGACCTCGATGCCGACCTCGTCGAGCAGAGCGGCGACGTGCTCGGCAGCCTTGCGCTCCCCTGGTCCGGAGTCGTCACCGAAGTTGCTGGTGTCGATCCCGATCAGGTCGCTGCAGATGTCGACGACCTCGGCCGCCGGGTCGTAGCTGGTACCGGCACCGGTCATAGGTCCATCTTGCCCCAGACCACCCGGCCGAGTACGAGGCGCAGGCCCCAGAGCATCGGGAGGAGGGCCGGGGAGCCGAGCTCGATCGCTGTGAAATCGGCGTTCGCCGGCTGGTGGTTCATCGGTGGGGCTCCGTTCGTCACCCCTGACCAGTGCCCGGTCACCCCGGGACTCATGCGTCAGTCGAAGGCAGGTCCGGCGAGCTCGGGTTGGCGGCCGTTGGCCTCGAGGACGAACCGGTGCCGGACCGGTCTCCCCAACGGCGGCGCGTACCAGCGGGCCGCATAGGTGTGTCCGCGGCTCCGCCGCCCCAGGTAGGTGATCCCCAGGTGCCACCCCTGGTCGTCCGCGGCCGTCGTCCAGGCGTCCCCGGCCGAGACCTCGACGCGGGCCAGCGGCTCGTGCCAGCGCAGGTCCCCCGGCGCGACGTCGGTCCAGGTCTGCTCCCAGAACGTGTCCTCCGAGGCGGTCGCCTCGACGAAACGCACGGTGTCGAAGACGCGGGCGACCGGCTTTCCGGTCGGCTCCGCGAGGTAGCGGTGCACCCCGAAGTCGAACGAGCGGGCTCGGGGTGCCGAGGCGACGCCTGCGGCGTGGTCGTCGGCCAGACGCCTCGCCTGCCCCGCGGTCCACTCCTGCTGGTGCGGACCGAACAGCACCGAGGCGCCCTCGTAGTACTGGGCCGTGTACTCCTCGGGCGTGGTCAGGTAGTCGGTGTGGTCGTTGACCAGGGAGGACACGAACGCCGTCCGTACGTCGAGGGCCGAGTCCAGGACCGCGTCGCCGATCCGGCGCCCGGCCTCGACCGTGGTCTCGAACGGCACCCCGACCACCGCGGCCGCGCCGATGCGCAGCAGGTGGATCGGGATGACGGTGGGGAACTCGTCGGGCCTGCCGACGAGCACGCCGTGCCCGAGCTCGGTGCCGGCGATGCGCTTCTCGGCGTGCGGGCCCCGCGGACGTCGCGGGTGCCCCGCCTTGAACGGCGGCAGCAGGTGCAGCACGGGAGTGGTGTTCTCAGCGGCACCGGCGGTCTTGGCCCACCCGATCCTCGGGGACTCCAGGTGGATCCCGTCGACGACCGGGTCCTCGGCGGTGTCGAGCTGTCGCAGCGCCGCCGAGACCACCAGCTGCGCCGACAGCTCGCCCGCCAGTGAGGCGTGCAGGTCAGCGGCCGCCGCGCCGATCCCCCGGCCCACCCGCTGCGCTTCGGGGTAGACGAGCATCCCCGGCTTCACCGCCGGAGTCATGTCACCGTGCGAGGCGACGACCGCACCGCTGATCGGTCGGCGACCGGTGAGGTCCTCGACCCTGGCTGCCAGCTCCCCGTTCAGGAACGCCCAGACGTCCGCGTTGTACGACGCGTCGTGGTGGCTGACCCCGGTCCCGTGGATCGAGAACCAGCTGAAGGAGGCGAGCGGGCCCTCGGCGTTGTCGACCCGCAGCAGGTGCAGGCGCGGATCGATCGCGGCGTACCGGCGCTGGTCCTCGATCCGCCGGTCCACCACGTTCTCGTTGCGGACGAACGCGCCCAGGGAGCGGTTCCGGGTCAGCCCGTACACGTCGGTCGCACCGATCGCGGCGCTGGCCGGTCGACGGGACGTGACGGCGCCGCGGACGGCAGCAGCGAGCTGGTCGACCAGGAAGCGGGTGTACGCGGGGTCGAAGCCGCGACGGTTCGAGGCCCAGTCGTTGTAGAAGGAGCTGCCGCTGTACTGACCGGGCCCTGCGTGGGTGTGCGTCGCCGCCAGGAAGATGCCCGAGAGCGGTACGTCCAGGTCGGCGACCTCGGCTGCCAGGGCGTGCTGGACGAAGGCTGAGCCGGCCAGCAGGTCCAGCGCGATCAGCACCACCGACGACCGCCCGGTCCGCAGGTGGACGACCCGGGCCTTCAGCCGGGTCCGGAACCCGGTGCCGTCGTGCGCGTTGCGGGAGTGACCGGCCTTGGGCATCCCTGGCGGCGGGGTGATGTCGACCTCGGCAGCACCGGCGAGCAACGGCCCGACGTCGGGGAGCTCCGGCTCGGCGAACGCGGGGAACGACATCCGGAAGCGACCGCCGTCGAGGCTGGCACCGGGCCACAGATCCATGGCCGCACCCTAGTGCGCCGAGCGGTGCCCCGATTCGGAACTCAGGGCTGCGCTTTGCTATGGTTGCGCCCGCTCGTCCGAGTGGCGGAATGGCAGACGCGCTAGCTTGAGGTGCTAGTGTCCTTTAACGGACGTGGGGGTTCAAGTCCCCCCTCGGACACCACGAGTTCTTCGGAAAACCCCAGGTCAGAGGCCTGGGGTTCTTCGTTTCCCGGGCGATCCGTGGCCCCTTGATACCCAGCTGATACCCGACCATCAGACACCCCGTGCATAGAGGTTGCGGATCTGGCGGCTTACCTCTTGAAGGATCAGCGAGCCTTGGGTGCTAACACCGTTGTAAAGGCGCTTGGCGTCGTCGATCGTTTTCGGTTCGTACGACAGGGCAAAGGCCAAG
>JBJMIP010000121.1:0-4363 GCA_045806825.1 Marmoricola sp.
CCACGTCCGCAGCTCGATGATGCTCATCGGCGACGGCGTCACCCCCGGCAACGAGTCGCGCGGGTACGTGCTGCGCCGCCTGCTGCGCCGGGCGGTGCGCTCGATGCGCCTGCTCGGTTTCGAGGACCGCGCACTACCGGAGCTGTTCCCGGTCAGCCGCGACCTGATGGCCCCGGGCTACCCGCAGCTCGCCACCGACTGGGAGCGCATCGCGACGGTGGCCTACGCCGAGGAGGACGCGTTCCGGCAGACCTTGCGGACCGGCACGACGATCTTCGACCTGGCCGCCGACGAGGCGAAGACCGCCGGGGTCAGCGTGCTGTCCGGCGACCGGGCGTTCGCGCTGCACGACACCTACGGGTTCCCGATCGACCTGACCCTGGAGATGGCGTCGGAGAAGGGCCTCACGGTCGACGAGGACGGGTTCCGCCGGCTGATGGCCGAGCAGCGTGACCGCGCCAAGGCGGACGCGAAGTCCAAGAAGGGCAAGCACGCCGAGACCGGCGCCTACCGGGAGATCGCGGACAGCCTCGGCCGTGCGGTCGTGTTCACCGGGTACGACGAGATCGTCACCGAGGGCGCGGTGCGCGGTCTCATCGGCGCCGACGGCTCGGTGATCTCCTCGGCCGGCGAGGGCCAGGAGGTCGAGCTGGTGCTCGACCGGACCCCGTTCTACGCCGAGGGAGGCGGCCAGCTCGCCGACGAGGGTGTCATCGAGCTCGGCAACGGTGCCCGGCTGCAGGTCCTCGACGTCCAGTCGCCGATCACCGGCCTGGTCGTGCACCGGGTCAAGGTGCTCGGTGGCGAGGTCGGTCTCGGCACCCCGGCGCAGGCGCTGGTGGACGTCGAACGACGTCGGGCGATCAGCCGGTCGCACACCGCGACCCACATGGTGCACAAGGCTTTCCGCGAGGCGCTCGGCGAGACCGCGACCCAGGCCGGCTCGGAGAACGCGCCAGGACGGTTCCGCTTCGACTTCTCCGCCACCGGCGCCGTCCCGCAGACCGCGATGGAGGACGTCGAGGCGCGGGTCAACGACCTGGTGCTCGCCGACCTCGCGGTCAACGCCGAGCTGATGTCCCAGGCGGATGCCGTGAAGTCCGGTGCGATGGCGCTGTTCGGCGAGAAGTACGGCGACGTCGTGCGCGTGGTGTCGGTCGGCGACTGGGCCCGCGAGCTGTGCGGCGGCACCCACGTCGAGCGCTCGGGCCACCTCGGCGTGGTGAAGCTGCTCGGTGAGTCCTCGATCGGGTCGGGCGTCCGACGGGTCGAGGCGCTGGTCGGCTCCGACGCGTACCGGTTCCTCGCGCGCGAGCACGTGATCGTGGCGCAGCTCAGCGAGACGCTGAAGGCGCGCCCGGAGCAGCTTCCGGAGCGCATCGACGACCTGCTCGAGCGGCTCCGCAGCGCCGAGAAGGAGATCGAGAAGGTCCGGCTCGCCCATCTGCTGAGTGCAGCCGGCGACTTCGCGGCCGGCGCTGTCGACCTGGGGGGCGTCTCGTTCGTCGGCCAGGTCGTGGACGGCGCTGGTGGTGGCGAGGCCCGCACCCTGGCGCTGGACGTGCGCGGCCGGATGCCGGCCGACCGGCCAGCCGCAGTCCTCGTGATCGGGGTCCAGGACGGCAAACCCGCCGTGGTCGCCGCGGTGAACGACGCCGGTCGTGCGGCTGGGGTCTCCGCCAACGACCTGGTCCGGACCGCAGCGGTGCTGCTCGGCGGCAAGGGCGGCGGCAAGGACGACGTCGCGCAGGGCGGCGGCACCGACGCCTCCCGGGTCGACGAGGCCTTGGAGGCCGTTCGTGGAGCGATCGCTGCCCGTTGAGATGAGCCACTCCGACCTGCCGTTGAGCGTGCCCGGCGTACGACTCGGCATCGATCCGGGTGATGCGCGCATCGGCGTCGCCAGCTGCGACCCCTCTGGGATCCTCGCGACCCCGGTGGAGACGGTGCAGCGCGGGGACGGCGATCTCGACCGGATCGCCGCCGTCGCCGACGAGCTGGGGGCTGCCCTGCTGTACGTCGGGCTGCCCCGGTCTCTGTCCGGGGGCGAGGGTCCGGCGGCCGGTAAGGTTCGAGCGTTCGCCCAGGAGCTCGCAGCCCGGGTGGCACCGCGACCCGTCCACCTGGTCGACGAGCGGATGAGCACGGTGACCGCGGAAGCGGTGCTGCGGGAACGCGGCAAGAAGGGCAAGAAGCGTCGCGCGGTCGTGGACCAGGCTGCAGCGGTGGTGATCCTGCAGGCGGCGATCGACTCCGAGCGCACGCTCGGCAGGGTGACCGGGGAGCAGGTCGGAGTCAGTGGCGGGTGAGCGGCGAGTGAGCGAAGAGCAGGAGAGGGCGTCGTGAGCGACATCGGACTGGGTGGCTTCGAGCCCGACGACCACGCCGAACCGACGGCCCAGGAGCGCGTGCAGCTGCCGCGTGCCGGCTCGCGTCGCGCCGAGACGTCCTCGCGCACCCCGCGCGGGTGCATCCCGATGCTGCTGGTCCTGGTGGTGATCCTCGGAGGTGGGTACCTCGGCGGAGGCTGGGCGGTCGACAAGGTGAAGTCGCTCGTCGGGGTGGCGTCCGACTACTCCGGACCGGGCTCGGGCAGCGTCGTCGTCCAGGTGCACCCGGGCGACAGCTCCACGGCGATCGCCCAGAGCCTCAAGGCAGCCGGGGTCGTGAAGAGCGTCGAGGCTTTCACCGACGCGGCCCGCGGCGACAGTCGGTCCCGCGGGATCCAGGTCGGTTACTACCAGCTCAAGAAGCAGATGAAGGCCACGGACGCCCTGGCGGTGCTGCTGAACCCGAAGAACCAGGTCCAGGCGCTGGTGGTGGTCCCCGAGGGGTACCGGCTCCAGGAGATCCTGAAGGCGATCGTCAAGAAGACCGACATCACCGCCGCCCAGCTGAACGCGGCGCTGAAGAACCCGGCGGCGCTCGGTCTGCCGGCCTCGGCCGGCGGCAAGGTCGAGGGCTACCTGTTCCCGGCCACCTACTCCGTCGTACCGGGGGAGACCGCGAGCGAGCTGCTCAAGCAGATGATCGCGAAGACCAAGGAGGTCACTGCCTCCCTCGACCTCGACGTCAGGGCCAAGGCGCTCGGGTACACCCCTGAGCAGATCCTGACGATCGCGAGCATCCTGGAGTACGAGGGCAGCCGCGACCAGGACTACCCGAAGATCGCGCGGGCCATCTACAACCGCCTGGACAAGCGGATGGCGCTGCAGTCGGATGCCACCGTCGCCTACGCCAACAACCTGACCGGCACCGTCTACACGACCGCCGAGCAGCGCCAGATCGACTCGCCGTACAACACCTACAAGAACCCCGGCCTGCCGCCCGGGCCGATCGGATCGCCCGGCCAGAAGACCATCGAGGCCGCGCTGCACCCGGCGACCGGCAACTGGCTGTACTGGGTGGTGGTCAACCTGAAGACGGGCGAGACCCGATTCAACGACACCTTCGCCGGACACCAGCAGGACGTGGAAGCCTTCCGTCAGTACTGCAAGACCTCGGACGCCTGCTGACGAGATGATCGACCCCGTGATGAAGTGCGCGGTGCTCGGTTCGCCGATCGAGCACTCACTCTCGCCCGCCCTGCACCGGGCGGCGTACGCCGAGCTCGGCCTGCGCTGGACCTACCAGGCGATCGACGTCGAGGAGCGCGAGCTCCGCGGGTTCATCGACGGCCTGGACCGCTCCTGGCGCGGCCTTTCGCTGACGATGCCGCTCAAGCGCACCGTGATGCCGATGCTGGACATCATCGACGACTGGACCCGGCTCTCCGGGGTGGCGAACACGGTGGTCTTCGACGGCGCGATCCGCAAGGGTTACAACACCGACATCCCCGGGGCGATCGCCGCTCTCCGCGAGCGGGTGCCCGGTCCGTTCACCAACGCCGTCGTGCTCGGTGGCGGCGCGACCGCGGCCTCGATGCTGCTGGCCCTCGGGGAGCTCGGCTGCGAGCACGCGCGGCTGCTGGTCCGTGAACCGTCGCGCGCGGTCGAGACGATCGACGTCGTCGCCCAGCTGGAGAACGGTCCCGAGATCGAGGTCGGCACGCTGGGTGATCCGGTCGGCGCGGCCGACCTGGTGGTCTCGACCATCCCGGCCGCAGCGCAGACCGAGTGGCTGGTTCGCAGCGCTGACCCGTGCCCGGTGGTCTTCGAGGTCACCTACGACCCGTGGCCGACCCCGCTGGCCCAGGCCGCGCTGGTCTCCGGCCACATCCTCGTCAGCGGGCTGGACCTGCTCGTCAACCAGGCCGCACTGCAGGTGAACCTGATGACCACGATGACGGCTCCGACGGCTGCGATGCGTGCGGCCGGCGAGGGAGCGCTGTCGGCTCGGTCGCAGCGGTGAGCATCCGGTGAGC
>JBJMIP010000122.1:0-4641 GCA_045806825.1 Marmoricola sp.
AGCACGACGACCTTCACGAGTCGAGGCTACCGAGCGCCCGAGGTTGCTCGAGACCGAGTGGCCGAGAAGTCGTTGACGAGCGCAGCGAGGAACACGCAGTCGAGGCTACCGAGCGCCCGAGGTTGTTCGAGACCGAGTGGCCGAGAAGTCGTTGACGAGTGCAGCGAGGACCATCCGGCAGAGGTTGCCCCGGCGGCCAGATGGCCACCGGGGACGACACTCAGGCGAGCTGGGCAACCGGCCGTCGGGAGACGACCCCGAGGACCCCGGCCGTCAGGCAGGCGAGCGCCACGGCGGCGGTGAACCAGGGGAAGATCTCGGCCAGGCTCCACCGGGTCGCGGCCCAACCGGCCAGGATGGTCGGGACGGCCATGGCCCCGTAGGCGAGCACGTAGTACGCCGACATCACCTCGCCGCGGGTGGCGGCGGGGACGACGCTGCCGAGGTGGCGCAAGGACCCGCCGAACGCCAGGCCGAACGAGAGGCCCATCACCACCGCGGCACCCACCACGAGCGAGGCGTGGTGGCTGTTGATCGCCAACCAGCTGAGCACCAGCGCGACCGCCGTGGCGAAGTCGCCGGTGATCGCCGCGGTCCGCGGGACCAGACGCCCGCCGAAGGCCTGGCTGATCGCCGCGGCCCCGGCCATCGCGGCGACGACCGAGCCACCGAAGACCAGGCTGTGGATCCCGGTCGAGACGCCGGCGAACGTCGGGAACAGCGAGAGGTAGACGCCGAGGACGGACCAGGCTGCCATCACACCGAGGACGGCGAACCGGAAGTCGTGCTTGATCGACTCCGGGACCGCGGGTCGGGCCAGCCGGATCGGGGCTGTGCTGCGGGCCTGGTGCGGCTCGCCCATCAGCAGCAGGTTGAGCAGCAGGATCAGCACGACCAGCCCGATGACGGCGTACGGGGTCACCAGCGGGTCGGGGGCGTACTGGGCCATCAGCGCGGCAGCGAGGACGGTCACTGCGATGCCGACGTTGAACATGATCCCGGTCAGGTGCCCGGTCCGGGCGCCGTCCTGCGGTCGCAGGTCGAGCAGCGCAGCACTGCCGACGACGACCGTGGTGCCGACCGCGGCGCCGTGCAGCGCGCGGGCGACGAACAGTGCGGCCACGCCGTGTGCCGTCATGAAGATGACCAGTCCGGCGATCATCACGACCGCCGCGCCGACCAGCAGCGGCTTGCGGCCGAGCTTGTCCGACGCCTTGCCTGCCACGAGCACGGAGCCGAGGGCGGCGAACGCGTAGACCGCGAAGACCAGGGTGGTGGTGAGCGGCGCGAGGTGCCACTCGCGCTGGTAGATCCCGTAGAGCGGGGCGGGCGCCCCGGAGACGCCGAGCGCGACCGCGAGCAGCGCGATCAGCAGCGGGTAGGCGCCGGACCGTGGGGTGCGAGCGGTCGGTGGAGCCTGCGGAATCCTCACGGCTGTCGAGGTGTTGCCCATGATGTCTCCTGCGGTAAGTTCGATCGAGATCGAACGCCAATGGAGACACAAGTTCGATGATCGTCGAACTATTCCGGAGGTCACCATGTCTGCCACGTCACAGGAGAAGTACGAGCTGCCCGCCGTGCTTCCGGTCGCCAGCGTCCAGGAGGTGCTGGCCGCGCTCGCCGATCCGGTGCGCCTGGAGATGGTGCGCCGGATGTCGGCGGACGGCGGCCCGGTCGCGTGCAGCCAGCTGTACGACGACATCGGCAAGTCGACCGCCAGTCACCACTTCAAGGTGCTGCGCGAGGCAGGCATCACCGAGCGCGTCGTGATCGGCGGGCAGACCCACCAGCTTCTCCGCGCGGCGGAGCTGGAGACGGCGCTGCCCGGAGTGGTCAGCGCCGTCGTCGCAGCAGCCGGCTGAAGCGCTCCTAGTTGGCGACGGTGAACCGCTGCCGGCGGTGCTTCGGCTCGTCGATCTCGTCGACCAGCGCGACGGCGTAGTCCTCGATGCTGATCGCGTCACCGACCGGCGACTCGGTGCCGACGACGTAGGAGCCGGTGCGCTCGCCGGGAGCGATCACCGGGGCCGGGGAGAGGTAGGTCCAGTCGGTGCTGTCGTCCGCCTCGCGCAGGATCGCGAGCGAGGCCGCGCCCTTGAGCGCCTCGGCCTTGTAGACCTCGGGGAACTCCGGGGTGTCGACCAGCCGCACGCCACCGACGGTCAGGCTGCCGGCGCCGCCGACGACGACCAGGCGAGAATCACCCAGCGTCGCCGCCAGGTTCGCGATGGTGTCGGGGAACCGGGTGCCGTCGTCCTGGGTGCGGCTCGGTCCGACGGCGGACACGACGACGTCGTGGTCGGCTGCGACCTGCTTGGTGAAGGTGGGGTCGAGAGCGTCGCCGGTCAGGTCGCTGCCGCCCCGGCTGATGCCGGTCACCTGGTGACCGCGGCCCCGGGCCTCGTTGACGATGCTGCTGCCGATCGCGCCGGTGGCGCCGTACACGGCGATCTTCATGTCGTTTCTCCTTGGATCAGTGCGGAGATTTGACAGTATCCGTTGGATATCGAGTACTTCAACGTGCTATAGATACCCCATGGAAACCATGGAGTACCCGCCGGACGCGTTCGCCCGCGACTGCGCCTCGCGGGTGGTGCTGGACCGCATCGGCGACCGCTGGACCGTGCTGGTCGTGGTCGCCCTGGCGGGTGGTCGGCTGCGGTTCTCCGAGCTGCGCGCCCGGATCGAGGGCATCACCCCGAAGGTCATGACCCAGACGCTGCGGGCGCTGGAGCGCGACGGCGTGCTGACCCGCGAGGTCTTCGCCGAGGTCCCCCCGCGCGTGGAGTACGAGCTGACCGAGCTCGGCCGCGACCTGCTGGCACCCATCGACGCGGTCCGCGTCTGGGCCGAGCAGCACGCGTCGCGGATCGTCGCGAACCGCGACGTCTACGACGCCCGTTGAGCGCCTAGTAGTACCAGGGGTACGGCGACCAGTCGGGCTCGCGCTTCTCCAGGAACTGGTCGCGACCCTCCTGGGCCTCGTCCGTCATGTACGCCAGCCGGGTGGTCTCGCCGGCGAAGAGCTGCTGACCCACCAGCCCGTCGTCGATCAGGTTGAACGAGTACTTGAGCATCCGCTGCGCGGTCGGGCTCTTGCCGTTGATCAGCCGGCCCCACTCCAGGCCGGTCTTCTCCAGCTCGGCGTGCGGGACGGCCTTGTTGACGGTGCCCATCCGGACGCCGTCCTCGGCGCTGTACTCCTGGGCCAGGAAGAAGATCTCGCGGGCGAACTTCTGGCCGACCTGGCGCGCCAGGTACGCCGACCCGAAGCCGCCGTCGAACGACCCGACGTCGGCATCGGTCTGCTTGAACCGGCCGTGCTCCAGGCTCGCGATGGTCAGGTCGCTGACCACGTGCAGCGAGTGCCCGCCGCCGGCGGCCCAGCCGTTGACCATGCTGATCACGACCTTCGGCATGAACCGGATCAGCCGCTGGCACTCGAGGATGTGCAGCCGGGCCAGGCGGGCCTTGTCGATCGCGCTCGGCTCCTCGGCCCCGGTTCCGGCGGAGGTGTGAGCCCCGTCGGTCGAGCCTGCCGCAACCTCGTACTGGTAGCCGGCCTTGCCGCGGATCCGCTGGTCGCCGCCGGTGCAGAACGCGTGCTTGCCGTTCTTCGCGCTCGGGCCGTTGCCGGTGAGCAGCACGCAGCCCACGTCGGCGGACATCCGGGCGTGGTCCAGCGTGCGGAGCAGCTCGTCCACGGTGTTGGGCCGGAACGCGTTGAGCACGTCGGGGCGGTCGAAGGCGATCCGGACGGTGCCGTGCGCCTTCGCGCGGTGGTAGGTCAGGTCGGTCAGGTCCTCGAACCCCGGCACCGCGTCCCAGTCCTCGGGGCCGAAGATGTCGCTGACTCCGTCGATCGCGCTCATGGGGCGAGGCTATCGGTGGGGAATGTTCGACGGGGTCGCGGGCATTGCACTCCTATGACTCTTCAAGGTGAGTACGTCCCCAGCAAGGCGGACTGGGTCCGCGAGCAGGTGGAGGCGTTCGAGGCGTCCGACGGCGCCGAGGCGAACACCCTGCGCGGCGGCACGGACCCGATCGTGGTGATCACGTCGGTCGGTGCGAAGTCCGGCAATCTGCGCAAGAACCCGGTGATGCGGGTCGAGCGTGACGGCCAGTACGTCGCGGTCGCCTCCAAGGGCGGCGCGCCCGAGCAGCCCGAGTGGTACTACAACTTCCTGGCCCACCCCGAGGTCGAGCTCCAGGACGGTCCTGTCCGGAAGACCTACACGGCCCGGGTGCTGACCGGAGCCGAGCGCGCGGACTGGTGGCAGCACGCCGTCGACACCTGGCCGACCTACGCGAGCTACCAGACCAAGACCGACCGGGAGATCCCGGTCTTCCTGCTGACGCCTAACGACTGAGCCGGGCGGCCAGCCCGCACGCACGCTGCGCCGGGCGCGCGATCGCCGCCCGGAGCGACTCCTCGGTGCCGACGATCCGGACGACGTCGCGCGCCCGGGTGATCGCGGTGTAGAGCAGCTCGCGGGACAGGACCAACGAGTCGGGCTCGGGCAACATCACGGTGACGGCACCGAACTGGCTGCCCTGGCTGCGGTGCACGGTGATCGCGTGCGCCGTGTTCACGTCCGCAAGCCGCGACAGCGCCAGCACCCGCTGCTCGCCACCGACGTC
>JBJMIP010000123.1:0-13867 GCA_045806825.1 Marmoricola sp.
GAGCACTTCTGGGTGCCGTCGCAGGCGTTGTCCAGCGCGATGGACGCCTGGATGTGCTCGTGACCGGCCCGGGGCGGGGCGAAGTAGCCCATCAGCACCAGGGCGATACCGACACCGGCCAGCCCGGTCCAGCGGAACGCGCTACCGGCCCTCGGCGCCGCGGCGACCGGTGACTCGACGTCACGGAGCCTGGCGACGTGCCACAGGGCGAGCAGGCCACCACCGAGCCCGGCGCAGGTCGCGACCGTCAGCATCAGCGGCAGGGCGCCCGCATCGATCGGCTGCGGCAGCGGCATGAACTTCTTGCTCCACGCGTACTCGGCGAGCATGCCCAGCGTGCCCACGGCGAGACCGGAGACCAGCGCGAACGCCAGCGCCCGCCTGGCCGGCGGCAGCACCAGGGCGACCAGCTCGACCAGCACCGCGGCCGGGACGAAGAGCAGGAACCGCGCGGTCAATACGTTCGGGAGTGCGGCGACCGTGAGGTAGAGGTAGGCGTGCACGCCGAGGTAGACGACCGCGGCGAACAGGGCGCCACCGGGCCCGAACCAGGACCGGACCGCCACCGGGATCCAGGTGAAGATGAAGCCGGCGATGATGAACTGCGTCGCGGCCGGGTACTGCGGGACCCCGAGGTCGAACTCCATCAGGAACGCCACCGGGATGAAGCACAGGGCCAGCGCCAGGGTGCTGCGCAGCCGGCCGATGGTCGTCCGGGTGCCGGCCGCACCGACCTGGTAGGCCTCTGCGAGCAGCAGCGGGATGCCGAGGATGCAGGTGACCGCGCCGCCGATCATCATCACGTGGGTCGGTCCCCACTCGGTCACGTCCTGGCCGAACAGCCGGTGCCAGACGTCGTCCGCCGGGAAGCCGAGCAGCGCGATCTGACCGGCGCCGAGGATCACCAGGGAGCCCATGGGCACCCGCCAGGTGTTGGTCAACCGGACCGTACGCCGCGGCAGGGGATCCCGCGCCAGCCCCATGCTGAGGACGCCGGCGTGGGTGAACCCGAGGATCCCGAAGAGGATGAAGTAGTGCGAGGGGTTCGCCAGCGGACCCTGGTCGCGCCCGTTCTGCATGTGGATCGGGACGTCCCACCAGACCCCGAACGCGGCGCACAGCAGCGCGGCGAGGAGCAGGTACATCGGCAGGCCGACCCAGCGCGGCAGGCCGTCGATCTCGGAGAGCCTGTCGGCCAGGCGACCTACCAGGGTGGTGTGCCCGGTGCGCTCGCGCAGGACCACCCACCCGAAGGCGAGCATCACCGCCCCCACCATCGCGGCAGCGATCAGGATCTCGCCGAACGCGGCACCACCGGCTGTCGGTGCGGCCGCCTGGACGGTCTGCGTGATCGTCATCGTCATCTCCTCGCGGGGTAGTGCCTCGTGAGTACCCGTGACTCGGTGTCTCAGTCAGGTTATCGGCCCGGGAGCCCCGCGTCACCGACCGCGACCCGCAAGGATGTCGGCCATGGAACAGATCCGCGTCGAGCTGCCCGAGGTCTCCCTGGCCGCCCTCGCCTGGGGACCGTCGGACGGACCGCTCGCGGTGCTGCTGCACGGGTTCCCGGACACTGCGCACACCTGGCGGCACCTCGGTCCGGTGCTGGCCGAGGCGGGTTACCGGGTGGTGGCGCCGTTCATGCGGGGCTACGCGCCGTCAGCAGTCCCCGCCGACGGCCGCGGTGACGTCGCCGCGCTGGTCTCCGACGTGCTCGGGATCCACCGCGAGCTCGGCGGCGGGGACGACGCGGTCGTGGTCGGTCACGACTGGGGGGCGATCGCGACCAACGCGTTGATCGCCCACGAGGACAACCCGTTCGCCAAGGCAGTGGTCCTGGCAGTTCCGCCGTTCACCGCCGTGAAGCCGGACCCGAAGGTCCTGCCCCGTCAGGTCCGCAACAGCTGGTACATCGGGTTCAACCGGCTGCCGTTCCTGCCCGAGCGCAACTACGAGCGCCTCGTCCGCTACCTGTGGCGGACCTGGTCGCCCGGTTACAACGCCGAGGCAGACCTGCGCTCGGTGCTCGAGGCGATGGCCTGGGAGGGCAACCGGCGTCTCGTGTTCGGTTACTACCGGGCCCTGGTCAGCCCGTTCGGCCCCCCGGAGCCCTACCGCCGCTGGAAGGGCGCCGAGCTGCGCGAGCCCCGGCTCCCGCTGCTGTACCTGCACGGGACCCAGGACGGGTGCATGGACGTCCGGTTGGCGGTCTCGGCGAAGGAGCGCCTCCCGGAGGGGAGCGTGCTGCGTCTGGTCGAGGGCGCGGGCCACTTCCTCCACCTCGAGAAACCGGTGGAGGTCAACCGGATGATCCTGGAGTACCTGACCAGCTAGGGAAGCAGGGGCTTCCGAACGGTCTGCCAGGTACGGTCGGCGGGTGAGAACCGAGCAGTCGCGGCCGACGGAGCGCCGCTCGCAGGCCGAGCGCCGTGCGGATAGCGAGCGTCGCCTGCTGCAGGCCTCGGCGGAGCTGATCGTCGAGCGCGGCCTCGAGCTGACCTCGTTGGCCGACATCGGCCGCCGCGCCGGCGCCTCGCACGCGGCGGTGAACCACCGCTTCGGCTCCAAGGACGAGCTGGTGGACCGGCTCATCGAGGAGGGCGGAGCGCACTACGCCGCGACAGCCCGCGTTCGCCTGCGTGGACTCGCCGGGCTCGACGCCATGCTGGAGCTCTGCCGGCTCTACCTGGACCTGGTCGACGACCCCGACCCGATCGGTCGGGTGCACGTGGTGCTCTGGAGCGAGGCCGTCGCGCACACGGCCGAGCGCCGGGCCGCGCACCTGGACTGGGACCGACGGCTTCGCGACTTCATCGTCACCCTGCTCGAGGACGCGATCGCCCGCGGTGAGGTCGACCCCGACCTCGAGGTGGCACCGGCCGCCATCAGCATCGTCGGCAGCCTGCGCGGGATCGCGATGCAGCTGCTGCTGGATCCGGCCCGGACCGACCTGCGCAAGGCTCAGGCCGCACTCGACCTGATGGTCCGCGACTCCCTGGTCAGCTCGCCAGCATCCGGGTGAGGTGGTCCAGCACCGCTGCCCGGGTCTGGGGAGTGGCGCTGGCCGGGTCGAGCATGAGCTGCAGGGCGACGCCACGCAGCAGCCCGACCACCACCATCGACATGGCGTCGACGTCGACGTCGTCGCGCACGGTCCCGTCCGCGGCGGCGTCCAGGATCAGCTGCGCGAAGGCTGATCGGAAGTAGCGGTCCCAGGTCACCCGGTACGAGCGCCGGTCGGAGGCGCGCGCCACGGCCTCGCTCCAGACCACCAGGTGCAGTCGGCCCAACGGGTCCTCGGCCTGGACCAGGTCGAGGTAGGTGTCCGCCACGATGCGCAGCGCCGCGAGGCCCCGGGTGCTGCCGACGGCGCTCAGCGTCCGGGCGGTGAACATGCGCACGGCCTCGGTGTTGAGGCGCTCGACGAGCGCTTCCTTGGACCCGAAGCGCTGGTGCACCAGACCGTGGCTGTAGCCGGCCACGCGGCCGATCTCGGCGAGCGAGGTGCCCTCGATGCCGCGCTCCACGATCAGCGCTGCGGCAGCGTCCAGCAGCCGACGTTCGCTCTCCGCACGCCGCTGCGCCTGGGTACGGCGCTGCTGCGGGATCGCGCGCGGAGCGGCGCGCGGCCCGACGTGGGTGCGAACCGGGCTCGTGGTCACGTCACTGGCAGAGGCGGCAGGGCGTCAGGCCGGTGGTGTCCGCCGGAGCGGGCACCAGGTCCTCACGGCCGGCGATCAGGTCGCAGTCGGCGCGGTGCACGGTGGTGCCGGTACCGGCGACGACCAGGGTGGCGCCGGCGTCCTTGGGCCGGGCCGGAGCAGCGGCTGCGCGGGAGGCCCGCTTGGCGGCGGGAGCCGGAGCTGCGACCTCGGCGGCCTGGGCCACCTCGGCGGCAGCCGAGCTCTTCAGGACCGCGTCGGCCAGCTTGTTCAGCGCCTCGCTGATCTGCTGCTGCGACTCCTTCTGGTCCAGCGCCATCCGGGCGAGCCAGGACCCGAAGTACAGGAAGCCGCCGACCAGGGTGATGCCCAGGCCGAGGATGCCGCCGGACATCAGGTAGGCGTTCTGGTTGTACTCGTACGCCGTGTGCGCGGTGCCGTACCAGCCCAGGCCGATGACCACCAGACCGCCGGGCAGCAGGACCGCCCCGGCGACGAAGAGCACCACCTGCAGCAGCTGGGCGGAGTTGCCGCGCAGCGGGGCGATGCCGTCCGTCTTCGCGGCGTGCGGGATCGCCGCTGCG
The DNA here is from genome assembly GCA_045806825.1 of Marmoricola sp. Taxonomy (GTDB): domain Bacteria; phylum Actinomycetota; class Actinomycetes; order Propionibacteriales; family Nocardioidaceae; genus Marmoricola. Next base: position 4,247 of record JBJMIP010000123.1, read on the forward strand.
GGTGCGGTCGTCTCGATGGTTGCCATTCTCATGCCTTCCTGAGGTCAGGGATTCCGGACTTGAGCCCGTGGCCGCAGGCTCCTGCGGCACCGAAGAGGAGGAGTCCTGCGTTGCGGACGTACCAGCCGACGCCCAGCGCGGCGGCCAGGCCGGCGAGCAGCAGCCACATCGGGATGCTGCCGAGGGCCGGCAGGCCCGGTGCGCTGGTGCGGACGATGCCGGGGTTGGTCTGCTGCTCCCCCGTCGGGAGCGGGCCGGTCTCGTTCGGCAGCGGCCCGGTGATCGGGGTGTCCACGCTCGGCACGGTCCCGACCGGCGGCACCACCGAAGGCGGCAGCGCGCCGCCGTCGCCGATCCCCGGCACGGTCTGCGCCGAGGCGCTGGACTGCCCGAGCACGAGGTCGATGCGCGGGTGCGCCTCGGTCAGCGCGAGCAGCAGGCCCTTGAGGATCGAGGCCTGGCCGGGCAGGTCCGGCAGCTGGCTGATCAGGTCGCCCAGCGGGAGCGCCGGCAGCTTGGAGCGCAGCGGGCCGGTGTCCAGGGTGATCCGCAGACCCTCGGCGGTGATGGATCCCGCCGAGCCGGCCTTGGTCTGGGTGACCTCGCCGAGGTGGAAGCTGATGCCGAGCGCCTTGAGCGCGGCGGCGGGGGCGTCGGGCAGACCCGGGATCGGGGTCTGCTTGCCCTGGGCCTCGATGCCGTCGCCGGTGAAGGTGAACTTGTTGCCCGCGATCGACATCCCGCCGATGTTCACGTGCTTCACGATCTTGGCGCCGCCGCCGATGTTGCTGGACACCGTGGTGATCACCTCGACCCCGGTGAGCTGCACGATGCCGGCCAGCAGCGAGATGCTGCCCAGCCGACTCGTCGCGGTGGCGACCACGCTGTCGGCGTCCGGGTCGTAGCTGGTGCTGGAGACGCTCTCCATGCCCCCGGCGTTGACCAGCAGGCTGAGGCTGCCGAGCGGGCCGGCCGACGGCTGCGGCTCGCCCGGTCCGGCCGACTGGGACCCGGTCAGCGCGTTGCCGAGCGCTCCGAGGTCGCCGTTCTGGAGCGCTTCGAGCAGGCTCGGAGGGGTCGGCGCGGTGCTGGTGCCGTTGTCACCGGGGTTGACGTCGCCGGAGGTGCCGTAACCGACCTTGGCGATGGCGCGCTTGTCGGTGGTGCTCACCTTGCCGGTCATCCCGGGGAAGAACTCCTGGGTCTGCGAGGCCGTGTCTCCGGGCGACTGGGCGTTGACCTGGGCGGGGTAGCCGCCGTTGGTCAGCACCAGCAGCGGCGCGGGCAGGCCGAGCTGCTCGCCGAAGGTCTTCAGGCCCTCACCGACCGAGTCGCCGGGCCACATCGCCGAGGCGCGGGCCGTGCCGATCGGCCCGGAGGCGCCGTCGACCTTGGTGTAGGAGAAGTTGAACTCCGCCTGCGGGTCCGACGGGATCGGGATCGCGGGCTCGCGGACCTCGACGCGCAGCGGCGTGGCCTGGGCGTGGGTGCTGAACCCGGAGAAGTCCGCGGCGTGCGCGGGTGCGAGCGAGGCAGCGCCCCCCAGCGCCACCAGCCCGAGCACCAGGCTGCCCGCCACGGTGCGCTTGCTGCGCCGCGAGGCGGTGCTCACGCGGCGCGCCACCGTCTTGTCGTAGAGCGTCCTGCTCATGCTGCTCCCCCTAGGATCACGTCGGCCATGATCGCGTTGATCTCGTCCGGTTCTCCGGTCGCGACGACCTTGCCCCCGGTCATCACTGCTGCGTAGTCGGAGACCCGCAGTGCCGTCCGCGCGAACTGCTCGACGCACAGGATCGAGACGCCGGACTCGGCGATCTTCGCGACGGTCTCGTAGAGCTCGTCCACGATCAGCGGAGCCAGACCCATCGAGAGCTCGTCGAGCAGCAGCAGCGCCGGGTCCGAGGACAGCGCCCGGGCCATCGCCAGCATCTGCTGCTCACCGCCGGACATCGTGCCGGCGAGCTGGTAGCGGCGCTCGTGCAGCCGCTGGAAGTAGGAGTACGCGGTGTCGAAGACCTTCTCGGCCGGGACCCCGGCGTACGACATCAGCAGCAAGTTCTCCTCGACCGTGAGGTTCGGGAACACGCTGCGGCCCTCGGGGATGGTGGTCAGGCCGAGGCGGGCCAGGTCGTCCGCGGACGCACCCTGGACGTTCACGCCGGCCATGTGCACGTGGCCGCCGGTCTTCTCCATCTGCCCGGAGATGACCTTGAGCAGGGTCGACTTGCCGCCGCCGTTCGGGCCGAGCAGGGCGACCACGGCGCCGCGCGGGACGCGCAGGTCGACGCCGCGGAGCACCTCGATCCGCCCGTAGGCGGCGTGCACGTCGACGCACTCCAGAATCGGGACACTCATCACAGGGCTCCTGTCGGCAGCACCGCGGTCTGGTCGAGCCCGGCGGCCTCGGCCACCTCGGCCTCGTCGGCGTAGCCGAGGTAGGCCTTCTGGACCAGCTTGTTGGCACGGATCTCGGGCGGGGTGCCCTGGGCGATGATGGAGCCGAAGTCGAGGACGTGGATGGTGTCGCAGACCCCCATCACCAGGTCCATGTCGTGCTCGACCATGAGCACGGTGCGGCCCTCGGCGGCCAGGTCCTTGAGCAGGTCGCCGAAGGCCCCGGTCTCCGACTCGTCGAGACCCGAGGACGGCTCGTCGAGGAGCAGCAGCCGCGGGTCGCAGGCCAGCGCGCGGGCCAGCTCGAGCAGGCGGGCGACACCGGTCGGGACCGAGTCCGCGCGTTCCCGGGCGTAGCCGGTGATGCCGACGCGCTCGAGCAGGTGCTCGATGTCGGCGTTGGCCGAGCGGAAGATGCCGCTGAAGCCGTCGTGGATGTCGAGCGCGGTCCGGACGTTGTCGGCCACGGTGAGCGAGCCGAATGCCTCGAGGCGCTGGAACGTGCGGCCGATCCCGCGGCGCGACCGGCGGTGCACCGGCATCCGGGTGATGTCCTTGCCGTCGAGCAGCACCTTGCCGGAGGTCGGCGTCTGCAGGCCGGTGATGACGTTGAAGCAGGTCGTCTTGCCGGCGCCGTTCGGGCCGATCAGGCCGGTGATGGTGCCGGACTCCACCTCGAAGTCGGCGTGGTTGACCGCGGTCACGCCACCGAACTGGACGACGACGTCGTCAACGTGCAGCAACGGCATCGCTGTCCACCTCCTGGTCGTGGTCGTGGTCGTGGTCGTGGTCGTGGTCGTGGGCCGCGTGCGCCCCACCGGCTGGTCCGATCGGTTCCTCGTCGCCGTCCTGCGGCTGGTCGCCGCCGGCGAAGTCGCGCACCTTGAGCGCCATCCCCGGGAAGCGGTCGGCCAGGACCGGGAACAGCGTCCCCTGGATCCAGCGCGGGATCATGAATGCGCGGTTGGCGAGTCCGTTCGGGTCGCGACCGATCACGATGGCGCCGACCCCGAGCACGATGAACAGCAGGCTCTGGGTCGACGGGTTGTTCGCCAGCGGTCCGGGCAGGTAGTTGAGCAGCATCAGGAAGATGCCACCGACCAGTGCGCCGCTCACCGAGGTGACGCCCCAGACCACCGCGCACAGGAGCAGCAGCAGGCTCTTGAAGAAGATGAAGTCGTCGGCCACGATCGTGCCGCGCAGGCCGGCGAGCAGCGCGCCCGCCAGTCCGGCCACACCGGCCGAGGAGGCGAACAGCCCGACCCGCACCCAGCGCAGGTCCAGGCCGAGCGTGCCGCAGGCCGCCTGGCTGTCCCGGCTGGCGATCAGGATCCGGCCGAGGCGGCCGCGGCGCACCGCGACCACGACCAGCGCGATCAGCACGAAGAAGACGGCCATCATGATCGTGTAGTTGCCGACGCTCTCGATCCGGGTGCCGAAGATCGAGAGCCGTTTGGCGTTCAGCGGGTTGTTGAACTCGAACGCCCAGGACGACTGGAAGACGATCTTGTCCATCAGCTGCCCGAAGGCGAGCGTGGCCAGCGCCAGGTAGAGACCGGTCAGCCGGAGCACCGGGAGCGCCACCAAGGCCCCGACAGCCGCGGCGATCAGCACCGCGAGCAGCAGACCGAACAGGTTCGGCTGGTCGAGCCTGGCGTAGGCGACCGCACCGACTCCCGCGAACGTGAATTGCGCCAGCGAGACGAACCCGCCGTAGCCGGTCAGCATGACCAGCGAGAGCATCACGATGCCGTACGTCGCCGCCGTGCCGACCAGCAGCAGGTTGGAGTCGGCCATGCCGGATGACATCAGGATGACCACGACGATGAGGCCGCCGCCGAAGACCGCGGATCGCCCCAACGTCGGGACCGGCGCGGAGATGATGCCCTTGACCTGACCGATGCGGAGCGGCGCCTGTGGGAGCAGCACCAGGATCACGAACAGGAACAACGACGGGATCACGGCCGGCAGTCCGGTCAGCTTCTCGTGACCCGGGATGTCCTGGAGGTAACCCACGACGTAGGACTGAGCCAAGCCGAGCCCCATCGCGCCGACGTACGTCATCGGCAGGTTGGTCAGCTTGCCGAGCATCGCGGCGGCGTACGCGGAGATGACCAGCAGTGTCAGGTCGAAGTACTGCAGGCCGATCACCGGGGCGAGCAGGATGCCGGCGAGCGCGGCGAGCGAGGTGCCGACCGCCCAGGCGAGCGCGGCGACCACGTCGGAGCGCCCGCCGTACAGGTGCAGGAGCTCGGGGTTGTCGACCGAGGCGCGCATCGCCGTCCCGATCCGGGTACGGGCGAGCAGCACGTAGAGCGCGATCGCGACGATCACTGAGAGGACCACGGTGATGACCTGCTGCCAGGTGATCACCACACCGCCGAACTTGATCAGGTGGTCCGGGAAGAACAGCGGCAGCGAGCGCGGGGCCGGCTTCCAGACCTGCTGGGCCAGACCGATCATCGTCACCAGGATGCCGACCGTGACCACCAGCGAGACGCCGATCGGCGCGTTGCCGAGGCCACGGGTGACCACGCGCTGGATGAACACACCGACGGCCGGGGCCACGACCCCGAGCACGAGGATCAGCGAGAGCCAGACGGGCAGCCCCTGCCGGATCGAGAAGTCCCAGTAGAGGAACGCGAAGACCATGCCGACCGCACCGTGGGCGATGTTGAACACCCGGGTGGTCGAGTAGGTCAGCACCAGACCGCTGGCCGCGATCGCGTACGCCGCACCGGTGAAGATCCCGATGACGGTGTAGGAGAGGAATGCGCTCACCGGGTCACCGACCGACGCTGCTGCCGTTGCACATGTACTTGGTCGGCCCCAGCGGCACGAACCTGCCGCCCTTCACCTGCAGGAAGCGCACGCACGACGGCGAGTGCTTGCCGCCGACGTCCATCGGGCCGTGCATCCCGCCACCGGTCCAGGCGTGAACGGGCTTGAAGCTCGCCGCCAGGGTGGCCCGGTTGAGCTTGCCGCCGAGCGCGATCGCGTTCTGGACGAAGAGCTTGGACGCGGACCAGGCGAACTCGCCGAAGAACGTCGGCGAGGCGCCGGGAGCGACCTGCTGGAGCCACTTCTTGTACAGGTTGAGCTCGGGCTGGCTCTCCTCGAGCGGGGTGAAGTTGATGAACATGAACGCGCCCTCGATGGCCGAGCCACCGGTCTTCAGGAAGTTCTGGTCGTAGACCGAGGGGTCGTACATCCGCACCGTCGGGTGGAAGTCGTTGGACTGCATCGCCTGGGCGAGCCGGACCGACTGCTGGTAGGCGCCGATGAACTGGACGTACTGGACGCCCTTGCTCTTCATCGCCTGCACGTACGGGCCGTAGTTGAAGTCGGAGACCTCGATGCCCGACGAGTACAGGAACTTCATCCCGCGCTGCTCCTCGACCTTCTGCTGGTACTTGCCGTTCTCGGCGGCGGCACCGGCGTTGAGGTAGAGGAAGGCGGCCTTCTGGCTGGCAGCCTTGTAGTTCTTCACGATGAAGTCCGGGACCGCGTTGGAGAACTCGTGCGGGCCGGTCGCCTGGGCGCCGAAGCAGGTCGAGCAGGCGTTGCGGGTCGCGGTCACCGAGGCGGTGCGCATGTCCGGGAGGCCGCAGCCCGCCGCGGTCGCGGCGCCACCGGAGTCGAAGGCCGACATCGAGCCGACAGCCGCGAAGTCCTGCTCGCACATCTTCTGGTACGACTGCTGGTCAGCGCCGGCGTCGGTCTTGGAGTCGAGGTTGCTGAGCTCGAGCTTGCGTCCGCAGATGCTGGAGGTCGCGTTGAAGTAGGCGACGTAGGCCTGGGTGGCCTGCTGGGCAGCCGTGAAGAGGCCGGGCACCGGACCGGAGATGTCCGAGGAGTTACCGATCTTGATCACCTTGTCGGTGATTCCCTTGGAGTTCTTGAAGCCGGCGCACGAGCCGGCCTTGATGCCGCTGCCGGCCGGCGGCTGGCTGGTCCCGCCACCGGTCCCGCCGGTGCCGCCGGTCCCGCCGGTGGTTCCGGTGCCGCCGGTGCCGCCGGTGCTGGTGCCACCCGGGACGGCGTTACCGGTCCCCGGGTCGACGGTGGTGCCGGTGTTCGGGTCCACGACCGTGCCCCCGTTGCCACCCGCCTGGCCGAGCACGCGCTGGTTGGCCTCGAGGGCCTTCTTCGGGGAGATCGCCGATCCCCCGCAAGCGGTCGGCACCAGCAGCAGGAACGCCAGCGCCCCTACCCCCAGCAGTCGACGAGCCCGATCGGACCCCGCAACGCTTCGCACAGCCGTACTCCTGACGCCAGAACTTCTGAGGTGAGATCGAACAGAAAGTAGATGTGCATCACATAACTGCACAAGAGCCCGAAGGTTACTTTCTGAAACGTGTTCTATTTGGAGTATGGGCTATTTCGGCGCGCCGGGGAAGCGTCAGGGCAGGAACCGGTAGCCCAGTCCGGGCTCGTTCACCAGGTGGGCCGGGCGGGCGGGGTCGTTCTCCAGCTTCTTTCGGAGCTGCGCCATGTAGAGCCGCAGATTGCCCCGGGCCGACTCGTAGCCCGGCCCCCAGACCTCGGCGAGCAGCTGGCGCTGGCTGAGCAGCTTGCCCGGGTTGCGCACCAGCACCTCGAGCAGGTGCCACTCAGTGGGGGTGAGCCGGACGTCGACGTCCGCGCGGGTGACCCGCCGTACGCCGAGGTCCACCACGACATCCCCGAACCTCACCACCGGCTGCTCCTCCTTCCCACCGCCGCGCCGCAGCATCGCCCGCAACCGGGCGAGGAGCTCGTCCATCCCGAACGGCTTGGTCACGTAGTCGTCCGCACCGGCGTCCAGCGCATCGACCTTGTCCGCGCTGTCGGAGCGGCCGGAGAGCACCAGGATCGGCACGTCGGTCCACCCGCGCAGGCCGGCGACGACCTCGGTGCCGTCCATGTCGGGCAGCCCGAGGTCGAGGATCACCACGTCGGGCGGGTGCGCAGCACCCAGGCGGAGCGCCTCGGCCCCGGTGGCCGCGGGCTGGACCTCGTACCCGCGCGCGCGCAGGTTGATGCCCAGCGCGCGCAGCAGCTGCGGTTCGTCATCGACCACCAGGACGCGGGTCACTCCCCCGCCTCCGTTCGCTCTCGTCGTCCGGGATCGCGGGCCTCGAGCGGTGCCGACGGCAGCGTGAGAACCATCGTCAGCCCCCCTCCGGGCGTCTCCTCAGGGTCCAGGGTGCCTCCCATCGCCTCTGCGAGCCCGCGGGAGAGCGCGAGTCCGAGGCCTACCCCGGTGGTGTTGTCGGTGTCGCCCATCCGCTGGAAGGGCAGGAACACCCGCTCCCGCTCCGAGACCGGGATCCCGGGCCCGCGGTCGATGATCCGCACCTCGACCCGGTCGCCGAGGTGGGAGCCGGTCACGCAGGGCGCCGACCCCGGCGGTGCGTACCGCAGGGCGTTCGCCAGGAGGTTGGCCAGCACCCGTTCGGTCAAACCGGCATCGGCGAGTACCAGTGGCAGGTCGTCGGCCAGGTCGACCCTGATCGGTCGGGTCTGGCCGGCGACGACGTCGTCGACGGCACGGGCCACCACCTCGTCCACCGCCACCGGCTCGACCTCGATCGCCAGGGCGCCGGCCTGGAGCCGACTCATGTCCAGCAGGTTGTCCACCAGACCGGCCAGCTTGTCCAGCGACTCGTCAGCGGCCGCGAGCAGCTCGCGACGGTCCGCCGCTGGCAGCTCGATGTCAGGGCTGCGCAGGCTGGAGACCGCGGCCTTGGCTGCCGCCAACGGTGCTCTGAGGTCGTGCCCGACGGCCGCGAGCAGCGCCGTGCGCATCTTGTTCGCCTCGGCAAGCGGAGCAGCCGCCGACGCCTCCTCGGCGAGGCGCATCCGGTCCAGCAGCACCGCGACCTGGGCCGCAAAGGCGCCCAGGAGCCGCTGGTCCTCCGCCTCGAGGACCCGACCGTGCAGCGCCAGGACCACCGCGCCGTTGACCGGGACGAGGACGTCCGCATCGCCCTGAGGCGCCTGGCGGTCCTGCAGCGAGACCGCCGAGAGCGCGAAGGTCTCACGAACCCGCTCGAGCATCTCGGTCAGGGCCGAGGAGCCGGCGAGCACGCTGCCGGCGAGGTTCGCCAGCGTCCGGGACTCGGCAGCGGCGCGGGCGGCCTGCCGGGTACGCCGTGCGGCCAGGTCCACCGCCGAGGAGACCAGCATCGCGACCAGGACGAAGACGAACAGTGCCAGCGAGTTGTTGGTGTCCCGGATCGTCAGGGTGTGCAGCGGCGGCGTGAAGAAGTAGTTGAGCAGCAACGATCCGGCTACGGCCGCGATCAACGCGGGTGACAGTCCCCCGACCAGCGCCACAACGACCGTGAGCAGCAGGAACAGCAGCATGTCGCTGACCAGGTTGAGCTCGTGGCGGAACGGGATCAGCAGCAAGGTGAGCAGCGGGGGTAGCAGCACCGCGATCAGGTAACCACGTATCCTTCTGCGAAGGCCCAGGCTGCCGCGCCCGTGCGGCAGCGAGGTTCCCCCGCCGACGTGCTGGTGGGTGACGATGTGCACGTCGATGTCCCCTGACTCGCGGATCACGGCGGCCGCGGTGCCCGGGTTCACGGTCCGCTTCCAGGCCGAACGCGTGCTGTCACCGAGCACGAGCTGGGTGGCGTTCTCGGCCCGCGCGAAGACCAGCAGCGCTTCCGGGACGTCGTCACCGAGGACCTGGTGGTAGGTGCCACCCAGCGACTCGGTGAGCAGCCGTTGCTGCGCGAGCTGACCCTGATTGGCGCCAGTCAGACCGTCCGAGCGGGCCACGTGCACCGCGAGGAGATCACCGCCGCTGGATCGCGCGGCGATCCGCGCTGCCCGGCGGATCAGGACCTCGCCCTCCGGCCCACCGGTGAGCGCGACGACTACTCGCTCGCGGGCCTCCCAGGTGCTGTCGATGTCGTGCTGCTCGCGGTACTCCTGGAGGGCGTCGTCCACCCGGTCAGCCGTCCAGAGCAGAGCGAGCTCGCGAAGCGCGTTCAGGTTCCCGGTCCGGAAGTAGTTCGCGAGTGCTGCGTCCACCTTCTCCGGCGCGTAGACGTTCCCGTGCGCCAGCCGGCGGCGCAGCGCCTCGGCCGTCATGTCACGGAGCTCGATCTGGTCGGCGGCGCGGACCACCTGGTCGGGCACGGTCTCGTGCTGCGGAACTCCGGTGATCTTCTCGACCACGTCGTTGACCGACTCCAGGTGCTGGATGTTCACCGTGGTGATCACGTCGATGCC
>JBJMIP010000124.1:0-4911 GCA_045806825.1 Marmoricola sp.
GCCGCGCTGGTACGACGTCGGGCTCACGACGGTCTACTACTCGCACTTCTTCGTGACCCCGATCGTGGCCGCCTGGCTGTGGCTGCGCGACCGAGCGACCTGGGTCGCCTACATGCGCCGCTACATGTCGCTGTGCGCGGTGGCCCTGGTCGGTTACGTCGTCTACCCGATGGCGCCGCCGTGGATGGCCGCGCACCAGGGCCAGATCTATTCGGGCGTGCACCGGATCACCGGCCGCGGCTGGTACGACCTCGGGCACTCCGGAGGCGCAACCGGCCAGCAGAAGCTCTCCACGGTCGGCAACCAGGTGGCCGCGATGCCGTCGCTGCACACCGCGTTGGCCCTGTTCGCCGCGATCTTCCTGATCCAGCGGCTGAGCAGTCCGCGCCGCTGGTTGCTCGTGCTCTACCCGGCTGCGATGTCGTTCCTGCTCGTCTACTACGCCGAGCACTACGTGCTCGACGTGCTCGCCGGCTACACGATCGTCGGGCTGGTGATGGGCTTCTGGGCCTGGTGGGAGCGGCGCGCGAAGAACCGGGCGACCACCTAGGAATCTCCGAGCAGCTTCACCAGCTCCGGCGCAGCCTGCTCGAGGAACGCCTCCTGGCCCTCGTCGCCGACCTGCACCAGCGCGACGTCGGTGAATCCCGCGTCGACGAACTCCTGGACCTTCTCGGCGATCTTGTCGAGGTCCGGCCCGCACGGGATCGACGCGGCCACGTCGTCGGGCGTCACGAACTGGCTCGCACCGGCGAACGCGCTCGGCCCGGGCAGCTCGGCATTGACCTTCCACCCGCCGCCGAACCAGCGGAACTGGTCGTGTGCACGCTTGACGGCGGTGTCGACGTCGGGATCCCAGCAGATCGGCTGCTGCCCGATCTTGCGTGAGCTCGTGTCACCGCGCGCCTGGTCCCAGGCCTTCACCAGCTCCGCCTCCGGCTCGACGGCGATCAGGTGGTCGGCGTCGTTCGCGAACAACGTGATGCCCTGGTCGCCGGAGACCGCCATCGCGATCGGCACGCGCTCGTCGGGCAGGTCCCACACCTTCGCGGAGTCGACCTCGAAGTGCGCGCCGTGGTGGCTGACGTAGCCGCCGTCGAAGAGCGCGTTGATGATCGTGAGCGCCTCGGTCAGCATCTCGTGGCGGACGTTCGCCCCGGGCCACGGTCCGACGACGTGCTCGTTCAGGCTCTCCCCCGAGCCGAGTCCCAGGGTGAACCGGCCCTCACTCAGCAGCCCGATCGTCGCTGCCTTCTGCGCGACCACCACGGGGTGGTAACGACGGATCGGGCAGGTCACGTAGGTCATCAGCTCGACCCGTTCGGTCACCTGGGCGACCGCGCCGAGCACGCTCCACGCGTACGGCGAGTGCCCCTGGCTGTCGAGCCACGGGAAGAGGTGGTCGCTCATCACCTCGAAGTCGAAGCCGACGTCCTCGGCCTGCTGGGCGTAGCGGACCAGCTCGCGCGGGCCGGACTGCTCGGACATGAGGGTGTAGCCGATACGAGTCATGTCCGACCACTACCCGCCGGACCGAGGATGAATGCTTTGAGCCCCATCGGGGAAGGTGTGGACGATGATGCGCACGCACCACGCATCGATCCCCCGCCGGCTGGTGGTACTCGGCGGCGTGGCTGCGTGCGTCCTCACCGGGGCACTCGCCGCGCCGACGTCCGGCACCGACGCGCTGCCCGGTGGAGCGGCGGGCACGACGGCGGCCTACGACATCTCTTCCTTCGACGCAGACCGCCTGTCCGACAAGCTGGCGAAGCCGACGATCGTGGTCTCCGCGCCGCACCAGGCTGCCGTCGGGGCGCCGGCGTCAGCGGACGTGAGCGTCGCCGGCGCTCAGGCGCCCGGCGAGATCGTCGTCCTCGAGACACCTGTCGGTCCCGACTGGGTGCCGGTCACGTCCGCGCGCCTGGACGACCACAGCCGGACGACGCTGGAGTTCACGCCCGGTGCGGACGCCTCGGCCTTCCGGGTGCGGATCTCGGCGACGACGAGGCACCAGGCCGCGACGAGTGACGTCTTCGCGGTCGCGGTGACGGACTCGAGCAGCACTCCGACACCCTCACCTGCCGGCGATCCCGCTCCGACCGATTCGACCACTCCTGTGGACACGCCGACCGCGGCCCCCACCCCGAGCGAGTCCCCGTCCGCCTCCGACACCCCGACGACAGCTGCACCGGCAACCAGCGACGTGCCCGCGCCGAGCCTGCCCGCGTTCTCGTCCCAGGAGCCCGCCGGCGAGCCAAGCGCCGCCGCGACACCGCCACCACAGCTCTGCGGCGGAGACGCGCCTGTCCGTACCGACGGCCGGCCCTGGGTCTGCACGTACGACGACGAGTTCGACGGGACCTCGCTCGACCGCAGGTACTGGGTGCCGCAGCAGTCCAAGGGCAGCGAGTTCTACACCGGCACGGCGTCCGACCCGGCGTGCGCGCTGGACGACCCGCGGACGATCGACGTGCACGACGGCATGCTGAACCTCAACGCGGTCGTGCTCGACGACCCGGTCAGCTGCGGCTCGAAGTCCAGCAGGATGGCGGGCGGCTCGGTGATGACGCACGGGACGTTCTCGCAGACCTACGGCCGCTTCGAGGTCCGCGCCAAGCTGCCGGACTGGGCCGGCAACGGCTACCAGGAGACGTTCTGGCTCTGGCCCAACAACCAATTCCGGTACGGCAACGAGTGGCCGTCCTCCGGCGAGATCGACTTCGCCGAGTTCTACAGCTCCTACCCGGCCCTGACGATCCCAGTGATGCACTACGTGCTCGACGTCTCGACGATCGACTACGCGACCAACACCAACATCTATACCGCCTACAACTGCACGATCCGGCCCGGGGAGTTCAACACCTACGGACTGGAGTGGTACCCGGGCCTGATGAAGATCCTCGTCAACGGGCAGGTGTGCATCACCAACAACTACCGGGCATCCAACGCGCCCGCGAATCACCCGAATGCTCCGTTCGACAGCCCGTTCTTCCTGGCGTTGAGCCAGGCGTTCGGGGCTGAGGGGAACGAGCTGGATGTGGCGACCGCTCCGAAGGTGGCTGGGACGGTCGTGGACTACATGAGGGTCTGGGAGTAGCTGCCAGGCCGAGCGCGCGTGAGCGGTGTACGCCTAGATCCGGACGGAGTACCAATGAGTCGGACCAGCCCCTACGGCATTCACCGCGGTCACCGAGATCCGGTAGGTGCCGTGGGGCAGCGACCTAAAGGCGTAAGAGCGGGCCGCGTTGCTGACGGTCACGCTGCGCGAGTTCAGGTGCACGACGTACTTCGTGATCGGTGACCCGTTCGCGGCCGGCGCCCGCCAGCGGATCACAGCGGTGCGCCCCGACACGCTCGTCGACGCGATCGGAGTACCGGGCTTGCCGGCGAACACGACGGCGTTCGAGGCCCGGCTCGCCGCGCCGGTGCCCGCGCCGTCGTGCGCGGTGACGGTGAACGTGTAGGAGCGGCCGAGCACGAGACCGGTCAGCTTCGCGCTGGTGGTCGAGGCCGGCACCGTCACGGTCCTGCCGTCCGGGTGGCTCGTCACCGTGTAGGAGTCGATCGGGGTGTCGCGCTTGGTCGGCGCGGTCCAGCTGATCAGCGCGACCTTGTCGCCGCGAGCGGCCGTCACATTGATCGGGCTCGGGCCGCCGGCCGACCAGGGCTGGTTCACCCAGCTGCTCAGGTCGACCACACGGGCTTGACCGGTCGGGTCGGCGTACGCCATCAGCGGCTTGCCGCTGCGGTCGGCCGCCAGCCGGGGACCGGCGTAGGTGCCGGCTCGGCTCGGGCCGTAGGAGCGGGTCTCACCCGTCGCGAGATTCATGACCTGGACCTGCTTGGGATTCCCTGTCTGATTCTGGGTCCAGGCGAGGAACCCAGCCCCGAGACGCCAGGTGTAGTAGTTGCTGATGCCGCGCGTCGGGAGCTTCTTGAGGAGGTCGATCGCATAAACCGTGTTCGCACAGCCAAGGACCAACCATCGCCCGAACAGTTCGTCGGACTCCGGCGTCGCGCACGGCCTCGCGATGGTGACGACGCGGTCGGCCCGAGTTCCAGTGAGGTCGTAGCCCACGAGCTTGCCGGCGCTGTCCGGTCCGGTCCAGGCCCGGCCGTCGTCAAGTAGACGCCAGCTGGTGCCGGACCAGGTCTTGACCACCGCACCGGTTCGCGCATTCTCGACCCGGTACGAGCCGGGGCTCGCCGAGCGTTCGAGATACTTCCCGTCGTTGCTCAGGCGCACGTCGGTGGAGTAGCCCAGCGGCGTCCGACCCCCTCCTGGCCAGGACACGCGAACGCTGTCGTTGTGAACGGTTGCGACAACGTCAGCGCCGACCAAGATGTCCTTGTCCCCGTTCTGGAGCAGGGCTGTCGTCGGGTAGGTGTCGGACCAGCTGCCCGGCACGGCCGAGTGGGTCCAGACACCGGTGTCGAGATCTTGGAAGGTGGCGAGGATCTTGCCTTGGGACATGGCCAGGTCAGAGATCTGTCGGTACCGCTGGGGAAGGTCGGCGACCGGCGTGATCGTGCCCGGGGCCGAAGCGTAGGTGATCTGCCCGGCCTGGGACGCCGAGGTCACGAAGGCAATCTTTCCGGTGCCCGTCGGGGCCATGTGGTTGCCCACCAAATTGCCGGCCAGGGTCGGGCCGAGGACGAGCTTGCTGGTGTCGTCCGCATCGGGAACCAGGGCGTGCAGCTCGATCGTGTTGTACGCAGAATCAGGCTGGTGGTAGGTCATGGCGAGACCGGTGCCGAACGGGAAGTAGCCGAGCTCGTTGCCGTCGCCCGTGAAGGTGTAGGACGGACCTGCGGTGAGGCTGAACCGATCGCGGAACTCGACCGCCCCGACCCCCACTGTTCCGGACGGCCCGGTCCCCACGACCGAGTCAGTAGTCACCTGGTCAAGGC
>JBJMIP010000125.1:0-3324 GCA_045806825.1 Marmoricola sp.
ATCTACGGCGAGGGCGAGGCCAGCGAGGCGTTCAAGGCGAAGCTGGAGGAAGGCGTGCTGTTCCCCAAGCGGCTCGGCCAGCCCGACGAGCTCGCCTCGATGGTGCTCGAGTGCCTGACCAACAGCTACATGAACGCCGAGACCGTCCGGGTGGACGGCGGCATCCGGATGCCTCCGAAGTAGTCGCAGACAATCCGAACGCCCGGCCGACCCGCTGCGTAAGGGGTGTGCCGGGCGTTCGCGTGCCCGCCAGTCAGGCTGGCGGGGCGTCGGGTGGGCGCTCGTCCGCCGCTGTGTTCTCGGTGCCGTGGGTGACCTCGCCCGGGGTACCGCGGACCTTGCCGGTGCGCTCGCTGCTCACGCCCATCTGCCCGGACAAGCCGTCCCGCCCGCCGCCGTTCGGATCGGACTCCCGCAACTCCCGCGCCTCGGCGGCGGCGTCCGTCGACTCGGTCATGACGTGCTGTCCGAGGGTTGGTCCAACGAGCTCTCGGCATTCTCCTGCGCCAGCTGCTCCTCGGAGAGCGGTTCGACCTCGGGGTCCCGGAGGGCCTCGGCCGGAAGCGGCTGGGTCAGCGAGTCGTCGCGCTTCTCCTCGCCGGTCAGGTTCTCGTCGTCGCCCATGCCGGTTACCTACCCGCAGCGGCGGACTTCATGCAAAACCTGTTGAGGTTCGGGCCTAGGCTGGGGCCTGTATGACGAACGCACCTGATGACTTCGATCTCGACGCTGAGCTGGCGGACACCGACGGCTGGGACGACGAGACCCCGCTGACCGACCCGTACGCCGAGCCGGACCCCGAAGAGCTCCCCGAGGAGACCGTCGGGTCGATGGACCTCGCCGAGCGGCACGCGCTGCGCCGCGTCGCCGGGCTCTCCACCGAGCTCCAGGACATCTCCGAGGTCGAGTACCGCCAGCTGCGGCTGGAGCGGGTCGTCCTGGTGGGCGTCTGGACCGAGGGCACCGTGCAGGACGCCGAGAACTCGATGGCCGAGCTGGCAGCTCTGGCCGAGACCGCCGGCTCCCAGGTGCTCGAGAACGTCTACCAGCGGCGCGACAAGCCCGACCCGGCCACCTACATCGGCCGCGGCAAGGTCGAGGGCGTCCGGGAGATCGTCGAGGCCACCGGCGCCGACACCGTGATCATGGACGGCGAGCTCGCCCCCAGCCAGCTGCGCAACCTCGAGGACAAGATCAAGGTCAAGGTCGTCGACCGGACCGCGCTGATCCTCGACATCTTCGCCCAGCACGCGAAGTCCAAGGAGGGTCAGGCCCAGGTCGAGCTGGCCCAGCTCAGCTACATGAAGCAGCGCCTGCGTGGTTGGGGCAGCAGCCTGTCCCGTCAGGCAGGCGGCATCGGCGGCCGCGGCCCCGGTGAGACCAAGATCGAGACCGACCGCCGGCGGATCAACAACAAGGTCGCCAAGCTGCGCCGCGAGCTCGCCCACATGAAGACGACCCGGACCACGAAGCGCAACGAGCGTCGTCGCAACTCGATCCCCAGCGTCGCCATCGCCGGGTACACCAACGCCGGCAAGTCCTCGCTGCTCAACAGGCTCACCGACGCCGGCGTCCTGGTCGAGGATGCACTCTTCGCGACCGTGGACCCGACCACCCGGCGAACCGCAACCCCGGACGGTCGGATCTACACGCTCTCGGACACCGTCGGATTCGTCCGGCACCTTCCGCACCAGCTGGTCGAGTCGTTCCGCAGCACGCTCGAGGAAGTCGCCGAGGCCGACCTGATCGTGCACGTCGTCGACGGTTCGCACGCCGATCCCGAGAGTCAGATCGCCGCTGTCCGCACGGTTCTCGCCGAGATCGACGCGAAGGACATCCCCGAGCTGATCGTGATCAACAAGGCCGACCTGGCCGATCCGATGACGATCGCGCGACTGCGCCAGCGCGAGCCGCACTCGGTGGTCTGCTCGGCGAGGACCGGCGAGGGCATCGCGGAGGTCCTGGCGGCACTCGAGGCCGACCTGCCACAAGGCGCGGTCGAGCTCCGCGTGCTGCTCCCGTACAGCCGCGGCGACCTGGTGTCCCGGTTGCACGACAAGTCCGAGGTGATCTCCATCGAGCACACCGGGGACGGCACCCTTGTGCACGCTCGCGTCAGCGAGGCGCTGGCCGGCGAGCTCGAGCTCTACGTCACCGAGCGCGTCTGACCCGCGTGCGCCCAGCCTGAAACGCGCGGGGTGCACGTTTTGGCATGGGGCTGCTGTGGCACTGTGGATGCATGGCGCGCGTCGAAGTAGCAACCCGTGAGCAGCTGCTCGATGCGGCTGCCCGGATCCTCGCCCAGGACGGTCTTGCCGGCCTGAGCACGCGCAGACTTGCCAACGAGCTGGGCGTCTCGACCATGGTCGTCTACACCCGGTTCGGTTCGATGTCGGAGCTGATCGACGCGGTCATCGCCGAGGGTTTCGAACGTCAGGCCGACCGGCTCCAGCAGGTGCGGGAGTCGAAGGACCCGAAGGCCGATCTGGTCGCGCTCGGTGAGGCTTACCGGGCGAACGCGCTCGAGCACCGGCACCTCTACGCGATCATGTACGCCGAGAGCGAGGATCCCGCGCACCGCAAGGAACAGGCGAAGGGCACCTTCGACCTGTTCTCCTCAGCCGCGGCCCGCGCGATCGACGCCGGGCTCATCTCGGCCGCAGATCCCGCGGTCGTCGCTGGGCAGGTGTGGAGCGCGGTCCACGGGCTCGTCAGCCTCGAGCTCGCGGGGGTCCTGGAGGGCAAGTCCGCCGCCGGTGGGTCGGTCCGGACGATGCTCGGAGCCCTGCTCGACGGTCCCAAAGCCTCCTGACAAAGGGCGAGCCCGCCGCCCCTGGTGCAAGGGGCGACGGGCTCTTTTCATCGTCGGCGGACTAGCTCGGGTAGACCCGGCGACGACGTGTGGCGCAGAGGAGAACAACTCCTGCTGCGATCAGGGCGGCCCCGCCCACGGCTTCAGCCAGGGTGGTGGAGCTCATTCCGGTCTCCGGCAGGACGCTGGTCGGCGGCGTCACGGCGGGTGGGGTGGTGGCCGGCTGAATAGTCGCTGGCGGGGTCGTTGCCGGCGGGGTGGTTGCCGGCGGGGTGACGATCGGCGGGATCACCGCTGGAGGGGTGACGACCGGTGGGGTGACGACCGGCGGAGTTTCGACCGGGGGAGTCACGACCGGCGGGGTGACGACCGGCGGGGTGACGACCGGTGGGGTCGGCTCCGGAGTGGTCGGGACCGGCTCGGTGGGAGCCGGCGGGGTGACGACCGGCGGGGTGACGACCGGTGGGGTCGGCTCCGGAGTGGTCGGGACCGGCTCGGTGGGAGCCGGCGGG
>JBJMIP010000126.1:0-3479 GCA_045806825.1 Marmoricola sp.
GCGTCGTGCAGGCTCTTGGGGAGCTGCTCGAGTCCGAGGGCCTGTCGCTCCCGGTCCGTCAACGACCAGACGTCGTCCTCGGCCTCGCGCGGCAGCTCGTACTTGTTCTCCAGGCCCTTCATGCCGGCAGCCAGCACGACCGCGAAGGCCAGGTAGGGGTTGCAGGCCGAGTCGATCGTGCGCAGCTCGATGCGGGTCGACTGACCCTTGTTCGGCTTGTACATCGGCACCCGGACCATCGCGGAACGGTTGTTGTGGCCCCAGGAGATGTAGGAGGGAGCCTCACCGCCGCCGATGAGCCGCTTGTAGGAGTTGACCCACTGGTTGGTCACGCAGGTGATCTCAGCGGCGTGGTGGAGGATGCCGGCGATGAAGTGGCGTCCGGTCGCGGACAGCTGGTACTCGGCGCCGGCCTCGAAGAAGGCGTTGCGGTCGCCCTCGAACAGCGACACGTGGGTGTGCATGCCCGAACCCGGGTGCTCGGTGAACGGCTTCGGCATGAAGCTCGCCCAGACTCCCTGCCCCAACGCGACCTCACGCACCACCGTGCGGAAAGTCATGATGTTGTCGGCGGTGGAGAGCGCGTCGGCGTAGCGCAGGTCGATCTCCTGCTGCCCCGGGCCGCCCTCGTGGTGGCTGAACTCCACCGAGATGCCCATCGCCTCGAGCATCGTGATCGCCTCGCGGCGGAAGTCCGAGCCGGCACTCGTCGAGGTGTGGTCGAAGTAGCCGCTGCGGTCCACGGGCACCGGGACCGTGCCGGCCTCGGGCTGACCCTTGAACAGGTAGAACTCGATCTCGGGGTGGGTGTAGAAGGTGAAGCCCTGCTCGGCGGCCGACTGCAGCGTCCGCTTCAGCACGTAGCGCGGGTCGGCGTACGACGCGGAACCGTCGGGCATGGTGATGTCGCAGAACATCCGCGCGGTCGACGGACCGTCCCCGCGCCACGGCAGGATCTGGAAGGTCGACGGGTCGGGGCGGGCGAGCATGTCGGCCTCGGTCACCCGGGCGAAGCCCTCGATCGCCGAGCCGTCGAATCCGATGCCTTCGGTGAAGGCGCCCTCGAGCTCGGCCGGTGCGATGGCAACGGACTTGAGGTACCCGAGCACGTCGGTGAACCACAGCCGCACGAACCGCACGTCGCGCTCCTCGAGAGCGCGGAGAACGAAGTCTTCCTGCTTACCCATGGGGCAAACGATAGGGGTTCGCGGCACAGAGCGTGGCGAAGGCCGTCGCCACCGGCCGCCAGGAGGCATCCAGACTGCCGCGAGCCGCCGCGACCTCGGTCAGGAACGGGCCGACCTCGACCCCGTCCTCCTGTGCCCAGCGGGCCAGGATCTGCTCGTCGACCTCGGGGTGCGACTGGATCCCCCAGGCCCGTACGCCGAACCGCAGCGCCTGCACCTCGCCGTCCGGTGCCAGGGCCAGAACGACGGCATCCGGCGGCGGCTCGGTGACCACGTCGTTGTTCCAGTGGGCCGCGCGCCCCGGCCGGCCGGCGAACAGCGGATCTCCGTCGGCGGCCTCGGTCCAGGCGTGCACGAGCAGGTCGCGCTGGGTGCCGTGCGGGTTCGGCTCGACCGTGCCGCCCAGCGCGTCGGCGACGATCTGGTGGCCGAGGCAGATGCCGAGCACCGGCGTCTCGCGCTCGACCGCTTCGCGGGCCAGGGCCTTGGTCGGCGTCAGCCACGGCGTCGCCACCTCGTCGGTCGCGTTCATCGCCCCACCCAGGACGAGCAGTCCCGCGTGCTCGTCCAGGGCCGCGGGCAACGGCTCGCCGACGTACGGGCGGCGGACGTCGAGCACCGCGCCGGCCTCGAGGATCCAGGTACCGAACCAGCCCGGCGGGCAGCCGTCCTCGTGCTGGACGACGAGGATCGTCACCCAGCACTCATTCCGGGACCCGGTCCAGGTCCGCGAGCCAGATCCTCGCGTTGGCGTCCGACGGCATCCGCCAGTCGCCCCGCGGCGAGAGCGACCCACCGGCGGCGACCTTGGGCCCGTTCGGGAGGGCCGAGCGCTTGAACTGGCTGAACCCGAAGAACCGGGTCACGAAGACGCCGAGCCACTTCTTGATGGTCGCCACGTCGTAGTCCGTGCGCCGGTCCTCGGGGTACCCGGGCGGCCACGCACCCAGGGACGCGTCCGACCAGGCGGCCCGCGCGAGGAAGGCGATCTTGCTGGGCCGGAAGCCGTAGCGCAGCACGTAGTACAGGTTGAAGTCCTGGAGCGCGTACGGGCCGATGGTGGCCTCGGTGCTCTGCGGGACCTCCCCCGGCTTGGTCGGAACCAGCTCCGGGGTGATCTCCTGGTCGACGATCTCGACCAGGACCTCGCTGACCGCCTCGTCGAACTGCTTGCTCGCGACGACCCAGCGGATCAGGTGCTGGATCAACGTCTTCGGCACGCCGGTGTTCACGGCGTAGTGCGACATCTGGTCGCCGACGCCGTAGGTGCACCAGCCCAGCGCCAGCTCGGACAGGTCGCCGGTGCCGAGCACGATCCCGCCGCGGTGGTTCGCGATCCGGAACAGGTAGTCGGTGCGCAGCCCGGCCTGGACGTTCTCGAACGTGACGTCGTAGACCTCGGCGCCGTCCGAGAACGCGTGCCCCAGGTCGTGGAGCATCTGCTTCGCGGCCGGCCTGATGTCCAGCTCCTCGAAGGTGACACCGAGCGCCTTCGCGAGCCGGGTCGCGTTGTTCCGGGTGTAGTCCGTGGTCGCGAACCCCGGCATCGTGTAGGCCAGGATGTCGCCGCGCGGACGGCCGAGACGGTCCATGGCCTTGGCGGCGACGATCAGCGCGTGCGTCGAGTCGAGGCCGCCCGAGACGCCGATGACCACCTTCGGTTGCCCGATGGAGCGCAGCCGCTGCTCGAGGCCGGAGACCTGGATGTTGTACGCCTCGTAGCAGTCCTGTGCCAGGCGAGCGGGGTCATCGGGCACAAAAGGGAACCGGTCCACCGTCCTGACCAGACCGATGTCGCCGCTCGGGGGCTCGAGGACGAACCGGATGCGGCGCAGGAAGCCGGCGTCGAGGTTCTCCTTGCGCTGGGAGGACCGTCGGTTGTCCTCGAAGGTCCCCTGCCGCAACCGCTCCTGGCGGATCCGGTCCAGGTCGACGTCCACGACCGTGCGGCGGGGGCCGTCCGGGAAGCGCTCGGTCTCCCCCAGCAGCTCGCCGCACTCGTAGACCATCGTCTGGCCGTCCCACGAGAGGTCGGTGCTCGACTCGCCCTCGCCGGCAGCGGCGTACAGGTAGGCGGCCAGGCACCGGGCGCTGGCACTGCGCACCAGCAGCCGACGGTCCTCGGCCCGCGCGACGGTGATCGGGCTTCCCGACAGGTTCGCGAGCACGGTTGCGCCGGCGAGGGCGGCGGTGGCGCTCGGCGGGATCGGCACCCACATGTCCTCGCAGATCTCCACGTGCAGGACGAGACCGGCGACGTCGGTCGCCTCGAAGACCAGGTCCGTCCCGAAC
>JBJMIP010000127.1:0-7519 GCA_045806825.1 Marmoricola sp.
CGCCGGGTGAACTTCGCCAAGATGCGCGAGATCGCCGACGAGGTCGGCGCCACCCTGATGGTCGACATGGCGCACTTCGCCGGCCTGGTCGCCGGCAAGGTGTTCACCGGCGACGAGAACCCGGTCCCGTTCGCGCACATCACCACCACGACCACCCACAAGTCGCTGCGCGGTCCGCGCGGAGGCCTCGTCCTGGCCCAGGAGGAGTTCGCGGCCGACGTCGACCGCGGCTGCCCGATGGTGCTCGGCGGCCCGCTCTCGCACGTGATGGCCGCCAAGGCCGTCGCGCTGGCCGAGGCCCGCCAGCCGTCGTTCGCGACCTACGCCCAGAACATCGCCGACAACGCCAAGGCGCTGGCCGAGGGTTTCCTGACCCGGGACGCGAAGCTGGTCACCGGCGGGACCGACAACCACATCGTGCTGCTCGACGTCGCGTCGTACGGGCTGACCGGCCGCCAGGCCGAGTCCGCGCTGCTCGACGCAGGCGTCGTCACCAACCGCAACTCGGTGCCGAACGACCCCAACGGCGCCTGGTACACGACCGGAGTCCGGCTCGGCACCCCGGCGCTGACCACGCGCGGCTTCGGCAAGTCCGAGTTCGACCAGGTCGCCGGGATGATCGTCGAGGTGCTCTCGAACACCACGCCGGGTACCACCAGCGCCGGCGCTCCGTCGAAGGCGACCTACAAGCTGGCCGACGGTGTGGCAGAGCGGGTCCGCGCACAGTCCGCCGAGCTGCTCGAGGCCAACCCGCTGTACCCGGGTCTCGAGCTGAGCTGACTCAGCCGGTCCGCTCGACGAGGTCCAGCGCGTAGCGGGTGAGAACCGCCCGCTCCGCCGCCAGCGCCTGCAGCTCGGGTGTCACCGGTTCGTGCACGTGGTCCCACGGGAACGCCGAGACACCGGTGAACAGCAGCAGCTGGAGCGCGTGCGCGCGCCACAGCGTCGTCTCGTCGATCTCGAACCCCTCGGCACGCAGGCCGGCCAGGTAGGCGAGCAGGCAGGCCTCGCCACGCTCGGCCAGGTCGGCGCTGCTGCGGGCGCCGATCTGCACGTCGCCCACCAGCAGCTGGCCGAGGTCGAACCCGATCGGGAGCTCCAACCAGAAGCCGAAGTCGATCAGGGTGAACCCGTCCTGGCCCTCGCGGACCAACAGGTTTCCCGGGCAGGCGTCGCCGTGGCCGGTAGCGGTCGGCAGGGCCATCAGCTCGTGGGCGTAGTCCCAGATCCGGTCCGCCACCGCGAGCAGCCGCTCACGGAGCCCGGGGTCGAAGGCGCCGGCGATCAGCGGGTGCTCCCACAGCGGGTCGGTGCGCAGCATCGGGAACACCTGGTGCTCGAGTCGACCGCCGACGTAGGTCGCGACCGTCCAGTCGAACTCGCCGACCCCGGCCAGCGGGGCAACGCTCCGGCTGCCGGCCAGCCGGCCGAGCAGGTGGGCCGCACGTTCGTAGAGGGCGAGGTCCCAGGTCACCTCGTGGATCGGGACGTCCTCGAGCCACAGGGCCGTCGAGAGGTCGTCGAGGTCACGGATGTCGAACGCCTGTGGCATCCGCAGACCGTCCGGAAGCCGGGTCGCGAGGTCGGAGCGGTAGACGAGCGGCTCGGTCCGCCACGGGAACCCCGCGGCCGCCAGCTCGCGTACCTCCTCGGGTACCTGGCGGAAGATCTCCGAGCGCTCCCAGGACTGGACCTGCTTCACGAACAGGCTGAACGGCCGTACCTCGTCGCCGTACCGGGCCCTGCCCCGCACGCGGTGACGCCCCGCGGTGCTGATCGCGTCCAGTCCGTAGGCGACCTCGGTGACCTCGACGTCGAGCAAGGTCCCGGCCCGCTGCGCTCCGTGGCTGCGCGCCACCAGCTCTGCGAGCTCCGGGTCGCTGACGTCAGCCGCTCCGAGAGCCTCGCGTCCGGTCATGCCCGGGACGATATCGTCGCGGCGTGCCGCCTCGCCTGATCTCCGCGTTGATCGCGCTGCTGACCGCGAGCCTCGTGCTCGTCGGCTGCGGCTCGAGCGCTGGGGCCGGCGAGAAGCAGGATCCGACCGCCGGGTTCGTGGCGCTGTCCGGGGACGGGTTCAGCATGAGGCTGCCGGCGAAGGCCACCCGGACCGTGCGCACCGTGCCGACCGCGACCGGCAAGGTCCAGGCCGTGCTCTACAGCACCCCGGACGACCCGAAGGGCACCTACCTGGTTGCTCTGACGGCGTACCCGGCCGGCACCGTGGTCGACCTGGACAAGGCGGTCGCCGGTGCCGCCAAGAACATCGGTGGCGTCGTGCGCGAGAACGCCACCGCCACCTACCGCGGGCACGACGCCCGCGACGGCAGGTTCACCGCGGATGCCAACGGCACCCCGATCACGGTCTTCGTGCGGATGGTCGACCTGGGCGGCAAGCTCTTCCAGCTCCAGTACGCCGCCAAGGGCGCCGACGTGAAGCACCCGCCCGCGGTGTACGACGCGGTCGCTACCTCGGTGCGCTTCCAGTAGCGCGTAGGTCACACGTCACGCTCGTCGGTGAGCCGAACACCAGCCCGTGGGCCGTACGGTTGACCCATGGCGCAGGCAGCGAGCACGGACTGGACGCTGCCCGGTTTCCGGCACGCGCTCTGGCGCCTGATCGTCTCCACCGTCGCCATCTGCCTGCGCAACCGGGTCACGGGTCTGGCGGCCGAGGCGGCGTTCTTCGCCCTGCTCTCGCTGCCGCCGCTGATCTTCGCTCTCGCCGGCTCCATCGGTTACGTGTTCGCCCAGTTCAGCGACACCCGGATCGAGGAGGTGCGCAGCAAGGTCCTCGACCTCTCCGCCCAGGCGCTCACCCCGGACACCGTGCATGACATCATCCGGCCAACCTTGAACGACGTCCTCTCCGGTGGTCGCTACGACGTGATCTCGGTCGGTTTCGTGCTGGCCCTCTGGTCGGGCTCGCGAGCGCTCAACGTCTTCGTCGACACCATCACGATCATGTACGGGCTCGGCGACGTGCGCGGCATCATCCGCACCCGGGCGCTGTCCTTCCTGCTCTACGTCCTCGGGATGCTCACCGGTGTGATCACGCTGCCGCTGGTGCTGGCCGGACCGAGCGTGGTCAACGACGCGCTGCCCGACAGCCTCGACTGGCTCTTCCACCTGTACTGGCCGATCGTGCTGGTGCTCTCGGTCTGCTTCCTGACCACGCTGTACCACGTCTCGGTGCCGGTACGGACGGCCTGGCGCTACAACGTCCCCGGTGCCGTGTTCACGCTGCTCTGCTGGATCGTCGGGTCCGCGCTGCTGCGCTGGGTGCTGGTCGCGACGGCGAAGAACTCCACCTCGATCTACGGCCCGCTCTCGACGCCGATCGCCGTGCTGCTCTGGCTCTACCTGCTCTCGATCGCGGTCCTGATCGGCGCCGCCCTGAACGCAGCGTTCGACCAGATCTGGCCGCAGAAGGAGACCACCAGCGCTCGCTCGGAGCAGCGCAACCGGCTGTCCCTGGACGCGGTGCTCCCGTGGCGCAGTCCAGCCGGCGGAACGGACGAATAATCCGGTGCGAGGCCCTGGTGGCCGCCGTACATTGGGGGCGTGAGTACCTGTTCCCGGCACGGGCGCGCATGAGCGCCGAGCGTGTCGCCCGCCTCGACCCCTGGGTCGGGTGCGTCCTCGCGTGCGAGACCGGGATCGCACGCGTGCTCACCGACCGAGGTGAGGTACGGGCCAGCTACGGCGGTTGCATGCTCGGCCGGATCGCCCGCGACCGTGGGTGTGCCGCGTCGCCCGGCGACTGGGTGGTGCTGCGGCGATGGCCGGACAACCGCGTCACGATCGAGGACGTCTGGATCCCCTCGACGACGCCGACGGCCGACGTCATCAGGCTGCACCCGAGCTGAATCCCGACCGACCCCGGTGGACCCACCGGGGTCGCTGCACGTCATCCCACACCCTGCGTGCCATGCTCTGCCTGTGGGAAACGTGACCCTGCCGACCCCGGTCTTCGTCGCCGGCGGCGCCTTGTGCCTCGTGGCGGGATACCTGATCGGGACGGTCGCCGGACCGGACACCCCGCACCGCACCACCGCGACGGTGGTCAGCTTCGACGCCAAGACCTCCCGGCTGTGCCTGGACGGCGACTCGGTGAAGGAGGAGAAGGACGTCGACGACAACGGCGTGCTCTGCGGCACCTGGAGCCACTCCGCGGACGCGACCCGTCCACGCAAGGGCGACACCTTCCGGTTCGTCGTGATGGACACCTCGGGCGTCAAGGGCTCCGAGCCACGCAGTGCCACCGTCCTCTACGGCACTGTCGAGCGGTAACGGGGGACAGACGTGGCCGCACCGGACGTGGAGTCCAAATTCGTCCCGGGACAGCTCAAGCTCCCGGTCTACGCCCGGTCCCCGTGGTGGCAGCTCGCGCGAAGGTTGCTGGTGGCGCTGGGCATCATGGTGTTCACCGTGCTGCTCGTGTACGTCGACCGGGCGAACTACCGCGACAGCGCCGACCTGCACCAGCACGGGATCGGCCTGACCGACGCCATCTACTACACGACCGTCACCCTGAGCACGACCGGCTACGGCGACATCACGCCGGTCGCCGAGCACGCGCGCCTGCTCAACGCGTTCATCATCACCCCGTTGCGCATCGCCTTCCTGGTGCTGCTGATCGGTACCACCCTGGAGGTTCTCGCCAACCAGGGCCGCGAGTCGTTCCGGAACGCCCGCTGGAGGAAGCACATGGAGCAGCACATCGTCCTGATCGGTTACGGCACGAAGGGTCGCAGCGCCGTCGACACCCTGACCAACAACGGGGTCGACAAGGAGCACATCGTGATCGTCGACCCGAGCAGTGTCGCGCTCGGCGAGGCGCACGCGAACGGCCTCGCCGTGGTCACCGGCGACGCGAGCCGCCGCGAGGTGCTGCGCCGCGCCGGCGTCGAGCGCGCCCAGCAGGTCATCATCACGACCCCGCGCGACGACACCACGGTGCTGGCGACGCTGACCGTCCGGCAGCTGAACCCGCAGGCGTACATCGTGGCTGCGGTGCGGGAGCAGGACAACGTGCCGCTGGTGCGGCAGAGCGGTGCCGACTCGGTGATCACCTCCTCCGAGGCGGTCGGCCGGCTCGTCGGGCTCTCCTCTATCTCGCCACCGCTGGCCGCGGTGCTCGAGGACCTGCTCACCTACGGCGAGGGACTGGAGGTGGCCGAGCGCGAGCTGCTCGTCAGCGAGGTGGGCAAGGCGCCGCAGAGCCTGCCGGACCAGGTGATCGCCGTGCTGCGCGACGAGAAGGTCTACCGCTACTTCGACCCGACGGTCACCCAGCTCGCCCGTGGCGACAAGCTGGTCGTGGTGCGGCCCTCCAAGGAGCTGCCGTGGGCACCGCGTCCGGGCACGCACGGCGAGGCGCTCGCCGACGACGAGGACTGATCAGTCCTCGTCGCCCGCCGCCACCGGCTCCGGTTCGACGACGTGCCACTCGGCAGCCCAGCCCGGGACCCAGACGGGATCCGGGACCACCGGCGAGCGCCGCCACCACCGGGCCTTGGGTGATCGGTGCTTCGGTGCTGCGGCGTCCTTGGACGTCATCGGTGCTTCCCCCTGTTGCGGTGCGGTCCCCAGGGTCGTGCTTCCCGGCCCGGTCGCCGACGTGCCGCCCCGGGGCTTGGGCCCGGGGCGGCACGGATGCGGGACACAGGGCCGCATGACGGGTTCGCACCCGGCGCGACCGCACCGAGCAGCACTCTGGGGAAATGCCGCTCGTTCGGTCGTGCGGGGGAATCATGGCGGTCCGGGGCGCCACGCACCCATAGTCAAATAGGACCATTTCTGGCGGCAGGTTCCGAAACTGTTCGGCGCGGTTGGTTCCGGTCCGCGAGCTCGACGTTTGCGCGGCGGCCGGAAGGGTAAGCCGCAGGACGAGAAGGCCCACCTGGGCCCACCGAGGAGAAGCAATGGACCTCAGCCTGGCAGTCGACGACGTGGATGGTCGCGCGGTCGTCCGGGTCGCGGGCGACGTGGACATCGACACCTCCCCGTCGCTGCGCAGCAAGGTGCGCGAGCTGCTCGACAGCGGCCGCCGGGCGCTGGTGATCGACGTCAGCGGCGTCGACTTCATCGACTCGACCGGCCTCGGCGTTCTCGTGGGAGCGCTGAAGGAAACGCAGAACCGTGAGGGCACCCTCGACCTGGTGTGCACGCAGCACCGGATGCTGAAGCTGCTGCACCTGACCGGCCTCGACGAGGCGTTCAAGGTTCACGAGGCGGATATCGCCGGTACGGCGTGAGCGACGGTGCGCGCGAGGTCGCGATGACCGACGTCATCGCGGTCCTCACCGAGGACCACCGGAGGATGCGCAGGGTCTTCGAGGAGTTCGAGTCCCTGCCGGCGACGGCCCACCTCGCCAGGAGCAAGGTCGCAGCCCGGATGATCGACCTGATCACCACTCATGCCTTCGTCAGTCGCGAGGTCCTCTACCCGCGGATCAGCGCACTGCTGCCCGACCACGAAGATGACATCGTCAGCTGGCGGGCCGCGCA
Source organism: Marmoricola sp. (assembly GCA_045806825.1). Taxonomy (GTDB): domain Bacteria; phylum Actinomycetota; class Actinomycetes; order Propionibacteriales; family Nocardioidaceae; genus Marmoricola. The sequence continues at coordinate 6,514 of JBJMIP010000127.1, forward strand.
CCGGCAGGCCGACGAGGTCGCGGTCCAGCTCTGGACGATGCGGCCCGAGGACGAACGGTTCTCCGACCGGGCAGCCGCACTCATCGGGCACCTGCGCCACCAGCTGGTCTCCCAGGAGGAGCGCTGGTTCCCGCGGCTGGTCGCCGCACTGGAGCCCGCAGCGCTCGAACGGATAGGTACCGAGCTGCTCCGGGCTCGTCGGCAGGCACCGACGAGCCCACGTCTCGACCCCTAGGCAGCGACGCCGGCGATCGAGGTGCGCAGCTCGGCCAGGACCCGGTTCAGGATCCGGGAGACCTGCATCTGCGAGACGCCGATGCGCTCGCCGATCTGCTGCTGGGTCAGGCCGTCGACGAAGCGCAGCTGCAGCACCACGCGGTCACGCTCGCGCAGGCGCTGGATCGCTGGCCCGAGCACCATCCGTGCCTCGGCGGTCGCGAACTCCGGGTCCCAGCCGCCGACGTCGGCCTGCACCGAGCCCGAGGAGCTGTTCTCGACGGGCACCGGGGCGTCGAGCGAGAACGGCGTGAAGCAGGTGTCGACCGAGGTCGCCTCGAGGACCTGGTCGATCTCGACCTCGAGCTCCTCGGCCAGTTCGCGCACCGAGGGGGAGCGCTGCAGCCGCTGGACGAGGTCGGCCTCGGCCGCCCGGATCCGGGCCTGCAGCTCCTGGATGCGCCGCGGCGGGCGCACCGTCCAGCCCGCGTCGCGGAAGTGCTTGCGCAGCTCGCCGCGGATCGTCGGGATCGCGTACGCCGCGAAGCTGGTGGCGCGATCGACGGAGAAGCCGCGGGCTGCCTTGAGCAGTCCCAGGCTCGCGACCTGCTGGAGGTCTTCGATCGGGATGCCCCGGCCGGCGTACGTGCCCGCGAGGTAGCGGGCCAGCGGCAGGTTGAGCTCGACGGCCCGGTCACGGGCACTGCGTCGGCTGAAGTCATCGCCGGTGGCGGCTTCGACGAGAAGCTCGACGGTGAGCCGGTCGCGCTCTGCGTTGGACAAGGACCCG
>JBJMIP010000128.1:0-8046 GCA_045806825.1 Marmoricola sp.
GACCTGCCGCCATACAAGCGCGACGTGAACACCGTCTTTCAGTCATACGCCCTGTTCCCGCACCTGAACGTCTACGAGAACGTCGCCTTCGGGCTGCGGCGCCGCAAGGTCGACAAGGAGGAGATCGACCGCCGCGTGCGCGACACCATGAAGCTGGTCGACCTCGAAGGGTTCGAGGAGCGGAAGCCGCCGCAGATGTCGGGCGGGCAGCAGCAGCGGGTCGCGCTGGCGCGGGCGCTCGTTAACCGCCCCAAGGTCCTCCTGCTCGACGAGCCGCTCGGCGCCCTCGACCTCAAGCTGCGCCGCGAGATGCAGATCGAGCTCAAGGAGATCCAGCGCGAGGTCGGCATCACCTTCGTCTTCGTCACCCACGACCAGGAGGAGGCGCTGACCCTCTCCGACCGGATCGCGGTGTTCAACGACGGCAAGATCGAGCAGGTCGCCAGCCCGCGCGAGCTCTACCAGAACCCGAGCAGCTCGTTCGTCGCCGGCTTCGTCGGCACCTCGAACATGCTCACCGGACCCGCCGCCCGCGCGGTGTTCGGCCGCGACGGCACCTTCAGCATCCGGCCCGAGAAGATCTACCTCGGCGACGTACCGGACCCCGGAGCCTCCACCACCACCGGCACGGTCCGCGAGGTCGTCTACCTCGGCTCGGCCAACCACTACGTCGTCGACATCGACATGCCGTGGGCCGGCGATCCCCCGCAGCTCGTCGTGATGCGCCAGAACTTTCACGACTCCGACGACCAGCTGACCAGGCGCGGCGAGAAGGTCCGCCTGGCCTGGCTGCCCGAGCACGTCATCGAACTCCCGGGAAGCAACGAAACCGCCACACCGATTGAGGAGACCGCATGAGATCCGTACGCACACTGGCCACCGCCGCCGCCGTCGGGGCGATGATCCTGACGTTCGGGGGTTGCGGCTCGTCGTCGAACGACACCGGCAAGGGCAGCGGTGCCGCCGCGTTCACGCCTCCGGACCTGCCGATGAAGAAGACCCTGGGCAAGGGCGAGGGCGCGGTCAGCATCCTGGCCTGGGCCGGGTACGCCGAGAAGCAGTGGGTGACCCCCTTCGAGAAGGCCACCGGCTGCAAGGCGACCGTCAAGTACTTCAACACCTCGGACGAAGCCGTGAACCTGATCGCCACCGGCGACTACGACACGGTCTCGGCCTCGGGCGACGCGAGCCTGCGGATGATCGCGGCCGGCACCGTCGAACCGGTCAACACCGACCTGGTCCCCAACTACAAGGACGTCTACTCGTTCCTCAAGGACCAGTCCTGGAACTCGGTCAAGGGCCAGATGTACGGCATCCCGCACGGCTACGGCGCGAACCTGCTGATGTGGAACACCAAGGACGTGAACCCGGCCCCGACCGACTGGAGCGCGGTCTTCGGTCCGGACGCTGCCAAGTACAAGGGCAAGGTCACTGCATACGACTCGCCGATCTACATCGCCGATGCGGCGCTCTACCTGATGAACACCAAGCCTGACCTGGGCATCAAGGACCCCTACGCCCTGGACCAGAAGCAGCTCGACGCCGCGGTGGCGCTGCTGAAGGAGCAGAAGAAGAACATCGGCGAGTACTGGTCGGACTACGCCAAGGAGCAGTCGTCCTTCGAGTCCGGCGACACGGTCGTCGGTACCACCTGGCAGGTGATCGCCAGTGCGGTCGACCCGAAGAAGGCCAGCGTCCAGGCGATCCTGCCGACGACCGGCTCGACCGGGTGGTCGGACACCTGGATGGTCGCGACGAAGTCGAAGCACAAGAACTGCGCCTACCTCTGGATGAACGACATCATCAGCCCGCAGGCGAACGCGGACGTCGCGCAGTACTTCGGCGAGTCCCCCGCCAACCCGAAGGCGTGCGCCCTTGCGGCGAAGGGCTTCTGCGACAACTACCACGCCGGAGATGCGGCGTACGCGGCCAAGATCCACTACTGGAACACGCCGATCGCCGCCTGCCTGGACGGCCGCACGAACGTCAAGTGCACGACGTACCAGCAGTGGACCCAGGCGTGGACCGAGGTGAAGGGCTGAGCACCTGAGCACGACACCGGCGACCGTGCAGGGCGCCCCGCGCAAGCGAGGCGTCCTGCACCGCCATCCCCGGCTCCGGCTGGGGCTGCTGCTCTCGCCGCCGTTGCTGTGGCTCGGCGCGGCGTACCTCAGCGCGCTGGCCTTCCTGTTCATCACCGCGTTCTGGACGACGAACAGCTTCACCAACCAGATCGAGCACGTCTGGAACCTGGACAACTTCCGCCAGCTCTGGAACCTCGACGTCTACCGGACGATCAGCCTGCGCACGTTGTGGATCGCGGTCGCGGTCACCGTGGTCGATGCGGTCGTCGCGTTCCCGATCGCGTTCTTCATGGCCAAGGTCGCCTCACGGCGCTGGCAGCGGGTGCTGGTGATCGCGGTGCTGATGCCGCTGTGGGCCTCCTACCTGGTCAAGGCGTACGCGTGGCGGGCGATGTTCTCCAGCAGCGGCCCGCTGAACTGGGCGCTCGACCCGCTCGGCCTGCACCTCGGCTACGGACTGACCGCCACCGTGATCACGCTGTCCTACCTCTGGCTCCCGTACATGATCCTGCCCATGTACGCCGGCCTGGAGCGCGTGCCCGACTCGGTCCTCGAGGCCTCGGCCGACCTGGGCGCCAAGGGCACGACCACGATCCGCCGGGTGGTGCTGCCCATCCTGGGACCGGCCGTCTTCGCCGGCTCGATCTTCACGTTCTCGCTGACGCTGGGTGACTACATCACCGTCAAGATCGTCGGAGGCACCAACCAGATGCTCGGCAACGCCGTCTACGACTCGGCGCTCACCGGCAACAACCTGCCGTTCGCGGCAGCACTGGCGGTCATCCCGGTCGTGATCATGCTCGTCTACCTGGCCGCGGTCCGGCGGACGGGAGCTCTGGACAACCTGTGAGCATCTCCCGGACCACCAAGCTCGTGCTGGGCGCACTGACCGCGCTGGTGCTGCTGGTCATCTACCTGCCGCTGGGCATCGTGATGCTGAACTCGTTCAACACCTCGCGCTCGTTCAGCTGGCCCCCGAGCGGACTGACCACGACCTGGTGGCACCAGGCCTGGCACAACCCCGACGTGCGCGACTCGCTGCGCCTCTCGCTCGAGGTCGCCGCGACCGCGACCCTGATCTCGCTGGTGCTCGGTACGATGGCCGCGCTGGCCCTGCAGCGGTACCGGTTCTTCGGGCGCGACGCCGTCTCGCTGCTGATCATCTTGCCGATCGCGCTGCCCGGCATCGTCACCGGCCTGGCGTTCCAGAACGTCTTCCGCACGGTGCTCGGGGTCGACCTCGGCTTCTGGACGATCGTGGTGGCGCACGCGACGTTCTGCATCGTCACCGTGTTCAACAACGTGCTCGCCCGGTTGCGCCGCGTCGGCGGCAACCTCGAGGAAGCCTCGATGGACCTGGGCGCGGGCACGTTCACGACGTTCCGGCTGGTGACGTTCCCGGTGCTGCGCTCGGCCCTGCTGGCCGGCGGCCTGCTGTCGTTCGCGCTGAGCTTCGACGAGATCATCGTGACGACGTTCACCGCCGGCGGTGGGACTCGGACCCTGCCGCTGTGGATCCTCGACCACATGTTCCGCCCGAACGACGCCCCGGTCGTCAACGTGATCGCGGCGGCGTTGATCGTCGCGTCGATCGTGCCGATCTGGATCGCGCAGCGGCTCAGCCAGGGCGACGACGTCGTCGGCGCACGCTGAGGACCATCGCTGGTTGAGGTGCGAGCTTGCGAGCCTCGAAACCCGGTGAGTTTCTGTGCAGACGTCACGCACCGCTGATCGAGCGCAGCCGAGATCTCGGCTGCGCTCAACCACCGTGTGGATCAGGCGGGCGGAGCTGACGGCGGCTCGGGAGCCGGCGGAGGCTCGGTCGCTACTGCAGGTGCGGCCGGAGCCGCAGGCGCGGCCGGGGCAGCAGGCGCCACCGGAGCGGCAGGCGCTGCCGGGGGCGGCGGTGCGGCCGGCGGGGTGCCGGTGCCGAAGCTGACCGTCGGGGCCACGTTCTGGCCCGCGGGAGCCTCGTAGAACTGCCGGGTGCCGACGCCGGCCATGCCGGCGAAGAACATCCACGGGATCGTGCGCACCAGCTTGTTCAGGGTGGCGACCGCGTCGTTGTAGTACTGACGCGCGAACGAGATCTGGTTCTCCGTGTCGGCCAGCTGCTTCTGCAGGTCGAGGAACTGGACGTTCGCCTTCAGGTCCGGGTAGGCCTCGGCAACGGCATTGACCTTGACCAGCGCCTGCTGCACCGCCGCGTCCGCGGCAGCCTTCGCCGGGACGTCGTCGCCCTTCGCTGCGGCAGCCAGTCCGGCGCGAGCAGCGGTGACCTCGTCGAAGACGGCACGCTCGTGCGCGGCGTACCCCTTCACGGTCTCCACCAGGTTCGGGATCAGGTCGGCACGACGAGTCAGCTGGACGTCGATGCCGCCGAGCGCCTCCTGCGCACCGATGTCGCTGCTGCGCAGCTTGTTGAAGCCGCTGATGCCGAACGCGACCAGCGCCACGAGCACCACGACCACGATCAGAGCGATGATCATCGCCACTCCCTCTTTGTTGGGTTCACAAGTTCTAACAGGATTTCGGGCTCAACGGTTCCTGACCCTCACCAGGAACCGCCGCCGCCCCCGCCGCCACCGCCACCGCCGCTGAAGCCACCGCCGCCGCTCGAGGACGAGGACTGGGTCGCCTGGTAGGCGGAGATCGCGCCGGACACGGTCGAGTCGAAGCTCTGCACCATCTGGTTGACGTAGTTGCCGCTGTGCACGCCGTAGTACGCCGGGAGCCAGCTCGGCGCCGGCGGCTCCTCACCGGTCTCGACGCGGTACTTCTTGGCCCACTCGTCCGCGCAGTCGAAGGCCACCGCCCAGGGCAGGTACGCCGTGTAGACGTCCTTGCGACCCGAGAAGTCGAAGCGGTCCTGGGCCGAGGGGGTCGACAGGATCCGCTTGAAGCCGCCGACGCGCGACCAGACGTCGCGTCCGGCCGGGGTGCGCTTGGTGCCGGCACCGGAGAACGCGACGGCCACGGCACCCACCGCGAACATGCCCGGGATCAGTGCCAGCACCGACATGTTGAACGGGTTCCAGGCACCCAGCGCGATCGTCGCGACGGCGAGGGCGATGATCACGAATCCGCCGGCGCCGCCGAGGCCGCTGGTGACCATCAGCCCGTTGACCTTGGCCCAGCCGGTGGTGTCAGCCTCGAACGACGCGAGGGTGCTCTTCAGCTCCTGGCCGGCCGAGGCCGACTTCGCGGAGGCGTGGAAGGACTGGCCCGCGCCGACGACGCCCAGCTTGGAGCCCAGCCCCTGGGTGACGTCGTCGACCTGGTTCCAGGCGTCGATGTTCTCGGTCCCGGTCATCGTCCAGGCGCGGTCGTCCTGGTCGAGCTTCACGGCACCCTTCTCGGCGGCGTACATCATCGTCGCCACGAACGCGGTGCGATCCACCTTCTCGGTGAGCAGGTACGCCGCCTGCGCAGGACCGATCCCGTCCGGGGGCGCATACATCAGCGGGAAGGCCGGATCCTTCTCCTTGGTCGTCTGGCTCAGCGCCGTACCGGCTCCGCCGAGGAGGACGGAGAAGCCGACCACGACACCCAGCAGCGCCGGGTGGGTGCCGAGGATCGGGTCGTACTTCTGTGCCCACGGCAGCGTCGCGGCGTCCGGGGTCGGCACGTCCTGGTCGGTCTTGATGGTCACCGGGGTGTGCGGGTCGAGCGCGCCCGTCTTCACGGTGAGGTCCTGGGTGCCCGCGCCGTCCGCCGAGCAGCCCGAGCTCGACCCGACGCCGACCGCGCACTTCAGGTTCTCGGCATCCGCGGGCAGGTGCACCGTGAGCGTCGACTTCGTGATCGGCATCAGCCAGCCGCTGGGGATCAGGTTCCAGTAGAACTGCGAGACCCCGCCGTCGGTGCTCTTGCTCAGGACGCCGTCGATCGCGTAGCTGATCCGGTACACGTGCGGACCGTTCATGGTGAAGTCGGCGCTGCCGATCTTCACGTTGCGGTAGCGACCGTGGTCCTCCTTGAGCACCTCGAACTGCTCCGGGTTGCCGTCGCGGATGACCCGGATGTCCTCGGGGACGAGCCGGTGCTTGGCGTTGCTCGGGTCGCGGGTGTCGAAGAACCGGAAGATGCCGTGCCGGTCGACCGGGAAGTCGACGGTGAGCGTCTCGGTGACCTGCAACCGGCCGTCGGCCTTGACCGTGAAGTCCGCCACGTAGTTGTCGATGCGCGAGACCTCGGCGGTGTCTCCGCCCGAGCCGAAGTCGATCGCACCACAGCCGACGACCGCTGCGAGCACGACCAGGCCGAAGAACGACGCCACGAGACGCTTCATGGCCCTGACCCTATGAGATCGCGCCCTCGGAATGGTCTAGATCACACCCTCAGTCCGCGTGATGGTTCCGCGGTTCGCCCGTGAGTCACCGAACAGCACCCTCAAAAGGAGAACCTCACCATGAACCGATATCTACGGCGTCGCCGCGCACGGCTGGCGATGGCCACCCTGCTCGTGGGGGCCTGGGGATCGCTCGCGACCGTGATGTCGGTCAGCCCCGCCGGGGCGGAGGGCCACTGCACGCCGCAGGCGCACCCGGACGCGATCCAGACCTTTACGCTGAACGACACCACCCTGCAGGGCAGCCAGACCGTTCGCATCGACTTCACCGGTGCGATCCCGGACGGCTCCTGCTCCGGTGACACCGTCGTGATCACCGCTCCCACGAACTTCCCGCTGACGGACGGATCCACCCCGGTGCGGGACGCCGACGGCATCCAGCTCGCGGTCATGACCGTGGCGGACAACGTCGTCACGATCACGTTCAACGACTACGTCGAGTCCCACAACAACGTCACCTTTGCCGGTCACTTCTACGGCCACCTCGACGACAGCCTGCCGGACAGCAGCTACAACCTGACCTGGGACGTGAGCGGGCAGACGCTGTCGACCCCGGTCACCACCAACGTCTGCAATTGCTCGGGCCCCCGCACGTACGGCACGAAGTCGGCCAGCCTCACGGATGAGCACGAGGTCCACATCTACTTCGACTCGGCGGCCACCAGCGCTGCCGATGAGGTGGTCACCTTCACCGACGTCCTCGGCGACGGGCAGCGGATGGACTGCAATCGATTCAGAGGTCGATTGGCCACGCTCTCCGTGTGGGGAGGGTACGTCCTCGGTGTGGACCACCCGTTCACCGTGGTCTCCTGCGACGACTCGGGCTTCACCGCCACGATGACATCGACCGCGGCCGGGCAGTACCTCAACCTGCGGGCCTACGCCTTCACGACCGACACCCGGGCGAACTACACGGACACCGGCACCGTCAACCAGAAGTCGAAGGACTATCGCGTCAGCGCGAATGCGCGTGACTACTCGGTCTCGGCAGAGGGAACGGGTGACGTGCCGCCGACGCCGACCCCAACGCCGACCCCAACTCCGGACCCGACCCCAACTCCGGATCCGACCCCAACTCCGGATCCGACTCCGACTGCGGATCCGACTCCGACGCCCCCGGCTCCCACCGAGTCGGAAAGTGTTGACCCGGGGGCTGGGCCCACCCCGACCCCGACTCCCCCGGCTCCCACCGAGCCGGTCCCGACCTCTCCGGAGGCGACCCCGCCGGTCGTCACCCCGCCGGCTCCCACCGAGCCGGTCCCGACCACTCCGGAGCCGACCCCACCGGTCGTCACCCCGCCGGTCGTCACCCCGCCGGTCGTGACTCCGCCGGTCGTGACTCCGCCGGTCGTGACTCCGCCGGTCGAGACTCCGCCGGTCGTCACCCCACCGGTCGTCACCCCACCAGCGGTGACCCCGCCGATCGTCACCCCGCCGGCAACCACCCCGCCGGCAACGACCCCGCCAGCGACTACTCAGCCGGCCACCACCCCACCCGCCGTGACGCCGCCGACCAGCGTCCTGCCGGAGACCGGAATGAGCTCCACCACCCTGGCTGAAGCCGTGGGCGGGGCCGCCCTGATCGCAGCAGGAGTTGTTCTCCTCTGCGCC
>JBJMIP010000129.1:0-6262 GCA_045806825.1 Marmoricola sp.
GGTGACGCGGGCACGGCCGGCGGGCCGCGGCAGGGTGAAGCGCCCGGTGGCGTCGGTGGTCGTGGCCACGGCACTCGCTTTGAAGCGCACGGTGGCGCCGGCGACGGGGCCGGCGGCGTCGCGGACGGTGCCTGTGATCGGAGAAGAAGGGTTCACCACAGAGGCACAGAGGACATTGAGAAAACCGAAGAGCAGAATGAGAACGATTCTGCTTCTTGTCTTCTCGGTGTCCTCTGTGCCTCTGTGGTGAACCCTTCCTCTGCCGCCCCGCCGGCCCTCAACTATCTCTATCCCGCCGGTGCCCAGTGCGGCACGACCGTCGAGGTCACGGCGTCCGGCAGCTTCGAGCGCTGGCCCGTGCAGTGCTGTCCCAGCGAGCCTGGCTCCTCCTGGACGAACCCACCGCGCACCTCGACCCGGTCACCCGCAGGATCCTGCTCGACGTGATCGTGGAGGAGTCGAAGACCCGTGGCGTGGTCGTCGTCACGCACGACCGCGAGACGGTCAACGCAGCGGATCGGGTGATCTCGCTGTCGCCCGCTCTGCCCGAGAGCCTGGTTCGCAGCCCGGCCGAACCGACACCGGCGCCCGTCCGTCCCGATCAGGAAGTCGGGCATCCCGCCGCGACCCCTGGCTTCGGGCTCAGCACGTTGCTCGGGTCGTTGTCCTCGGTGTCGGGTATCGCCCTGACCGCGACCGCCGGCTGGCTGATCGTCAAGGCCGCCGACCAGCCGCCGGTGCTGACCATGCTGGTCGCCATCGTCGGGGTGCGCACCTTCGGCCTGGCGCGGCCGGTCCTGCGCTACCTCGAACGCCTCCGCTCCCACGACGCTGCCCTCGCCCTGCTCGCCCGACGTCGGGTGGAGGTCTACGACTCGTTGGTCCCGCTGACCCCGGGCCGACTCGGAAAACGCCGGGGTGACGTCCTCGCCTCGATCGTCGACGACGTGGACGCCACGCTCGACCGCGCGCTGCGGGTCCGGCTCCCGCTGCACAGCTACCTGACGGCGCTGCTGGTCACGGGTGGGATCGCGATCGCGTTGTCCCCCGCTGCCGGCGTCGTCATCGCGTCGACCTCCGTCGTCGGCGCCGCGGCCGGTTACCTGATCACCCGTGCCGGCTGCGCGTCCGCCGAGGACGACGCTGTCGCGACCCGGGCCTTGCTCTCGGCGTCGGTTCTCGACGTCGCGAACCTCGCCAGCGAGCTCCGGATGTGGCAGGCAGGAGACCGGGCGGTGACCGAGGTGGACCGGATCGGGGCCCGACTCGCGGCGTCGTCCAGACGGGTCGCCCACGCCACCAGTGCCGCCCGCGCCGGGATCCTGGTCTCGGTGGCCGCCGGGCTCATCGGTTCCGCGACCTTGCTGGGGCCGCAGGTCTCCGACGGCGCGATCTCCGGGCCGATCGCAGCGCTGCTCTGCCTGCTGCCGATCGCCCTGGGCGACGTCGCTCTCGGCGTGGTCGAAGCCGGGGCTCTGGCCGGTCGCGTCCGCCGGGCAGAGGCGAGACTGGCGTCGTACGCCGCAATGCCGCCAGCCGTCACCGAACCGGTCCGCAGCCGCCCCGCCTCGGCTCACTGCGACCTGAGCGGTGAGCGCTTGAGCCTCGGGTGGGTGGGCCGACCGGTCCTCACCGATCTGGATGTCGGGATCGCCGAAGGCGCCAAGGTCGCGGTCGTCGGGCCGAGCGGGTCCGGCAAGAGCACCCTGGCCGCCACGCTGGTGCGCTTCATCGACCCGTTGGACGGCTCGGTCACCCTCGGCGGGGTCGGTCTGGCGGACCTGGGCCTGGACACCGTCCGGGAACGGATCGGCTTCGTCGACGACGACCCGCACATCTTTGCCTCCACCGTCGCCGAGAACGTGCGGTTCGCCCGTCCGGGAGCGACAGACGTCGAGGTCAGGACCGCGCTCGGGGCTGCACACCTCGGGACCTGGGTGGACGCACTGCCCCAGGGACTGCACACGCTCGTCGGCGACGGTCACGCGCAGCTCTCCGGCGGCGAGCGTGCCCGCCTCGGCCTCGCCCGCGCACTACTGGCCGATCAGCCGGTGCTGGTGCTGGACGAGCCGGTGGCGCACCTGGATCGCCAGACCGCTGAGGCCGTGGCGCAGGACCTGCTCGACTCGGCGGGTGACCGGACCGTGGTCTGGCTCAGCCACAGCGACGTCGGGCTCGACCGGATGGATCAGGTGGTCGACCTCGGCGCACCCTGCGCGTAACCACGGCGGGCCGGCGCGGGAATGCCTGGATCCGGCGCTCACCGCGCGAGGACCCGCGGGGTTCGTCGGTCAGAGCGGCGACACCCGGCGATCCACCGGCAGGTCGCGCCGCGGATCGAGGGCTCCGCCGATCCGCCGGCCGGTCAGCTCCGACCAGCGCAGCCCGAAGTAGGCGTTGCGCTGGCCCGACGCCCACGGGCGTGGGATCCAGCTCGAGGTGATCTCGTCCAGCTCGCGCGCGTCGGTGATGGCGTCACCCTGGCCTCGCGCCACCACGCTCCAGCCGCTTGCGTACTCGTAGTCCACGTGATCGACCTCGAAAGCCATCTGGGCGTCGCGCCCATAGGTGCCGAGTGTGCTGTACGGGGTGGTCCGGAAGACGATCAGGTCGTTCACCACGGAGTAGTTGACGGGCACGATCTGCGGTCCGGTCGGGATCGTGAACGCCACCCGCCCGAAGACGCCGGACTTCAGCAGCCGCAGGCACTCCTGCAGGTCCAGCTCGTGCGCGTTACCCATCGGATTCTCCTAGTCCTTCCGGTACGAACCCCATCGTGCCGTCCTTCGACGCTAGGTTCTCGAGTCGTTGGTCCCCAGGTCGAGGGTCGAAGGGTCATCATCCGACTGGCCAACGGCCACCGGGGTGAGCTGCCGTGGCGGCGAGCTGGAGCGGGGCGGCGCAGGGGCGATCCGCACCTTCACGTCCACCAGCACGGCGCCCTCGGGCGTCGCCAGCGCGGGATTTAGATCCAGCTCGGTGACCTCGGGAAGCTCACGGGCGATCTGACCGAGCTGGAGGACCAGGTCCTCGAGGGCCCCGACGTCGACCGGTTCGGCTCCGCGGTAGCCGACCAGGGCCGGCCAGATCCGCAGGGACCGCAGCGCGCGGTTGGCATCGCGACGCGTCAGCGGCGGGACCAGGAAGGCGCGGTCGTCAAGCAGGTCGGTCCTCACCCCGCCGGCGGCGACCATCACGAGCGGGCCGAAGGTCGGGTGCCGCGTCAGGCCCAGTGCGAGCTCGACACCCGATCGTTCGGGCTGGACGAGGACCGCGACGTCCGGACTGCTGAGCTCGGCCCCGAAGCTCCCGACGGCATCTGCCACCTGCGTCGACGTGGTCAGACCGAGCCTGACGAGCCCGCGGTCGGTCTTGTGGACGACCTCGGGCGCGGCGACCTTGACCGCCACCGGGAAGCCGAGCTCGTTCGCGGCTGCTGCCGCGGCGTCGGCACCCCTGACCGTTCGCCCGTAGGTGCTGATTCCGTAGCTGCCGAGCAACCCGTCGATGTCCGCGGGTTCCAACCACCGCGCGGAGCCGTCACGAGCCAGCTGGGCAGCGAGGTCCCGAGCCGTGTCGGCACGTGCTTCGTCCCGCGGGACCCAAGGGTCGCGCGCGGTGGCGCGCCAATCGGCGTAGCGCCAGGCGAGAGCCAACGACTGCGCGGCGTCCTCGGGGTTGTCGAACAGCGTCACCGCGTCGACCGACGTCGGATCGGGATCGAGTCCACCCATCGTCACCAGCAGCACCGGCGCTGAGCAGCCCTCGGAGCGGGCCTTCCGGGTGACCTCGTCCACGGCCACGACCGCCGGACGTGCATCCGCGACGCTGGTGGCGACGATCGCGACCAGGACTGCGTCGACCTCTCCGGTACGCAGCAGCGCGCCGACCGCACCTTGCACGGCCTCCGCGCCTGCCCCGGCGCCCAGGTCGACGGGGTTGCCGACGCCGATCGTGCCGGTCACGTGGCGGGCGATCTCGGCCTGGGTCCCTGGGCTCAGCTGAGGAACCTGCAGACCGACGGCATCGGCCGCATCGGCCGCCAGGATCCCGATGCCCCCGGCGTTGCTCACGATGCCGACCCGGCTGCCCCGGGGCAGCGGCTGCGAGCTGAGCAGGTCAGCGGTGCGGGTCAGCTCGGCCGCGCTGCTGCAGCGGATCACCCCCGCCTGCGAGAAGAGCGCGTCGACTGCCACCGCCGGCGTCGCGGTGGACGCGGTGTGGGACGCACCGCCGCGGGCACCTCCTTGCGATCGACCGCCCACGACCGCCAGGAGCGGCTTGCGCTCGCTGAACCGCCGCGCGACCCTCGCGAACTTCCAGGGTTGCCCCAGCTCTTCGAGGTAGAGGGCTCCGGCCGTCACCTTCGGATCGTCGTACCAGGCAGCCAGGAGGTCGGTGCCGGAGATGTCGGACTGGTTGCCCAGGGAGAGGAAGGAGTGGACACCGAGCCCACGGTCGCGCGCGAGGTCGAGCAGAGCGATCCCCACTCCCCCGGACTGCGAACCGACGGCGAGACCGCCGGCCCTGGGGACCGAGGAGCTGAACGTCGCGTTGAGACGGATGGCAGGGTCGTTGCAGAGCAGACCCAGGCAGTTCGGACCGAGCACGCGCATGTCGTGCTCCCGAGCGAGACGCAGGATCGCGCGCTGCACATGAGCCCCGGCCGCGCCGAGCTCGCTGAAGCCCGAAGAGATCACCACCACCGTCGACACTCCCCGGGTCGCGGCATCGGCGACGAGCTCGACGACCTCCGACGCCGGGACGGCCACCACCAGGACGTCGATGTGACCGGGAACGGAAGCGAGGTCCCGGCAAGCCGGTACACCGATCACGTGCTCTGCGGCCGGGTGGATGACCCAGAGGTCGCCGGTGAAGCTGCCGCGCAGGATCGAGGTGAGGACCGCGTGCCCGATGCCCCCGCCCTCGCGACGCACTCCTGCGACTGCGACCGACCTGGGGTAGAGCATCGGACGCAGCGAACGGCGCTCGGCGGTGCTCTCCCGGTGATCTGCGGCGAGCAACGCGTCCTCGCTCGGACCGGTGGCGATCTCCCAGGTCACGACGCCGTCAGCCACGTGCTTGGCTGCGGGGAAGCCGGCGTCGGCGAACACCGCCAGCATCGCCTGGTTCTCGACCAGGACGTCTGCGGTGAACCGGCGGATCCGACGCAACCTGGCAGCGTCGACCAGGTGCTCGAGAAGCAGAGTGCCGACACCGCGCCCGTGTGCGTCGTCCGCAACCAGGAACGCAACCTCGGCTTCCTCGGGGCACTGCGGGTCGATCTCCGCGGAGGCGACTCCGAGGAGGGATCCGCGCGACTCCGCGACCAGGACCAGCGCGCTCCCATCGCCGGCTGCCAGGTGCTCCGCGTAGGTCCGGCCAGCGTCGCGGGCCGTGGCGAAGAACCGCAGCCGCAAGGACTCGTCGCTGACCCGTGCGTGCAGCTCGAGCAAAGCATCGTGGTCCGCGGTGGTCGCCTCCCTCACGGTCGCGATGGTGCCGTCAGCCAGGAGGACGTCTGCCGCTTCACGAACTACTTCGATGGTCATGGGTTCTCCTCGGCTCTGCGTGCCCAGACCAACGTCGAACACGAGCGGGGCCTCCGAGCAGGGCCGAACGGTCCGGGCACGGGGGACCTTCGCCGCCCGAAGCGATCCAGTCAGGCAGGAGTCAGGAACGCTCCGCGACTCTGGTCCCGCTGGACGGCCGATCGAAGGTCGGTCGCGCAGAACCCGAGAGGAACAGCGTGAGCAACGAACAGCTGAAGCGAGTGTTGGTCGTCGAGGAGGGTGCGACGACATCGCCCGAGCTCCTGGAGGCGATCCGTCATCGCGCCGACCAAGGACCGACCCAGTTCCGGGTCGTCGTCCCGAACCCGGCGGCCTCCGAGATCCACCTGCTGCACCCCGAGCGGCACGAGAAGGCCGCCGCCGCGGAACAGCTGCTGCGCGCCGCACTGCCCCAGCTCGAGGCCGCGGCCGGCGGACCGGTGATCGGCACGGTCTCGGTTCGCCACGACCCGATGGACGCCATCGAGGACGTCCTGTTCAACGAACCGTTCGACGAGGTGATCCTTTCCGTGACCACGCACACCATCGCCCGCTGGCTCCACCAGGACCTGCAGGCCCGGCTCCGCCACCACGGCATCCCGGTCAGCACCGTCGGAGCGGGGGTCCAGGCATGAGTGCGGACACCCAGACCCGCCACATCGCCGGGACCATGCTCAACAAGGTCCCCGAGGTCACCGTCTACTTCTGGA
>JBJMIP010000130.1:0-9517 GCA_045806825.1 Marmoricola sp.
AGGGTGCCCCGGTCGCCGTTGCTGCGCAGGCGGTTCGCCACGCCGTTGCCGACGATCCGGTCGGCCGAGTAGGTGCCGTCGACGTTCTCGAAGCCGGCCTCGGACGAGCGCGCACCGGACAGGTAGACGCGGACGAAGCTCTGGTTGAGGTTGATCTCCATCCGGGTCCCGTGCGCCCTCAGCGTGTCGACGCCGGCTCCACCGGACCACCGGTTGCCCGCGCCCGGCTGGGTGAACAGGAGCGTGTCCGTGCCGCTACCGAGGTCGATCCGGGCACCGACGGTCCGGTTCGCGGAGACCCCGTCGTTCCCGTCGCCGGCGTGGACCACGGGCGCGCCCCGGTCGACGAGGAGGTGGTCGTTGCCACCGAAGCCCCAGATGATGTCGTCGCCACCGTTTCCGCGCAGGTAGTCGTCCGTGGTGGTCCCGATCAACGTGTCCGCGCCGGTCGTACCGGTGTAGCGCGCGAAACCGGTGAAGGTGTCGCTGCCGCCATCCTTCGTCGCCTTCTTGATGCGCAGGTCGAGGCGCAGGTGCTTGGCGCCCGAGTCGCTGTAGCTGAGCGTGTCGCGGACGTCGCCACCGCCGTTCAAGGTGTCGTTGCCACCGCTGCCGACGATCCGGTCGCTGCCGGTCTCCCCGAAGACGGTGTCGTTCCCGGCGCCGGGGTAGATCACGTCCGCACCGCTGCCGCCGCAGATGACATCGTCGCCACCCTTGGCGATGAACGTGTCGGCGCCGCTACCGAGCACGACGACGTCGGGCCCGTCGGTACCGGTCAGGTGGTCGGCCCCGTTGGTGCCGACGATCGTCGCGTCCAGCCCGTTGCACTGCGGCACGGCAGCCGTCGTGGGCGAGGCCACCAGGACGGCGGCGGCAAGCGGGAGGGTGGTGAGAAGGACGAGGTTGCGACGCTTCATGGTGTGCTCCGTTACCGAGATGGGCGCCCCGGCGGCGCCAGTCGAAACCTAGGACGTCGTACCGGTTCGGCAGGTTGCTTGCGGGGCCCGAATTTCTCCGAGACCGATCCGGGACCTCCTGCCTCTGGCTGACTCGCCAGTAGGGGAGTAAGCAGGGAACCTCCGGCAGTGCCGGTCGGGCACTGCCCCGCCCCAGAGAGGAGTGGGCCGTGCACGCACGCTCCACGACGTTCCACGGGAGGCCCGGCAACGTCGACGCGGGCATCAAGTTCATCGAGAAGGAAGCCGGGCCGATGCTCGGCGCGACGGAGGGCTGCCGCGGCCTTTCCTACCTGGTCGACCGGGAGAGCGGGCAGTGCATCGCCACCAGCTCCTGGACCGACGAGGCGACGATGGTGGTCAGCGACGTCGCGCTGCGAGGGCTCCGCGAGCGCGGCCGCGAGGTCCTCGGCGGCTCGATGCAGGTCGACGAGTGGGAGATCGCGGTGATGCACCGCAGCAACCACGGCGCCTGCTGTCGGGTCAGCTGGATCCAAGGAGACCTCAACATCATGGTCGACACCTTCCGGTTCGCGATCCTGCCGAGCCTCGAGCAGACCGCCGGCTTCTGCAGCGCCAGCCTGCTGGTGAACCGGTACGACGGACTGGCCTGCGTGACGAGCGGGTGGGAGTCCAGGGCTGCGATGGCTGCCAGCCGGACCAACGCCGACGAGCTGCGCAACCGGACCGCGATGGAGGCGGGCGGCACCGTCGTCGACGTCCACGAGTTCGACCTCGCCTACGCCCACCTGCACGTGCCCGAGATGGCCTGACGCCACGACCTTCGACAGAGCGGAGATAGATGGGGTGATCGCCCCATGCTCGCGGCCGACGTCGTTCCTAGGTTGGGAAGCACCTGAAACAGCTTCCCAACCGAAAGGAGCACGACATGCCCAAGGTTTCCAGGGCCAGCGCGGCCGAGCAGCAGGACATCGGGATCGGCACCATCAGCCACGAGGTGAGCTCCGGCTACGAGTTCGCCTTCCTGAGCTTCCGCGAGCGCGGCGAGCTCGCCCCCTTGCTCAAGGGACTGCCCGACGACATGTGCACCTGCCCGCACTGGGGCTACGTCGTCGGCGGAACGGTGACGTTCACCCACGTCGACGGCAGCGTCGAGGTGTTCAGCACGGGTGACGCCTTCTACGTCGAGCCCGGCCACACCCCGGTCATCGAGCCGGGGACCGAGGTGCTCTTCATCAGCCCCGAGCACCAGGCGGCTGCGGTCAACGCCGTCATCGAGGCCAACATGGCCGCGATGGCGGGGGCCCAGTAGCTCAGGCCGGCACGGTCTCCTCGGTTGCGAGGAGGCCGTGCTGCGTCGCGAACAGCGCCGCGGTGGCCCGGTTCGAGGCGCCGATCTTGGTGTAGATGTGCTCGACGTGATTGCTGACGGTCTTGCGTGAGATCACCAGTCGTTCGGCGACGTCCTTGGTCGACAGGCCGCGGGCGATCAGCCGGAGCACGTCGACCTCGCGAGCGGTGAGGCCGGCCGGACCGGCGGATCGCTTGGAGACCCGGTGCCCCGCTGCGGCCAGCACCGCCTCGACGCAGTCCGCGTCCAGGCGGCCGGCGCGGACGTCGGCGCGCAGACGCGCGGCGGCCTCCTCGGCGGACAGGGCCTCGCGGTGCGCGCGCGGTTCGCGGAGCGACTGGTAGACGTCGGCCGCCCCGAGCAGCCGAGCCTCGCGCGAGATCATCGCGCCCGACAGTCCGTTGGGATGGCCGGACCCGTCGAGCCGCTCGGCGTGCTGCAGCGCGATCGCGCCGAGTGGCGAGAGCGCGGGGGACTGGCGCAGCATCCGGTGGGTCACGAACGGGATCATCCGCACCCGCTCGCGCTCGCCGGCTCCCAGCGGCGTCGCCTTGTCGAGGATCGCGTTGGAGACACCGAGCTTGCCGAACCCGTGCACCAGCGCCGTACGCCGGACGAGCGTGACGTCCGCCTCGGCGAGGCCGAGGTTCACCGCCGCAGCGTTGACCAGCTCGGCGAGCGCGCGCGAGTGCCCGAGCGTGTACGGCGACTTCAGGTCGACGAAGTCGGCGATCGCGGTGAGTGCGCTGTCGAAAGCGGCATCGTCGAGCCGCAGCCCGAGACTCGGCTCGGCCTCGATCACGGCTTCCCAGCTGTCGACCGTGTCCAGGTCGGCGACGACCAGCTCGGCCGAGTCCAGGAACACGTCGGCGATCGCCGGGTCGAACTGCTTGCCGCGGTGCCGGCGGACCAGGTCGCAGGCGGCTTCGAGTCCGTGCACCCGGTGCGCGACCTCGATGTACTCGCTCAACGTCGCGATCCGGGAGGAAACGGGAATGGCCTCGCCCTCGAGCTCGCCCGGCCACCCGCGGCCGTCCCACATCTCGTAGGAGGACCCGAGCGCACGCTGCGTCTCGGGCGGGAGGGCCAGGTCGCCGGCGAGCTGGCCGGCCAGTGCCGCGTGATTGGAGATCATGTCGTCGACGTCCTTGTAGCCCGACGTCGCGAACTCCATCCTGACACGCATCTTGCCGATCGTCGTGTCGCTCCCGGAGCCGATCCGGCTGAGCATCGCGACCGCTCCGCGCAGGCCGCGCAGGCCGTAGACGTACTTGTCGCTCTTCATCTCCAGGTCGTCACCGAACCACTTCGCCTGCTCGTGCGCGTCGGAGTGGCAGCCGACGTTGACCAGCAGCGCCGCGTAGTAGACCGAGGCCCGGGTGTCCTCGTCGACGCCGACCCGTTCAGCGAGCCGCAACGCGATCAGGCACTGGCGCAGCACGTGCTCCATCGGCTGGCTGAAGCCGAGGTCGATGCCCAGCGAGAGGGACGCGACCAGCTCAGCCAGTCGCACCCCTTGCTGACCGCCCTGCGCCATGGGCCGATCGTACGGCGGTTCAGGCCAGGATGGCCGCGACCTCGGGCGAGGAGAAGAACGGCCCGAGGCGCTCGCGCAGCAGCGGCTCGAGCTCACCCTTTGCGTGCGCGTTGGCGAGCAGCCGCGGTACGACGGCGACCGCGTGCTCGACCAGGTCGTCGCGGGTCAGGCCGAGGTCGCTGACCAGCTCGGCCGCCGGGGTCTCGCCGTAGACCCGGAAGAAGCCGTCGATGAGCGCGTCCACCAGCGCGGACACCGGCTCGGTGGGGGCGCCGGCGATGACGATGTCCTGGATCAGCCCGGCCACGCGCTGGGCGTCCTGCCGGGTGCCGATGTCCCGGGCGCGGGCGACCGGCTCGTCGGCGTACAGGTCGTAGACCTCGAGCACCGCGTCGCGGGTCGTCGGGTCCTTGAGCGTCTCGACGACGACCTTGTTCAGGCGGCGCATCGCGAAGCTGGCGCCCTTGCCGGCGGTGTCCCCGAGCACCTGCTGCAGCGACTTGTCGGCCGCTCCGAGGACGCTGCCGGCCGCCTTGGTGCCGAACGAGACGAGCGAGCCGACGCCCGGGATCTTGTCCGCGACGGCCTGGTTCATCTGGACGACGTCGTTGACGATCCGCCCGACGAAGCGCGAGGCCAGGGTGGCGACCAGCGGGCTGCGGGTGAGGTCGTCGAGCAGCTTCTCGACGAGCTCGACGTTGCCGAGCGCCTCGTCGGCCAGGCTCGCGACGTGCTCGCGGTCGATCAGGTCGGACAGCGTGAACGTCTCAGCCGGGCCGTCGTACACGACGTCCGCGGCGGTCTCGACCAGCGTGCTCGCCGGGACGGTGGTCGCGATCAGCCGGGCGATCTTCTTGACGTCCTCGGCGTCGACGAGCTCGTTCACGGTGATCCGCGAGCCGATGGCGAGCAGCACGTCGACGTCCTGGGCGAGCAGGTCGGGCAACCCCGGACCAGTCAGTTGGCCCACCAGCCAGGCGATCTGGGCATCGAGCAGTCGGTCGGCAACGGTCTGGGGCATGGGTCGAGCCTAGAGAACGCGCGCGGGAGGGGACTGCGGCGGGTCATGGCGTGGGAAGGCGTTCCGGGCCTGCGCCCGGAATGCCCGACATAGGATCTGCCCATGCTCGGGAAGCTCGCTCTGCTCATCGCTGTCCTCGTCGCGCCGGCCCTGTACGTCGCCGCTCCTGCGGACGGCGCCACCGGCGACATCTCCGGGACGGTGACTGCCTACGGCCTGGCCCGGGTCGGGATCCCGGTCAGGGCGTACTCCCTGGTCTCCGACTCCGGCAAGCAGAGCCCGGCCGGCGAGACCGTCACCGACGCGTCCGGCCACTACACGCTGCAGCCCTCGCTGAGCCGGGTGGTGGTGTGCTTCGAGAGCACGGAGTACGTCCACCAGTGCTGGAACGGTCTGGCCCAGGACCAGGGCGACGGGAACCGGTACGGCAACGCGGTTGACGTCCAGACGCCTGGCGGCGTGAGCGGGGTCGACGCCAGCCTGGTCCGCGGTGGCCAGATCTCCGGCTCCGTGGGAGTCGACAACGTCAGGCCGCTGGTCGGAGGTCAGGTCAATGCCACCAGTGAGGGCGCCTTCTTCCACACGACGACCGATGCCGCTGGCAACTACGTGTTCGCGCACGTACCCCCGGGGACGTACAAGGTCTGCGCGTGGGGCCCGAACCTGCTCCAGCTCTGCACCCAGGAGCAGGCGGTCGGTGACGACGGGGTCTTCGGGAATGCAGATCTCTACTTCGACAGTCGCCCCACCAATTTCGCCGCCACCCAGGGTGGCCGCGACTGGATGCGCTGGTCCTGGAACCCGCTCGCAGGAGCCACCCGTTTCCGGATCGCCATCTCGACCTCGCCGACCATGTCGAACGCGAAGATCCGGTACGTCGACGGCCGGTTCGCGACGTACCGGGGGCTGACGCCCGGCAAGAAGTACTACGCCGCAGTGCGTGGCCAGAACCTCACCCAGACGACCGCTGCGACCGCCGTGTTCCCGGCACGGCCCGGGACGGTCAGCGGCTTGCGGTTGTGGAACGCGAGCCAGAGCGACCTCGTCATCCGCAGTGCGACCTACGAGAAGGCCCCCCGGTACGAGTACCAGCTGTCGTCGACCCCGAGCTTCGCAGGCTTCAGGTCGCGAGGCACCTCCGAGCCGCTGGTGCAGTTCTTCAACCTGAGAGCGAGCACCACCTACTACGCGCGGGTTCGGGCTACGGACTCCCAGGGCAAGCCCCTGACCGGCTGGTCGGGCACGGTGGCGATGAAGACCTGGCACTGAGCGACGCCTCTGCCGAGCCGGCTTGGGTAGGGTCGTCCCGAGAGCAAGGAGGCCCCGTGTCCACAGACCTCACGGTCATCGTCCTGGCCGCCGGTGGCGGCACCCGGATGAAGTCGAAGACCATGAAGGTGCTGCACCAGATCGCCGGGCGCAGCATGATCGGGCACGTCCTGCACGCGGCATCTGCGCTCGAGCCGACCCGGATCGTCGCGGTCGTCGGCAACCAGCGCGAGCAGGTCTCCGCGCACATCAACGAGCTCGCTCCTGACGTGCTGCTCGCGGTCCAGGACACCCAGGAGGGCACCGGGCACGCGGTCCGGATGGCGTGGGAGGCCCTGCCTGCCGAGCACCGTTCCGGCACCGTCGTCGTCGCGTACGGCGACACCCCGCTGCTCGAGGGCGCCAGCCTGCGCGCGTTCGTCGAGTTCCACCGCGACAGCTCGCACGTGATCACGATCCTCACCGGCGTGGTCGCCGAGCCGCACGGCTACGGCCGGATCGTCCGGGCGACCGACGGCGGTGTCGAGGCCATCGTCGAGCAGAAGGACGCGACCCGGGAACAGGCCGCGATCGCGGAGATCAACAGCGGCATCCTCGCCTTCGACGCGGAGTTCCTCGACGGCGTGCTGCCGCGGATCGGCAACCAGAACGCGAACGGCGAGTACTACCTGACCGACACCGTCTCGCTGGCCCGCGCCGACGGCCTCAGCGTCGGCGCGTTCACGCTCGCCGACGTGATGCAGACCGAGGGCGTCAACGACCGGGCCCAGCTGGCGGTGCTCGCGGCCGAGATGAACCGCCGGATCCTCGATCGCTGGATGCGCGAGGGGGTCACGATCATCGACCCCTCCAGCACCTGGATCGACGCCGACGTGAAGCTCGCGGCGGACGTGACGATCCTGCCTGGCGTCCAGCTGCTCGGCACCACCGTCGTGGCCGAGGACGCCGTGATCGGTCCGGACTGCACCCTGCGCGACGTCGAGGTGGGTGCCGGCGCGAACGTCGTCCGCACCCACGGCGAGCTGGCGGTGATCGGTGACGGCGCGAACGTCGGACCGTTCTCCTACCTGCGCCCTGGGACCGAGCTCGGCGCCGGCGGAAAGATCGGCGCCTTCGTGGAGACGAAGAACGCCCAGATCGGTGAGCGCGCCAAGGTCCCGCACCTGTCCTACGTCGGCGACGCGACCATCGGCGAGGGCGCGAACATCGGTGCCGGCACGGTCTTCGCCAACTACGACGGGGTCGCCAAGCACCGCACCACGATCGGCGCCTACGCCAAGACGGCCAGCAACAACACCTTCGTCGCGCCGGTCACCGTGGGCGACGGCGCTTCCACCGGGGCGGGCAGCGTGATCCGGCGCAACGTGCCGCCCGGTGCCCTGGCGGTGACCAGCGGACCGCAGCGGCACTACGACGAGTGGGCCCAGGCCAAGCGCCCCGGGACCGACCAGGCCAAGGCCGCCGCCGCCGCGGGAGCGGAAGTTCGTCCAGATGCTGGCACGGCGACCCCGGAAGTTTCCGACCCGGCCACCGGTGAGTGAGAATCGACCCGACCGGACCTGATCGCCGGGGCCACACGCCTTGAGGAGCAGCGCAGCGTGAGCGGTATGAAGAAAGCCACCGAGAAGAACCTGATGGTCTTCAGCGGCCGAGCGCACCCCGAGCTGGCCGCCGAGGTGGCTGAGACCCTCGGAACGCCCCTGGTGCCGACCTCGGCGTACGAGTTCGCGAACTCGGAGATCTACATCCGCTACGAGGAGTCCGTCCGCGGGTGCGACGCCTTCGTGATCCAGAGCCACACCGCTCCGGTGAACGAGTGGATCATGGAGCACCTGATCATGGTCGACGCGCTCAAGCGTGCCTCGGCCAAGCGGATCACCGTCGTGATGCCGTTCTGGGGCTACAGCCGGCAGGACAAGAAGCACCGTGGTCGCGAGCCGATCTCGGCGCGGCTGATGGCGGACCTGTTCAAGACCGCTGGCGCCGACCGCATCATCACCGTCGACCTGCACGCCGACCAGCTCCAGGGCTTCTTCGACGGACCCGTCGACCACCTGATGGCGCTGCCGATCCTCGCCGACTACATCAAGGACAAGTACGGCAACCAGCCGCTGGCCGTGGTCTCGCCGGACGCCGGCCGGATCAAGGTCGCCGAGCGCTGGTCCGAACGCCTCGGTGGCGTGCCGCTGGCCTTCATCCACAAGACCCGGGACATCAACCAGGCGAACACCGTCGTCGCCAACCGGGTCGTCGGTGACGTCACCGGCAAGATCTGCGTGCTGACCGACGACATCATCGACACCGGCGGCACCATCGTGAAGGCCGCCGACGCGCTCATGTCCGCCGGTGCCGCCGGCGTGATCCTCGCCGCCACGCACGCGATCCTCTCCGACCCTGCGGTCGACCGGCTCAAGAACAGCCCCGCGGTCGAGGTCATCATCACCGACACGCTGCCCGTGCCGGACGAGAAGCAGTTCGACAAGCTGACCACCCTGTCGATCGCGCCGATGCTCGCCCAGGCCATCCGCGAGGTCTTCGAGGACGGCTCCGTGACCAAGATGTTCGACGGCCACGCCTGATCGGAGCGTGTCGAGACCGGATGCGGTCCGGGTCCGCACCGCGCCGATTTCTGCCCGTCGGGGAGCGGACCCTAGACTGTCTCAGTTGCCTCGGCGAGGGAGCCCCACTGACACAGGGACTCCGTGATCGACAGGGCTGGCTGAAGACGCCGCGTGCCCTGAGGGTCGCGGCGTCCTGTGTTCGTCGGAGTCCTTCGGCCGGGCGCGGCCGACCATGAACTTCCACCACCCTCAGGAGCGAGCATGACCAGCGAGAAGATCACCGCCGAGAAGCGGACCGAGTTCGGCAAGGGCGCTGCCCGCCGGATCCGTCGCGAGAACAAGATCCCCGCCGTCGTCTACGGCCACGGCGCCGACGCGCTGCACGTGACCCTGCCGGGCCACGCGACCATGATGGCGCTCAAGCACCACGGGCAGAACGCCCTCCTCGAGCTCGACATCGAGGGCCAGACCCAGCTCGCGCTGACCAAGCAGGTCCAGGTCGACCACATCCACCGCGTCATCGAGCACATCGACTTCGTCGCGGTGAAGGCGGGCGAGAAGGTCTCCGTCGCGATCCCCGTCGTTACCGTCGGCGAGGCCGCGGCCGACACCCTCGTCACCCTCGAGCACGGCGAGATCAACGTCGAGGCCGAGGCCACCCACGTGCCCGAGTCGATCGAGGTCTCGGTCGAGGGCGTCGTGGCCGGCACCATGATCACCGCCGGCGAGATCACGCTGCCGCAGGGCGTCACGCTCGTCGACGACGCCGACGTCCAGGTCGTCAACGTCGCCGCCGCGCAGACCGCCGCCCAGTTCGAGGCCGAGCTCGAGTCCACCGAGGCGGAGGCCGGCATCGTC